>NZ_JBQFYA010000009.1:0-235677 GCF_056541245.1 Ruegeria sp. AI3
TCACCTCGTTAGGCTCATAACCTGAAGGTCGCAGGTTCAAATCCTGCTCCCGCAAACATCACAGTCGAACAAAGTACCGAACAAGCCGCCCTGAACCGTTTTTTGTGTCCGGTCCATGCCCGGTTCGTGATCCATCTTGACAACACCTTTCATTCGGTGATCTGAGGATAGTCAGAACCCACACCACCCTTTTCGACGGTGTTAGCCGAATACTGCGACCGCCGCGTGATCTAAAGTCTTTGAACTAGTGCAACATGCAACGGCCACTCGCGCAAGCTTCGATCCCTTTTTGTTTGATCATGATTGTGAACAGTAATGCGCAGCTTGAACAGGTGAATGCCCCCAGTCAAAAATCGCTATTTCGCGCTATTTCAACAGCTTCGCGCGGGTCTGTAAAAAAATCCAATCCCTGAAGAAATGCCCTTGTACTTCCGCTGCTTGCACGGATATACCCGTCCGTGGAGACGTGGCCGAGTGGTCGAAGGCGCTCCCCTGCTAAGGGAGTAGGCGGGAAACCGTCTCGAGGGTTCGAATCCCTTCGTCTCCGCCATAAACCTATTTCGGATAACTGGCGCGTCCTTTCTAACTTGCCGTTTAGCTATAAATTATCAGCGTTTACTATCTCATCGTATCATCTTGAGCGTTACTAAGTTAACCTTAGTACATCTCATTGAGTGGTATATTTTGTGGTATTTTAATGGCTGCGCTCTGCGGGAAGCTGGTAGATAATCTTGGCCTAGGTCGGCATGGCGACGGTTCTGGACTGTATCTTTTTGTTGATCCCTCTTATGCGCTGCGCTGGATCGTGCGCGTAACGGTCAAAAGACACGAGAACCACAAGGGTGTTCCGCTGCGCACGGATTTCGGCTTATCCGCATCGGACGGAGGATCGCTTGTTACAACGCGGATCTGAACGCCTGGCTGGCGGCGCGGCGCACCGATCCCGACAACCAGGCTACATAGTGAAAAACCCCAACTCCAAGCGCGGACATGGGGCTTTTCCAGTGACATCAACTGCCAACCTAGCAAGTCCAGTTGATGCCACAGGATGCCCCGCGCCGACAAGACAAAACAAGCGCCGGTACTACTGGTCGCCGCTGAGCCACCCGGTCGAACGGGTGATCGTAGGGAAAGGAAGGATCGAGCATGGCTGATATCTCCCTTTCCAAGTCGATCAATACCTCACACGACAGGGGGCTAGACACATGCTCGCTTCCCCGAACTGATCATCGAGAAACCGCTGAGAACTACAGCGGCGAGCTCTTGCGCCATGGTGTCTACCGCATCGCCGTATGTCGGGACGGCGTCCAATGGCTGTTTCAGCGCCAGAGCCCCCAATTTCCCGCTGGGGGAGCAGCATGGGACACGCTAGGGTACTGTGTGTCCAAATCCGGTCTGACCCGGCTCGTCCGGGCGCATATCGGCTGCGACGTTCCGAAGTCAGATGCCATTCCCGAGCATTTCCAGAGGAGGTGCCGCGATGAGTAGGCGTCGATCTCCGAAGGGCAAACGGTCAGATGAGGGCCAATAAGTCCCTCTGCCCTACGCCATGATCAAATCTCCGGCATGGCGGGCTCAGTCCGGACCTGCAGTGAAGCTCTGGCTGGAGCTTCACTCCCGCTCTAACGGCAGCAACAACGGCAAGGTGTTTCTGTCGATGAACGAGGCGGCAGAAATCTTGGGGTTGGCGATGCATTAGCTTGGCACAGCAGACTACCCGTTCTTCGAAGGCGTTATGGATCAAGTCGCGACTCCCGGACAGCAGGACAGTTCTGTCTCGGAGACAACATCGAACTTCGTGATGTCGGTTGTTGCCGGGGTTAAACCGCAAGACGAGATCGAAGAAATGCTGGCGATCCAGATGGGAGCGATCCGATTTGTTCCATTCTTCTGCCTTCATACGTTTAGAATGAATGACCGGATAGCGCGCAGAGCAGACTTAAAGTTGAATTCGAGGAACGACTGTTTCGAGCACAATGCAGACACTTGGTTCAAGCGCAGCATCTGTCGAAAAGGACTAGAAACGTTCATTCGCTGCGTCCTGCGCCTTGGTTCACGAAGCAAAGTTAAGCCACCATTGCTTTTTCATTCTGTACTAGTCCACACTGACTCTCCGTGAATGGTAAAGGGAGACCTCGATGAGCGAAGAAACGATAGGATTTGTTGGTGTTGGCTTGATGGGTCAGGGTATGGCCGCAAATCTGCTAAAAGCCGGCTTCAAAGTTAATGTGGTTGCTCATCGAAACCGTGGCCCTGTCGGTGACTTGGTCGCTCAGGGTGCGATGGAGGCGGAAAACCTCGCGGAGCTCGCTGCAGGTTCCTCAGTTATCCATATTTGTGCACCCGGTTCACCTCAGGTCGAGGCAATTGTCGCGGCGATGATGCCAGCCATGCAGGCCGGTAGCGTCGTTGTGGATTGTTCCACGTCAGACCCGAATTCCACTATGGCACTCGCGAATAAGTTAGCGCAGGCCGGTCACCATATGGCGGACGCGCCGTTGGGCGGGACACCCGTGCAGGCACAAAACGGAGAGCTGGCGACCATGGTCGGCGCTGACCCTGTTGTTTTTGAGCGGTTGAACCCGGTTATCGCAGCTTGGGCAAAAACCATCGTTCACATTGGCCCATGTGCTGCAGGACACAAAATGAAGCTTCTGAATAACTTTCTTTCACTGGGATATGCGGCGCTCTATTCGGAAGCGTTGGCACTGTCCGAAAAAGTCGGAATTTCCACCAAGGAATTCGACTCGGTCATTCGTGGCAGCAGGATGGATTGCGGGTTTTATCAAACCTTCATGGGGTACGCCGTTGAAGGCAATCGAGAGTCCCACAAATTCACTCTGTCCAATGCTCTAAAAGATTTGCGTTACCTCGAAGCCATGGCAGATGAAGTGGGGCTGTCCAATCCAATCGGAAACGCCGCAAAAAACAGTTTTGCAATGGCGCTGGCCGCTGGAGGTGATGGGCCGAACGACTATGTTCCCCACCTTGTCGATTTCGTGGCTGCGAGAAACGGCGTATCCAAGGCGTAGTTCTGGTCGCGTTGTGCGCGCAGGTAAGAGCGAAATCTTTAAGATGCAGGAACTTTGATTTCAGGTAGTCCCGACAATCATGCTGAGGATCAAAACCGAGAAGTTTCTTTGCCTTGGCGTTTGAATGGAAGGTTTGATCCTGCGTCATTTCCTTCTTAACATCAAAGCCTTCGTAAAACCGCGCTACTAACTCTGACGTCGTTAAATTTACAGAGTGGTTGTCTTTTGTTGCTTTGAAATCCGGATACCTCAAATCACGGATGCTCACGAACTGTTGGCGCTCGGAGCAAAAACCTATCAATTGACCTCCTCCGAACCGCTTCCAAATGCGGCCTGCTGCCGGTTAGTTGAGCTCAACTGACGGGCTGAATGAAAAGGCGCGGGACTTCTTTGCCAAGTCACTCACGCAACAATAAAAAAGAATAATGAAATACTTACTCCAAACCCCAAGTGCCAGAGCAATCCTGATGGCACTCTTCATAACCATTGTTGTGAGGGTGTGCAGCCATGAAGGAGCTGGATATCAAGAGCCTGATAAAGCGTTTTTGGACAGTAGAGGCAGGCCCTAACTCGCACTGCCACACCCTTGTGTGTCTTCTTTCCGTTCATAAGCTGTCATCTGAGAAAAATGTTCAGATGGCCAAGTTGATCCCAAACCTGACCTTCGGCATACTTAAAAATCTTAGTTCAATGGTCGGTTTAAACGTGCCCGTTCTTTGGTCAAGGAGTTACGCTTGATGATCGGAGGCGCTAAGACTGCATTTGAGGAAACAGGCAGGTTAACGTTATGCGAAGTGCAATCTTCTTGCCCTTAGTGGCTTATTTCTTAGGCACCAATGTTATAGCTCAATCCGCAACGGCAGCTTCACTTGGGCAATACGAGGTTTTTGGCGTTGAAGACGGAGGCATGCTGAAATTGCGTGCAGGACCCGGAATAGGGTTCAATGTTATAGTGGGCCTTCCAAATGGAACCGCTTTAAGAGTTCACAGTTGCGAGCAGACCGGCAGCACCCGTTGGTGCCGTGTGTCCTTGCAACGTGCGCGTGGTCTAAAGGGATATGTCTCTTGGGCATATTTGCGAAAGTTGTAAGTATAACTTTGTAAGTATAACTTTGTTGCGGTGCCATCTTAGATGCCCAGATTTTGTCAGAAGAACCAAAATTGAGTCGGTTAAGGTGTTGTCCTAAATTCGGCCAATATTGCAATCATAGTAGCTATTCAACCGAATGGCAGCGAGCGACTGCTCCGAACCCTTAGTGAACGTTGCGGCGCGCTCAACCGACGAAAGCTATGCGAAGGAAGCGGACTTTGCAAAGCGCGGTGATCGAAATATTCCAGCGGTTCACTTACAGAGCTAGTGTCAAAGAGCGGCCTACCATTGCAAACATAACTTACAACTGCGCAATCTGGATGTTTTTGAGCCAACACGTTGATCCCACAAAGCCGATCCTGTTGAAGGGGCGAATTCCCTTAATTCGAGTTCTCAGGTAATACGTAGTAATGGATATTGTCGTCATTACGACCATCATCACTTCATTTTTTGTTGTAATCGGCGTGGCAGAACCGTTGGCTGCACGTATGCGCCTGCCTTACAGCGTTATCCTAGCGGTCCTGGGGATAGTGATCGGACTTGGCGCAACGTTCTTTCTCAACACTGACTTGACGGATGCACTGAACCCGGGAGCGCAGGCGATTATTGATTTGCCGATCCGGTCAGACGTCTTCCTCTATGTTTTCCTGCCAACGTTGCTCTTCCAAGCGACACTTGGCATGAACCTGCGCAGGATGCTGGATGACTGGATGCCCATCCTGATGATGGCCGTTGTCGCGGTGATTGTGGCTACCCTCTCTATTGGCTATGCGCTCAGTTGGGTAAGTGCTTTACCGCTGGTCGCCTGCCTGTTGATTGGTGCTATCGTATCGACAACTGATCCCTCGGCGGTTGTAAGCATTTTTAGGTCAATCTCCGCACCACGCAGGTTGTCGCGAATAATCGAGGGCGAAAGCCTCCTGAACGATGCTGCCGCGATTGCTCTTTTCGGGCTATTCATGAGCTTTGTGATGCTCGGGAGACCTGATCCATCATTAAATGAAGCCGTGGGGCAGTTTCCGCTGTTGATCGCCGGCGGAGCACTCACCGGTTGGCTTATGGCGCGTATAGCGGTTTGGATGATGGCCTTCGTAGACCGTTGGGACAAGGCACAAATTTCAATTTCTGTCGCGCTGCCGTACCTCGCCTATATCGTTGCGGAACAAAGCGCCGGGGCTTCGGGTGTTATCGCAGTGGTGATCACAGGACTAACGCTCAACCTCACCGGCCCCGGTCGTTTGTCACCGATCGCATGGACAAATCTGCAAGAAGTATGGGATCTTCTTGCACACTGGGCCGGAGCGCTAATTTTTATTCTTGCAGCATTGTTGATACCTCGGCTTTTGGAAGGGGTGCAGCCGTCTGACTTTGGCCTGCTGGCAGTGGTGGTTCTTGCTGCAACACTGGCGCGGGCGGCGGTTCTGTTCGGCTTGTTGCCCTTGCTCACGACAATCGGTCTGTCGCCAGTTGTGGAACGCCCCTATCGCACCGCAATGCTTTGGGGTGGGCTGCGGGGCGCTGTGACTTTGGCATTGGCACTAGCAGTCACCGAAAGCACTCAAGTACCGCTCGAAACAAAGCGTCTGGTCGGCATTTTGGCCACTGGCTTTACGCTGTTTACACTGATTATCCAAGGGACAACCTTGCGAACGGTGATCACAAAGCTAGGGCTCGACGAACTCACTCCGCTTGATACGGCATTGTCGCGCCAGGTGGTCGCGGTCGCCTTGCAATCGGTCCGCGAGGATGTATCCCGCACCGCAGAAAACTACGACCTGACCCACCAAATTGTAAGAAACGAAGCCAAACAGTTTAGCGAACGCCTCGACGAGGCTGTAAAGGCCGCCGAGGACAGCGCGGAGATCCTTGATCGCGACCGGGTCACGCTTGGCCTTATTGCGTTGGCCGGTGCGGAGCGTGATTCAGTTTTGGCCCGAATGCGAGAGCGCACCATGTCATCCGTTCTCAGCGAAAAAATTCTGTCAGACGCGGATCGGCTCATTGAAGGCGCAAGGACCGGTGGGCGGATCGGCTATCAGCGCGCGTCCAATCGATCCGTCGTCTATGGCAAGTCTTTTCGGATCGCCGTGTTCCTGCACAACCGCCTACGAATCTCGTTTCCGCTCACTCGTATAACAGCGGACAGGTTCGAAAGACTGCTTATGCAACGTCTGATCCTTCAGGATCTCGATGGGTTTGTCCGTGGTCGCATACGCCGGATCCACGGTCGCCGGGTTGCGGAGTTGCTAGACGACCTTTTGGAGCGCCGATCCGAGGCGGTTGAAACAGCGCTTGAAGGATTGCGGCTCCAATATCCAGGCTATGCGGAAAAGCTGGAGCGGCGGTTCATCCGAAGGACGGCATTGCGACTGGAGGAGCGAGAATACTTGGTCATGCGCGAGGATGGCCTGGTAGGCGAAGAGCTCTATTCAGTGTTGATGCAGGAAGTGGCGGCACGACGTGCTTTGTCCGAAGGGCGTCCTGTACTTGACATCGCCCTGAAGGGGCGGGATCTGGTCAGGCAGTTTCCACTATTCTCTGATCTCGACAAAGCTTCATTGCGAAAACTCAGTAGAGCGCTTCGTACCCGTTACGCCAACGCGGGTGACACGATCCTTTCCAAAGATGAATTGACCCGGAGTGTGTTTTTTATCGCTTCTGGGGCAGTCGAAGTGGAGTTCGGCAGACACATCACGCGGTTAGGTCGTGGCGAAATGTTTGGGCAATTGGCCATGCTAATGAAACGACCCCGTCGCGTGAACGTGCGGGTGTTGGCACCTTCGACATTGCTTGTGCTCGACGAAGCGCGTTTTCGGAGATTGCTCCGGCGGAGTAAAGCCATGCGGAACTCAGTCAGGATGAGCGCGAGCAAACGCATGATCGACCCTGCGGTTTTGGACCTGGACGAGCATGAAGATTCTCCTGATTAAGGATAGCTGTAAAGAAAGCTCATCAATTAGAATGGAACCGCTACAACTGTTTTTTCATTTCGCGATAGCGCGATGTCCATTTTTTGGTCGAAGCGAATGCTTTAACTGAGGTGATGCACTTCTTGAAGGCCGTAGACCGGCGTCGGGATACCCTCCATTCGGGCCTTTATCTGCAGCGACAGGAATTGTGAATAATGCCGAGACTGATGCAGGTTTCCACCATGCATCCAAAGGTTTGAAACCTGTGTCGGCTTCCACATATTGCGTTGCTCGCCTTCCCAAGGCCCTGGGTCCTTGGTTGTGTCAGAGCCCAGACCCCAGCATTTCCCAAGCCGATCTGCCGTATCCTGACCCATCAGGTCCGCGACCCAGCCGTTCATCGAGTTATACCCGGTCGCGTAGACCACCAGATCGGCATCCAGATGCGTGCCGTCATCAAGGATAACTCCGGTTTCATCAAGCGCGGTGACCTGACCGCGTTTCAGCTTGATCTCACCATCAATGATCAACTGACTGGCCCCGATATCGATGTAGTAGCCTGATCCGCGACGCAGGTATTTCATGAACAACCCGCTATCGTCATCGCCCCAATCCAGCCAGAACCCGGCCTTTTCCAGCCCGTCATAGAACTCTTTGTCCTGCTCTTTCATCGCGGCATAGGCCGGAATCTGGAATTCGTGCAGAATGCGATAGGGCAGCGATGCAAAGATCAGATCGGCCTTTTCGGTCGTCATGCCAGACCGCACCGCACGTTCAGAATAAAGATCGCCCAGACCGATTTCCATGAGGGTGTCAGAGCGGACAATATGGGTTGAGGACCGCTGCACCATTGTCACATCGGCATCGTTTTCCCAAAGCGCCGCGCAGATGTCATGGGCCGAGTTATTGGACCCCACCACGACAACTTCCTTGCCCGCCCATTTGTCGGGACCTTCATGTTCCGACGAATGCACCTGTTCGCCCTTGAAAACATCCATACCCGGAAAATCGGGCATGCGTTTCTTGCCGGACATCCCCGTCGCCATGATCAGTTGCTTGGGCCGCAGTACAACCTCTTCGCCGTCCCGGTCCACCGTGATGGTCCATTCGCCCTTACTTTCATCGAACGTTGCGGATTTGGCCGCCGTGCGGGTCCAATAGTTCAGCTCCATCACCTTGGTGTACATCTCAAGCCAGTCACCGATCTTGTCCTTGGGCGAGAAGACGGGCCAGTTTTCCGGGAACTTGATATAGGGCAGATGGTCGTACCAGACCGGGTCGTGCAGGCAGAGGGATTTGTAGCGATTGCGCCAACTGTCGCCGGGCCGATCATTCCGTTCGACGATGATCGTCGGTACACCCAGCTGACGCAGCCGCGCGCCCATAGCGATCCCGCCCTGACCACCGCCGATGATGACGCAGTAGGGCTGTGTTTCGAAACCCAGTTCAGCCTCTTCCTTCGCCCGTTCTTCTGCCCATGTGGTCCTGTGTTTGCCCGCACCGTGCTTGGCCCCAAGTGGACGGTTGAACCCTTTGGGCTCTTCATGACCTTTCAGCTCGAGCATCGTGGTCAGCAATGTCCAAATCTTGCCATCCTTGAGGCGGATCAACCCGTAGCCGCGTGCCACTTCGGTTTCGAACTCGATCCAAGCGGTGGTTATTCCGCCGTCTTCAGTTGGAACTTCACCTTCGGCTATTTTCCAACCACTCGGCTTGGTTGTGGCCAACTGATGCGCGAGCATATCTGCTACCTGCGCCTTGCCCTCGACCGTCTTAATATTCCAGGTAAAGCTTACCAGATCGCGCCAATAGCAATCGTCCTGGAACATATCACAGGCGGCATCGATATCGCCTTGGGACAAAGCCGCGCCGAAGTCATCCAGAAACCCCTGCACCTGATCCGAGAGTGTTGTGTCGAGCATATCATCCTCCCTATCTCCACAGAGCAGAAGGCTGGCAAATCCGCGACCCTTCGGGCAAGCGGATTTGGCGCATAAACACTTGGTGCGGTCCAAAAACGCCATTGCTTGTTGCGCGCGCAACAAGGGCGCAACACGGGTACATATTCGTTTAAGCGGGCGGTCTAAGCCCGGCTTTTCGCATACGGCGCAGGATCGTCGATCGGTTCACACCAAGGCGCCTTGCCAGTTGGGACATGTTCCAATCGCAAGCACGCAGAAGTGCTTCCAGATCATCTGAGTCCTGCTTTTGCGTAGGGGCTAGTGCCGTGGCGGGCAAATCCGTTAAGTCGATGATGTTGTCCTGACACAGGGCGACCGAACTTTGTAGCAGGTGTTCCAGTTCACGAATATTGCCGCGCCACAATCGCGATTTCAGGTCGGCGCGGGCAGCGGTCGAGAGGCGAATATCATGGCTGGCAAACCGTCGGAGCAGACGATCAATCAGCCAATCCAGATCCGCACGGTGGCGCAAAGGCGGCAGAGACACTGTGGCCCCCGCAATCCGGTGCAGCAGATCTTCGCGCAGACTGCCCTGCAATCCCGCCGGGGGCTGCCCGCATGACGCGATGATCCTCAGATCAGCCCGCCGCTCAAGCACTGCTAAAAGAGAGGCCTGAGCAGGCTCACTCAGGTCTTCAACGCCACGCAGGAACAGTGTGCCGGGTTCGATACCATGGCAGAAATTGAATGTTGGCGTATCGCAACAGATCACGGTGTGGAAATCCTGTGTCGCAGGATCAGCCATATGGATCGCGCGCGCCAGCTTGGTCTTGCCCGTCCCGCTTTCACCGGTCAGCAAAAGCGGCAGATTGGTCGGCGCAAGACGGGCCGCTTTGTTCAAAAGTTGCTGAAGGCCCGGATCCGGCCCTGCAAAACTACCAAGGGCACCAGGCAGAACCTGTTCCCGTTTGCGCAGAGCTGCCGTCATCTGCGGCGTCTGTGGAGCAACGGCATGACCATAGAGCGCGCGCCCGTCCTTTAGGTGTAGAACGCGGTCTTCGGACGGTCTGCCACGCATGAACTCGGGCATGTCATCAACACTGATTTCAAGCCAGTCCTGCAATTGCGACCCGATCAGGTGGCCCGAACCGTCCGGGTCCAGCGCACGTCGGGCCCCCGAGGTCATACCGATGATCTTGCCACCTCCGTCCACTGCAACCGCCGCTTCGGGATCGACCTCAAGAAACTCGGGGCTGGCTGAAAAGCGCAGGACCCAATCTCGCCGGGTCGATGCCATCAGGTTTGCCATTTCGACGCGACGGGCGGAGTTCGTCACCAATGTCATGGCCAGATTCTGCGACGCCTTTGGTGAGGGTCCACGCAACAATGACACATCCAGAACAGCCGCAAGAGCTCCTTTGGTGTCAAAAATAGGCGCTGCCGTGCAAGACAGCGGCGTATGCGTGATCGAAAAATGATCGCCCTGATGGATAGTCACTGGCTGACCTGTAACAATGCACGACCCCACTCCGTTCGTTCCTGCCAACTCTTCCGTCCACTTGAAACCCAGATGAAGACCCGCAGTTCTGAGCTCGTCCTCGAAGTTCCGGTCGCCAAAGAAATCGACGCAGACGCCATCTGCATCCGCAAGCAGCAGGACGTAGTTCTGCCCTGCCACCTGCGCAAACAGCGATTGCAGCCCCGAACGCGCGGTCGCGATCAGACGTTCGGATTGCTCCAGATGTTCTCGGAATTTGGTGTCAGGCAGGATGTGCGCAGGTTCTTGTCGTGAGGGATCCATACCGTAGGTTTCAACACAGCGCTGCCAGCTATCCGCGACAAGTCGGTCTCGCCCTGTATCGAAACCGCTTAAGACGCGGTCAATCTCTTTTGAATGCTGGCGATCCAACAGCTTCCCGCCCTACAAACCCATCTTAAAAATAGCATGAGTATGGCTTCGCGCCTATGTTCAAATTTCGTCTGGCAGACGTTTGGCGCTTTGCCTTGTCAAGCTGACCTGCGTCGAACGCGCAGCGTTGGGCCCTTTAGGCTCAGAGTTGTCATTCTCTGAAATTTGTATGAGTGGCAGCGATGTGTTTCGAAACGAGAATTCTAGCATTCTAACCTTGGGCTTTGCTCCGCTAGACACCAAGTTCAGTTCAGTACTTTAATAGTTTAACCCACTGTTTTTCAAATTCAATATATACCTTTCAGTAACTTGCAGGCATAGTTCCGCACTTCCACTCCGCCGCAACCTTAAATATTGGCAAATTTCGGATAAACTTCTAGGCCAACTCGGCCAGAGCCGTGTCGATCCGGGACAGCATCGGGGATTGGCCCGCGGTTTCAACGATGACGCGGGCTTTGCTCAGGTGTTGCACGGCCAATTGCTTCTTCTTGCGCGCTTTGTAGAGCAACCCAAGGATCATGTCGCAGCGGGCGATATAATGCCCTTTGTCGTCGAATTGGGGGTTGCTGCGCACCTCGTCCAGCATCGCAACCAGTTTCTTTTCGCCAAAGAACAGCACCCAAAGGATTGAGCGGAAGTTCCGAAGAAAGACACCAGCCGACGCTCCGCCCTCACCCGTCAGGATGGCAAGATACATTTCGCACAGGAATAAACGCGCCCAATCGGCCGAGACTTTGGTGCCTTCGTCCGTGCGCTTTTGAACGGCTCGCTCGATCTGCCGTAGCCCGTCGGCGATGCGTCCCTTCAGAGCGTAGGCTACCCCGAGCATCGTTGCCGGGCCCATGGTGAACAGGGTCCAGCCGTGTTCATTGCAATTGTCTATATGGGCCTCAATGATCTCGATCGCGCCGGGTGTTTCCGTGGGCACCATGGCTGATACGCGGGCGGCCTCGGCGATGGCGCGTTCGAACTCGACTTTTGAAGCCTTGTGCGCCTCTTCCGCGATGGCCAGCGCCTTTTCGTGGTCATCGGCGACCATGGCGATCAGGGCTTTCATCGCTGTGCCATAGCCCAAAGCCCTTGGGTCGTTGGTCTTTTTGCCCAGTGCTATCATCTTGTCTGCGGTGGCGTGTGCGCGGGCGACCCGTCCGCGCGTCAGTTCGTTCCAACCGATGGTGGCGAGGTAGAAGTTCTGGATATAGGCGTCGTCGATCTTTTCCAGTTCGGCCTCGATCATGCGCGCCTTTGCTTCGAACTCGGCGTTAGAAATCGGGGAGAAATAGATCGACACCGAAAGCTCATTCACCATGGCATAGGCCCGTGAGGCCGGATCGCCAAGGCGCTCAGCCATGGCGGTCAGATCCTGTTGCACCCAGTGCGCCTCACGGTATTTGCCATTACAGACAAGACAGGACACGTAGTGGTGCAGGAACAGCGCGTGATGAGAGCTGTCGCCCACCTGTTCAAGGATGGGGCGCACGGACCCGGCAAGGTCAATGATCGTTTTGACCCTGAGCGAGATGTTCGAACACAGCGCAAAGCTGGCCAGAAACGCGGCGAACTCGGACTTTGAGGCGCAGTCTGGGTCGCTTTCATAGAGGGCATAGGCTGCCGTGTAGTAGTTGTTGGCCTCATCCAGCGAATAGACACCCAGAGACTTGTCCCCGGCCATCGCCGTATACCGGAACGCTTTGTCGGTCTGGTCCGTCTGGCTGTAGTGATAAGCCAACATTTCGGCCACTTCCTGCAGGCGGTTTGCGTTGCGCAGAACCAGACACTCGGCCACTTCAAGATGCAGGCCCGCGCGGCGGGTGGCCACAAGGCTTTGATACACGGCATCGCGCAGTAGGACATGCTTGAACACGTAGTCCGAGGAGTTTTCGTCGCGATACAGCACGTCCTGAGCCTGAAGTCGCTGCAGGGCGTCACCGGTTTCGCCGGGGTCTTTGGCCAGTTGCGAGAGCAGACCGGGATCAAACCGTCGCCCAATTACGGCGGCGGCTTGCAGCAGGTCTCGATCTTCGGTCGACAGACGATCAACGCGGGTGGTCAGCAGGTTAAGCATGCTGGCCGGCAGATCGGCCTGCGCCATGTCGATATCCAGATGCGCTTCGGCAGCGTCGACCCGCAGACTGCCTTGTTCCAGCAGATAGGTTAGGATTTCTTCGCCAAACAGCGGATTGCCACCGGCACGTTCGGCCAGTTGCCGGTCCAGTCCAGCGGGCAAAGTGGTCACGCCCAGCCGATTGCGCGCCAGGTTGGCGAAATCTTCGGTCACCAGCGGTTTCAGCGCGATGGTCCGAACCTTGTCGTCATCGCGCCAAGCAGGCGTGTATTCCGGGCGGTGCGTCTGGATCAGCAACAAGTTGGTCAGGTCCGACCGGTTGACGATGCCCTGCAACAGCTCTTCCGAGGCGCTGTCGATCCAGTGGCTGTCTTCGATGAACAGGATCACGGGCTGCTTGGCGCATCGCGCTTTCAGCAGCTCGGGCAGCAATTCACGGGTGCGCAGGCCAATGAGAACGCCGTCAAGCCCGTCCAATGCGTCCGGCGGTGGTGTCAGGCCAAGCAGGTTCATCAGCAGGCCCAAATTCTGTTGAGAAAAGCACTCCCAAGCTTTCAGGCCGGTTTCGATCTTGTAGGCGATGCGGGTTGGGTTGTCCTGATCCTTGATGCGGAACCCGGTTCGGACAATCTCGATGATCGGGAGGAAGGGAACCTGCTGCCGATCCGCAAAACAATAGCCAGTCAGGACGTCAATCTGATCGCGGGGCAGGCGGTTGAGGAACTCGAACACAAGCCGGGTTTTGCCCAAGCCTGGTTCCGCCACCAGATCCACCACCGAAACGCCGTTGCGCGCCCGAGCCAATGAATCAGCCAATTGAGTCAGTTCGCTTTCGCGCCCCACATAGGTGCTGAGACCACGCGCGACCGAGGCATCAAATCGCGAGGCATCGGCCCGTACGGATTGCAGTTGCCACAATTTCTGAGGGGCAGCGAGACCTTTGAGTTGATGTTCCCCATCAAAGCGCAGCTCAGTCACCCATTCGACAAGGCTGCGGGTCTTGTCGCAGATCAGCGTACCCCCCGATGGGGCCAGGTTTTCGATGCGCGACGCCATGTTGACCGTGCTGCCCACCGCTGTTGCCGGGCCGTCTGCGCCCTGTACGGCAGCCATCAGAACGGTGCCGGAACTGATGCCGACCCGCATCTGAGGGCGCACACCAAAGCGGGCCTCGATCTTTTGGGCGGATGCGCGGAAAGCGTGATGAATGGCGTCGGCGGCGCGGCAGGCCCGTTCGGCCGGGTCCTCTAGCGCGTCAGGGATGCCGAACAGCGCCATGATGCTGTCCCCGGCAAAATCGCGGACCGTGCCGCCATGCTGTGATACCGCACCCGAGAGGGTGTCGTAGACCAGACGCACAAACTCCAACGCTTGTTCTTCGTCCAGTTTCGAGACGATCGATGTATAGCCAACCATATCCGCAAACAGGACCGAGACCTGGCGCCGCTGCCCCAGATCGCCCTGTTGTTGTGAAGATATGACCCCGCCGTCCTGCATTACCACCGGAGTGATACAGCAGCAAAGCACGCGCCGCCAGCCGTTGCGGACATGTTGGTGTTATTGGCCTGTGAAATGTACGCGAAAATGTCACGCAGATACGCGCAGATGCCCGCAGCCCTGTGATCGGGCTGCGGGGCGTGGACTTACTTGAACACGTCCACCAGATCTGAGACGCTGACACCTTCCTTGATCTCCTTCAGGCGAGCAAAGATCAGCGCGATGGTGATGCTGAGCCAACCGTAGGCAATCGCGTTGAGCGCGGCCTCAAAAAAGACCCAGGGACCCAAAGATGCCGTTGGATCAGCAATTCCGGAAAACCCGAACGCAGCTGCGAAAACAAATGTGACTACCATGACGACCAGCACAATACATATACCCATCAGGATCAGCGCGCCGATGATGGGCCATCGGTAGTTCTTGGTCAGAGTCGCGCTGCGTCCCATCGCGCCGAACCCGGCCTTGTCGATCACGATGGCCGGTACGATGACGGAGAATACGGCGTAGATCCAGATACCCGGCACGACCAGAAAAACAAGTCCGATAAAATACAAGATCGTGGTTACGATCGACAGAACTGCAATGGCAGGCAGGTTGACGACAGCCGCCGAGAAATAACTGCCAATACGCGCCGCGCGCCCCAGTTTTGCGTCATAGGCGAACTGTATTATCACGGCCGTGGTGACGGCATATGCGAGCAATGTGATCAGAGCCGACACGATCACACCAGAATAGAAGGCGGTATTGTCGAAACTGGCGGTGCCAATATCGTCGAAAGACTGCGCCACCGTGTAATTGTTCACAATGACTTCGATCAGGGCCGGAATGAACCCCAACAGAAGCACAAGGTGGAGCTTTTTGAAAAAGATCGAAAACGTCTCGCCGACAATGGCTCCGACGCCTAGGGGCATGTGAGCCTCGGGGTATTCGGGATTGGCTGTATCTGTCATTTTTTGTTCCAAACCATTCTAATGTTCTGTCTCTGATAGAGCCTTTAGAACGGGTTCATCCTCAAGACGAGTTTCGTTTTTCTGCTTCTCGCTTGGGTAAATCTGCAACAGGCGTGGTTAGCCTTGTTTGTCTGCCTCGCCGTGGAATTTATCGGCGCGTTTGTCGCCGAACAACTGGCGCTGTTCCAAGAAGGCGCGTTGTGCTTTGTAGAAGGCCTCGAGAAAGGCAAGCTGGTCTTCGGGGCGGACCGCATCGGCGTAGTCGATCTTGCGCCGGACCTGTTCGAAAATTGCGGCCATGGTTTCCTTTTTCCGTTTGTGTGCCTCGGGCCCGGTCGAGCGTGCCGCGCCGCGCAAAAACCCTTCGAGGGTCTGCAACTCGAACGCGCCGTAATGTTCAAGCTGATGGGTCAGAAATTGGAATCGGGGCTGGGTGGCGGTGGCGGGCTTGATTGCTTTGGACATATCGGGCAGCAGGATCGGCTTGGGCAGGTGGATCACATAGGTGCCTGCGATAATGTCCCCCAGCCGTTGGCTGCGCTTGTTGAACACCGGCACCGCAACCACGCCCAGTATCCAGGCCAGCGAGATCAGCGAAGGGATCAGGGCCTCGGCATTCAGGGTCAGAACCAGCGTGCCAGGCAGAAAAATCTCGGCCTCTTTCATCAGGTTGCGAACGACGAGGGATTGCGTTGTCAGCGCCTGACCATCGGCCGAGACCACCTTGATCTTCATCATGCGCTTACCGATGGTCTGGCCATTCCACACCAACTCGGACGCGGCGTAGTAGGGGATGCGGATGATGAAGAACAGCATCGCGGCAACGGCCACAAGCGCCTCGGGCGGGACAACGTCGATGGCCAGCAAAAGCAGGAAGAAGGCGACGGCGCCGACCCCAGTAATCAGGATGTCGGCGAATTGGGCGGCCATGCGCACGCCCACACCCGCAACCCGGAAGTACAGCGGCACACCTTCGGGGGGCAGTAGACGGTCGAGTTTGGGTTGGGTCATGACCGTTTCCTTCCGCCCATGCAGAACCACAGCAGCCACAGCGCACCGATCCCCCAGCCGATGGCGATGCGCGTGGTGCGGTCCTGTACCAACTGCCTACCGAAACCTTCCAGCAGGGCGGCGGCGACCAGCATCATGGCGGCAATCAGCGCCAGTTTCACCGCATCATGCCCGGCGGCCCGCAATGCCGCGCGGCGTGTGAGCTGGCCGGGGAACAATACGGCGAGGCCCAGTTTCAACCCGCCCGCGCCCGCGATGCAGATCGCCGAAAGCTCGGTCACGCCGTGGATCGACAACCAGCCGAAAAGGTCCCAGCCCAAGCCCCGATCAATGTGCAGCGCATAAAACACGCCCAAAATCAGCCCGTTATAGAATAGCAAGAGAACCGTTGGCGCGCAGAGGAATGCCCCAAGCCCAAACACAAAGATCGCGATACGTGTGTTGTGCGAGAACAGGTAAGTAGCAAAAGCCCCCAGCCCGGATCCGTCCTCCTCGCCATAGATGGCCGAGCGCAGATAGTCCGTACTGGCATCTGGCCCGCGCCCCCCGGCCAGTTCGGTGGGCATGAAGACGAAGAACCATTCGGGATTGTCGAAGTAGAAGAAATACCCGGCGATAGCGCCAGCCGCCATGCACAGAAACCCCAAAAGGGTGACGCGCCAGGAGGACCGCATCGCTTGTGGCCCACCGCTGGTCAGGAACTTGCGGATGATCCCGCCCAGCCGTTGTTGCGGGGCGTAGACACTCAGATAGGCGCGGCTTGTCAGCGCCTCGAGATACTCCAGCAACCCGCGATCCAATGAGATTTCGCGCGCGATGGATAGTGATGTTGTGGCCTGCCGGTAGAGGTCGGCCAGATCGCGCGCCTCTTGAAAGCTCATGCGGTGCAGGCCCTGACCTTCGGCCTTGTCGACCAGATCGGACAAGCGTCGCCAGTCGCCTTCGCGTTCCTGCCGGAACCGGGCCGAGCGGATCAGGTCAGCGTTGGACATCAGATCATCTCTCGCGCTTTGATTTCCAGATAGGTGGAGATCAGCCGCGCCGAGATCTCGCTCGGTTCGGCGTCAATCACGGTCACGCCGATCTGTTGCAGCCGTTCCAGCACAAGGCGGCGTTCGCGCAGAAGCTGCCCGGTCGAAACGGTCTCGGCCACGTCGTTCATGTCCTGCGGAGCCGTGTTGACCTGCGCATCGAGGACTGGATCACGCAGGGTGACGAAAACGATCAGGTGCCGCTTGGCCAGCGCGTTGATGTTCTCGACCATCAGCTCTGCCGAGGTGGTATCGACGAAATCCGAAAACACGGTGATCAGGCTGCGTTTCGGGGTGCGCCCGTTCAGCTCGGTCATGGCGAGGGTGTGGTTGGTCTCGACGCTTTCATATTGCAGCTCGGCTGTGCGGCTGCGCAGTCGGGTGAACGCTGCGCGCCCCGGTTCGGGGGGCAGGAACATGCGCGGCTTGGCGTCATAGGCGTAAAGTCCGACCAGATCCCCCCCGATGGCTGCGGCCCAGGCGGTGGCAAGTGCCGCGGTGATGGCATGGTCGATCTTGGGCAGGCCCGCAATCTCCTCGCGCATCTGATAGCCGTTGTCCAAGGCGATGATGACATGGTGGTTGCGCTCGGCCCGAACCTCTTTGGCGACCAAAGACCGATGCCGCGCTGACCGCTTCCAGTCGATCGAGTTCGCATCCATGCCGGGTACGAAATCCCTCAACTGGTGAAACTCGGTACCCTCACCGATGGCGCGGTTTTCCTTTACGCCGAACAGACGGGATTGGACCGTTGTCGAAATTTCACCCGATTGTACACGGCGGATGTTGGGCACGATCGCCAGTTCAAGCCCAAAGGCGATTTTCGGGACGAATTCGAACAGTTTGAACCGGGAAGACCAGCTGAGCCATAGATGCGAGAGGCGCCATTTTCCCCGGCGAATGGCGCGAAATGGAATGCGCATCTGACCGCTGGACAGATCGAACCGGGCCGGTCCTTCTATGCCTTCGGGCCAGTGTACCTGTCCGGTCATGCCTGAGGTCGCTGGGGTGACGATCAAGGCGATCTCGTCCTGTTCGCCCACGAATATATCGCCCAGCGGCTCGACCGAGACAGAACGGCGGCGTGGCCAGGACAGTAGCAGGTCACCTACGGCCAGCACGCACAGAACCACCCACGGCACCCCGGCTACGGTGCGGGTTGCTTCGCCCATGACAACGGCGACCAGTGACAGGCCAAGCGCCACGCAGGCCGCCACCAGCAATATGCGCGAGGGACGGATCAGCGGGGGGCCTCGATCTGGTTGAGGATGTTCTCCAATACCTGCTGAGGCCCGCGGCCTTCGATTTCGGCGGCGGGGGACAGAACGATGCGGTGTTGCAGCGCGTGGATGATCAGTGTTTTGACGTCATCAGGAATGGCAAAATCGCGCCCGTTCAGCGCAGCCGTTGCACGGGTCGCCCCGGCAATGGCATCCGCCGCGCGGGTCGAGGCGCCAAAGGCGATATCCGCGCTTTCACGTGTCGCGCGCACGAGACGCAGGATATAGGCCAGAATGTCGTCATCCAGCACGATCTCATCAATCAACTGCCGGGCCGCTGCCATTGTCTGGGCATCCAGCAGAGGGCGCACTGTTTGCGTCGCACTCAAGGGGTCCAGAGGTGCATTGGCGTGTTTGCGCAGGATCGATAGTTCGACGTCTTCGGGCGGGAAGCTGAGGTTCACTTTGAACAGGAAACGGTCCAACTGCGCCTCGGGCAGCGGGTAGGTGCCTTGTTGTTCGATCGGGTTTTGGGTGGCAACAACGATGAACTCGGACCCCAGCGAATGGTCGGTGCCGTCGATGGTCACCATGCGTTCGTTCATCGCCTGCAGCAAGGCGGCTTGGGTCTTGGGCGGCGCGCGGTTGATCTCATCCGCCAGCAGAATCTGGCTGAAGACGGGGCCCTTGGTAAGAACAAACTCACTGGTCTGGAAATTGTAGATCGAGGTACCCAGAACGTCGCCCGGCATCAAGTCAGGTGTGAACTGAATACGCCCGAACTCAAGGTTCAACGCCCCAGCAAAGCTGCGCGCCAGAAGCGTCTTGGCGGTGCCCGGAGGCCCCTCAAGCAGCACGTGACCTCGCGCAAACAACGCCGTTAGCAGCAGGTCAACCGCCTCTTGCTGGCCTTGCACAACTTTACCGATTTCAGCCCTGAGGCTTTCGGCATGGGAAAACAATTCATCAAGCGTCATCGGCAAGTTGCTCCAGTATCAACTCAAATTGGTCCACATAGGGAATGGCATGTTCCGGTCCAAGATGCGGGGGCAGGGCGCGGATGGATGCGACCAGATCTTCCAATTTTGCAGTCAGGTCCGGCTTTCGGGCGCGAATGTAGGTGAGGTACGCCTCCTCAGGCGCGCCGCGCAGGGCGTGCGAGGTACCGAACACCGATGCCGCGCGGGCGCGCAGGCGGGTGTCGACGAAGTCCGACAGCAGCGCACCGTCCTGATCCGTCATGCGCATCAATCGGGCCCGGACCCGGTTGGCGGTGCGTTTGCCCGAACCGAGGCCAAGCGATAGATCAGCGACCGGCCCGCTGCGCACCCCACCGCGCCAGACCGCAAGGGCCAGCAGAAGCCCCGCACCGATCCAAAGGGTCAGGAAGGGTGGTTCGAACAGGCGCTTCAGGTCGTCCCAGGTGCGTTCGCGCGCGACATGCTGTTGCGGGTCGGTCAGCCAGTTGCGGTCGCTATAGTCGATGATGATCCGCTTCTCGCCCGCGATCCCGGCCAACACTTGCGCCGCGATCCGGGCGTTGTCCCCCAAAACCAGCCCATGGTTGTTCATCAGATCCGGGTCGGACAGAACATAGATCTTCTGTTGTTCACGGTCGCGCGGCAGTGGGCAAAGGCCTAAAACCATAGCGCCCCGACGCCCCACCAGCGGCTCGCAGCCTTGCCCGTCAAAGACCTGCGCCGCATAAAGGCGGGCGGTCAGCGCATCGTCAGAGGCCACGTCAAAGTCGGTGAATGGAACGCGGGCCGAGCGGATTGTGCCGACATCCGAACCAACAATCCCATGTAGAACGCCCTCGATCCCTTCTTCGGGGGACAACAGAATAGGGTGCCCCAACCCGGTCAGCCTCAGGCCCGAGCGCCATTTGGGCAAGATCACAAGGCTGGGGGTGGACTGCGCCTTGTCGCGGATCACGTCCAGAGTCTGATCGAACTCATCCGGTTGCAGTAGCAGTTCGTCTTTGGTCTGCGCGCGCGCGCGATCTTTGCCCGGCTGAGTGTCATAGATGGGCTGGATCAACAGGCCAATAGTGCTGCGGTCCAGCGGCCAGCCGCCGGTAAAGGTTTGTGCGATGTGGCCTTGATCACGCAGCCATAGCTCTAGCCCGTCGAACCCGGTCGAGGAGTCGCGCAGCGCATATTGCCGGCCGGCCATCACATAGAGGAAAATGCCGATGCACAGCGCGCCGATGATGCCAAAGATGATCCAGTCGACCCGGACCCGCTCGGGTGCTGCAATATTGGCCGTATCGCTCATGCGCGGACCTCGCGCAGAATTGGGCGGATGCGCGCCAGCAGCGCGTTGAAGTCGGGATCGCTGATGGAGCGGTGGCCGAAATGCACCCGTTCACTTTCCAGCACCAGCGCGCGCAAGTCGGAGATGTACCAGAGGCTCTGCGGCAGTCTGCGCAGCGCCTCGCGGTGGGTCCAGCTGCGCTTGAAAAGAACCTCATTGGCGCTGAGGCAACGGGTCAGGACCAGTTGCGCCAGCCCGACGACGGCCTGGTTGCGATCCTCCTGCCTCAGAATGGCGTCCAGATCGGGCAATTCCTCGTCTGTCTCGGGCGCGTCCACTGACGGCTTTCCGGCGCGCTTTGCGTTGCTTGCCCCCGACCCGAAAGAAACCGACGTTCGACCCACGCTGAGGTACAGGATCCATGCCAACACGGCCAGAACCAGTGCCGCGATGATCCCCACCGTCCAGTTGGTATCAAGAGAGACGGTCTGAGATTCCGCCTCGGGTTTGGGTGAGAATTTGGTGTCCAGCGGAGGGGCCGGTTGGGTGGGGTCGAAATACACCACATCCGTGTCGATCCCGCGATAGCGAACGGTCTTTAGATAGTCCTGTCCCGAAGGGCTAAGTTCAGTCGGCGAAAGCGCTTTGTCTTGCGCTGTCGCCAGTGTGGGAGCGCAGAAAAGAAACGATAGAAATAGGGCCGTCAAAAAACGCATTGGGCTATCGTTAGTTCACTCTCGTCATGCATGCAATCGGCAGAATGCGCCTCGCGCATGGATTGACCACGGCGGGTACTCGACCGGTGTTTGTCGCGCCCATGTGGCGATTTCATGACAGGTTTGCAGAGCGAGGTCGGGTGTGACTATTCGGGCTCTTCCGCGTAGAGGCCAAGCTCATGCCTGCGCTGGTGGAACCGCGCGACGCGATCAACGATTTCATCACTGGAAACGGCGATCACGAAGGACAAAAGCGTCTCAAGCAAAGCAATGGTCGAGACCGACGAGGGGAAGAACTGCGGCGTGTCCGCAGACAGAACAAACCCGTGCTGTGCGTTCAGGATCACAGGGCTGGCCGGGCTGTCCGAGATGCCAACGACCGTCATACCTTGCTGGCGCGCCAGCTTGATCGCCTCGATCACTTCGGTCCGATAGGGGTGGCAGGTAATCGCAATGAGCACGTCCTGTTCATCCGCCCAAGCCAGATCGTCCACCGGGGTCGAGCCGGAACGGGGGATGGCGTGAAACTGCTTCATGCCGGTCGAGGCGAGATAGGTGAAGTTGCGGGCGTTCGAGTTGTTCACCCCAACGCCTAGCGTAAAGATCTGGCGGCAATTCCAGATATCCTCGGCAGCGGCCTGCAGTTGTTTGGCGTCGATCCTGGCAAAGGTCTCTTCGATATTGCGGATCGCCGCGCCGATCATATCGGCATAGAGCCCGCCCAGCTCACCGGACTTACCGATATCCTGAAGCCACCGGGCGCGGTCAGGAAATGAGACCGATCCCTGCCGGATCGCCTGTCGGAACGGGGCGCGAAAATCCTCATAGCCTTCAAAGCCGACTTGTCGGGCCATGCGGACAAAGGTGTTGGGTTTGACATTGGCGGCTTCGGCAATTTCACGCACGGTTGAGACACCGACATCGGTGGGGTTCTCCAACACATAGCGCGCGGCCTTTTGGGCCTCGGGTGTCAGGGCCTCCCACTCCTCGGCCAGACGGTCGAGAACGATTGATGATACATTTGTGTCATTCATTGTTGACCGTGGTACACTTGTGAAATTAGCCTGTCGAGCAGATTCGCACACCGGGCGCACCAAGATGGTCGAAAACGCCGGTATGTGGCCCCCGAAACACCTCTGCCGACCTGCGGCGCATTTGAGGAGACTACTGGATGAGTTTGCCTGACACAATGAAGGCGATGGTGACCATGGGTCATGGCGGGTTGGAGCAGATGGTGCTGCACGAAAACTGGCCCCGCCCCGAGCCCGCTGCTGGTGAGGTGTTGATCAAGGTTGCCGCTTGCGGGCTGAACAACACGGATGTGAACACACGCTCGGGCTGGTACTCCAAGACCGTCACAGATGCGACCACGGGCGGTGCGTTTGAAGAGGTGGGCGAGGATGACCCAACCTGGGGCGGCGCTCCAATTACCTTTCCTCGCATTCAGGGTGCCGATATCTGCGGTGAAATCGTTGCCGTCGGTGCAGGCGTGGATGCAGCGCGGATTGGCCAAAGGGTGATCACCGATGGCTGGCTGCGCGATCCGGATGATCCCGAAAACATGGACAAAACGGGCTACTATGGGTCCGAACGGGATGGCGGTTTTGCTGAATACGCAACGACGCTGGCCGTCAACGCGGTGCCGATCACATCAAACCTGTCGGATGCCGAGCTTGCGACCTTCTCCTGTTCCTATTCCACGGCCGAGGGCATGCTGACCCGGGCAAATGTCACGGAAAAAGACACGGTTCTGGTTCCGGGGGCCTCAGGTGGCGTCGGAGGGGCGCTTGTGCAACTGGCCAAGCGGCGTGGCGCTCGGGTGATCGCGTTGGCGTCTGAAGCCAAACATGCCGATGTCGCAGCTCTGGGGCCAGACATGATCCTGCCGCGCGCGCCGGAAAACCTGCGTGCTGCGCTGGGCGATGAGAAGATCACTGTGGTGGCCGACGTGGTCGGTGGTCCCTACTGGGCGAAGCTGATCGACATTCTGGAACGGGGCGGGCGTTATACCTGTTCAGGTGCCATCGCTGGCCCCATGGTCGAGTTTGACCTGCGAACCTTCTACCTGCGCGATCTGACCTTCACAGGCTCGACTGTGATTGACCCGCAGGTCATGCAGAACCTCGTGAAGTACATTGAAGCGGGTGAGATCAAACCTGCACTTGCAGCCACCTATCCGCTTGAGGAACTTCGGGACGCGCAAGCCGCGTTCATTGCCAAGCAACACACTGGCAATATCGTGGTGATCCCATGACCTTGGATGATGTGCTGCAGGCCGCGCAGTTGGTGCATCAAACGCACCCCAATCTGTCCGCCTTTGGAGAATGGCCATCGGACCTTTCGGCGGTAGAACTTGAACCGAACCATATCCCTGCTGCGGATCAGGTTCGCGAGCTGACCCTCTCGGGCAGTGCTGAGACGCAGGCTTTGGTTGAGGCGATAAAGGCGACCACCCATTTGGCCCAGTGGAAACACACCTACACGGTGGAGGAGGTCGGTGCCGAGTTTCTCAGCCGCTATGGCTACTACGAATTGTTCGGCCCGACCGGTCATTTTCATTCAACCCAGCTGCGCGGCTATGTCGGCTATTGGGGGCCGGGTCTGGCCTATGGCTGGCACAGCCATCAGGCGGAGGAGCTTTACTTGACGCTGGCCGGGGGTGCTCTGTTCAAGGTCGATGGGGAAGAGGTGTTTGTCGGCCAGGGTCAGACCCGCAGTCATGAAAGCTGGCAAAGCCACGCGATGATTACAACGGATCAGCCGATCCTGACCTTCGTGCTTTGGCGTGGCGAAGGGATGGGGGATTTGCCCAGAATGGACGCAGCATGAAGATCACCCGAATCCGCGTGTTTCAAACCGGGCTGCCCTATGTCGGCGGCGCGTATGTCTGGGGTGCGGGGAACGCCATTGAGACGGCCACGGCCTCAGTCGTGGTCATCGACACGGATGCAGGTGTGCAGGGTTGTGGCGAGTTCACGCCCTGCGGCGAGAACTACATGGTCGCGCATTCCGAAGGCGTTGTGGCGCTGGCGCGGCTGGTCGCGCCGCACTTGCTGGGAGAAGATCCGCGTCAGGTTGGCCGGATCGAGCAGTTGATGGACCATCTGGTGCAGGGGCATGGCTACGCGAAGGCTCCGTTCGATGCGGCGTGCTGGGATATCCTCGGGCAGGCCTGTGATCAGCCAGTCTGGATGCTACTGGGTGGGAAGCTGACGGATGGCGCGCCTATGTACCGGGTCGCGCCGCAAAAGGCGGTAGATGAGACGGTGGCCGAGATGAATGCCTATCGCGATCAAGGCTACCGGCAATTCCAGATCAAGGTCGGGGGTGACTGGGCCGCCGATATTGACCGTATCCGGAGCACGGTTCCTTTGTTGCAACCGGGTGAAAAGGCGATGGCGGATGCCAATCAGGGCTGGCGGGTCGACAATGCCATCCGGGTGGCGCGCGCGACTCGGGATCTGGACTTCATTCTCGAACAGCCCTGCCGCACCTATGAAGAATGTCAACAGGTCCGCCGTGTCGCCGAACAACCGTTGAAGCTGGACGAATGCGTGACCGGTATCCACATGGCGCAACGCATTGTCGCAGATCGTGGGGCCGAGATCTGCTGTCTGAAAATCTCGAACCTCGGTGGGCTCAGCAAGGCGCGGCGCGTGCGGGACTATCTGGTCGAAAACCGCATTCCTGTGGTCAGTGAAGACACCTGGGGAGGTGAAATCACAAGCGCGGTCGTGGCGCATTTTGCGGCCTCGACTCCACCCGAGTATCTTCAGAACACGACTGACCTGATGAACTACAACACCCGGTCGACCGGAATTGGCGGCCCGGTGTCGCGGAATGGCAAGCTTTATGCCTCGGATACGCCTGGCTTGGGGGTCGTGCCGGATTTCGAAAGCCTCGGCGCGCCGGTAGAGGAGTTCCGCCTGTGAGAGACCAAGCCAAAGCAACCCAGATGATTGACGACGCGCGCGTACGGGTCACGCGGTTTGACTTTGCCCCCGGCGCCGAAACCGGCTGGCACCGCCACGCGATGGACTATGTGATCACCGCCGTCACCGATTGCCACATGCGTTTGGAATTGCCCGATGGAACAGTCAATGAGGTGACAGTGCCTGCCGGAACATCCTACCGCCGGGACCAAGGGGTCGAACACAATGTGATCAACGCGGGGGACCACCGCATGTCCTTTGTGGAAGTGGAACTGAAATGAAGATCACTCGACTAACGGTTTTTCAGGTCGATCTGCCGCTGGAGCATCCCTATTGGCTGTCTGGTGGGCGGCTGAAGTTCGAAAACCTCGACGCAACGATTGTGAAGGTTGAAACGGATGCGGGTCTGACGGGATGGGGTGAAGGCACGCCCTGGGGCCACACCTATGTGCCGGCACATGGGCCGGGTATCCGGGCCGGGATCGAAACCATGGCTTCTTTCATTCTGGGTCTTGATCCTCGTAAGGTGCTGGAGGTCGAGCGCGCGATGGACCTCGCACTGCCCGGTCACCTCTATGCCAAAAGCCCGATTGATATGGCCTGCTGGGACATCGCTGGTCAGGCCGCGGGTCTGCCGATTGCCGATCTGATGGGCGGAGGCTCGCGCACGCCGCGCCCGATTGCCTCGTCCGTCGGGGCGAAGACCGTTGTGGAAACCCGCGAAGTCATCGAACGCTATCGCAGCCGGGGTTACATCGCGCATTCGGTCAAGATCGGTGGTGATGTGGAGAGAGACATCGCCCGCGTTCGGGATGTGGAAAGCCTCCGCCGACCGGGTGAAATTGTCCTCTACGACGTCAATCGAGGCTGGACTCGGCAACAGGCTCTGCGCGTGATGAGCGCCTGTGAGGACCTGAACGTGATGTTCGAACAGCCGGGCGAGACGCTGGACGACATCGCAGCGATATCGGCGAAACATGCCTCGCCCGTCTCGGTGGATGAGTCGCTTGTCACCTTGCAGGACGCCGCCCGGATCGCGCGGGATGGTCTGGCCGAGATATTCGGGATCAAGCTGAACCGGGTTGGTGGGCTGACCAAGGCTGCGCGGATGCGGGACATTGCGTTGGCTCATGGGATCGACATGTTCGTCATGGCCACTGGAGGCTCCGTGCTGGCCGATACTGAAGCGCTGCATCTGGCCGCCACCATCCCCGATGACAATTGCCACGCCGTCTGGGCCTGTCAGGACATGATCACCGTCGACATCGCAGGTGGGCGCGGCCCGCGCAACGTGGACGGCCATCTGCATCTGCCCGACACGCCCGGCCTTGGTGTGCATCCCGACGAAGACGCTCTGGGCGCCCCGGCGGCCGTTTATAGCCTCTGATTTTCTTGACGATGGAGATCGCGTGATATGCTCAAGATAAACACTCAATCCGAATGGATCGACCGCGCCAAGGCGGCTCTGCCGGCGGGTGGGTTCGGCAATTTCGACCCTGGCATCATGGTCTCACGCGGCGAAGGCAGCCGCGTCTGGGATGAGGATGGGAACGAATACATCGACTACCTGATTGGCTCGGGCCCGATGCTTTTGGGTCATGGCCACCCCGAAGTGCTTGAGGCCGTTCTGGAGCAACTGCCCAAGGGCATGACCTTCTTTGCAAATAACAGCAAAGGTGTCGAACTGGCCGAGGCGATCATTGACGCCGTGCCTTGCTGTGAACAGGTGCGCTTTGTCGCCTCGGGCGGTGAGGCGGATATGTACGCGATCCGTCTGGCGCGCGCCTATACCGGTCGGGACAAGATCCTGAAATTCGAAGGCGGCTATCACGGCATGAGCGCCGAAGCGCAGATGAGTCTCGCCCCCAGCCGCGAGGTGAATTTCCCGCAAGCCGTGCCTGACAGTGCTGGTATTCCTTCAGGCGTCGCCGAACAGATGCTGATCGCGCCCTTCAACGACCTTGAGGCGGTCGAGACCTTACTAAACGAACATGACGATATCGCCGCGATCATGGCAGAGCCTTTGCAGCGCATCATTCCCCCACTGCCGGGATATCTGCAGGGCCTGCGCGCGCTGTGTGACAAATACAATGTGCTGCTGATCTTTGATGAGATCGTCACCGGTTTCCGTCTGGCCTATGGCGGGGCGCAGGAACGGTACGGTGTGACACCCGATATCTGCACGCTGGGTAAAATCACCGGCGGTGGCTTCCCTCTGGCCGCGCTGGGCGCAAGCGCTGAGATCATGAAGCATTTCGACAAATCGCAGGTGGGTGAGGCCGGATGGCTGATGCAGTTGGGCACTCTGTCAGGTAACCCTGTGGCCTCGGTCGCCGGGTTGAAAACGATGGAGATTTTGCGGCGCGAGGGGACATATGAGCAGCTGCGCGCAACAGGCGCGGCCTTGCAGCAGATGCAGGTGGATGAGCTAACGAAAGCGGGTATTCCCCATCAGATCTGCGGCGACGAAACGCTGTTTGACGTCTATTTCACCGAAACCCCCTGCCGCGACTACCGCAGCGCTAGACACGACGACCCCAAACGGAACGCGCTCTACAATGATGTTCTACGGGAGAACGGGATTTTCAAATCTCCGGGCAAACTCTACCCGTCTCTGGCGGTGACCGAGGCCGATCTGGAGCAAACGCGCGAAGCGGTGAAACAAGCGGTCGCGGCACTGGGCTGATCAAAAGAAAACGGGCCGCTGTCGAAATTGACAGCGACCCGTTCACCTATTGCAGTCTGGGCGTAGCCTCGCCCCCTCGAATACTTGTTAAAACACCAACAATCTGAAAACTTTCGATACTTTCGAGGCTATCCAGTCTTGCAACCGGTATAGCCTATTAATGCCTGTCTTTTCGGAATGCCACAGTGAACAAGTTCACTTTGGTTAAAATTATTTAGGATTTTTTCCAATCGAAGAAACCGGGGCCTGCCTGACGCAGCAGAGTGCCGGCCATTTCCCAGCCCATCTCGGTGGCGTCTTCAATTGCGCCCGTTGTGTTTTCCGCAATGGCCTCGGATCCGTCGGGGCGCAGAACCTCGCCCCGCAGCCGCATTTGACCGTTCTCGATTTCGCAAAGCCCGGCGATGGGGGTCTCGCAAGATCCGTCCAGCCCGGCCAGTAGCGCACGCTCCGCTGTCAGACGTTGACCGGTTTCAGCGTGATGAATCGCTTCAAGCAGTTCGGCGGCCCGGCTGTCTGTTTCGCGGCGTTCAATGCCGATCGCGCCTTGCGCGATGGCGGGCAGTATATCGTCCGTCGAAATCGCGGTGGCAGGGACGTCCTCCATCCCCAGTCTACGGATGCCGGCCATGGCCAGAAAGGTGCAATCAGCCACGCCGTCCGCCAGTTTCTTCAGGCGGGTCTGCACGTTGCCACGAAATTCAACCACATTCAGGTCAGGGCGGCGGTTCAGCAATTGAGCCCTACGCCGCAGGGATGAGGTGCCGACAACGGCGCCCTCGGGCAGGTCGTGGATCGAAGTGAATTGCGGGGAAATGAACGCATCGCGCACATCCTCTCGAGGCAAAAACGTATCCAACACCAGCCCAGCGGGCTGTTCGACGGGCATATCCTTGGTCGAATGAACGGCGATATCGATATCGCCGCGCAGCATCGCCTCTTCGATTTCCTTCGTGAAAAGGCCTTTGTTGCCGATCTCTTTCAACGGGCGATCTGCGTCGATCATGGCGCGGTTGTCGCCGGTGGTTTTGATCACCACGATCTCAAACGCCTCATCGCTCAACCCAAATGCATTGCGCAGCCTCTGGCGGGTCTCATAAGCTTGCGCCAATGCCAGCGGAGAGCCTCGGGTGCCAATTTTGAGCGGCGATGCGGGGGTGGGCAGAGTCAGTGTCATGGACACCAGCTTTAGTCGCGTCACATTGCCCTGACAATGGGGGCAGTGCTTGACAAATTGCCACTGAGCGCCGACCCGTGGACGAAACGCAAGATTGAGGGCGATGATGGCTGAGACGAAGAAATTGCTGCGGGCACTGGCCGGAGAGGTTCAGGACATTCCGCCGATCTGGATGATGCGTCAGGCCGGGCGGTATCTGCCGGAATATCGCGCGACACGCGCGCAAGCAGGAGATTTCCTGTCGCTCTGCTACAATCCCGAACTGGCGGCCGAGGTCACCTTGCAGCCCATTCGCCGCTATGGGTTTGACGCCGCAATCCTGTTTGCTGACATCCTACTGGTTCCCCAAGCGCTGGGTGCGGACTTGTGGTTTGTCACAGGCGAAGGCCCGCGCTTGTCTACGATCACGCAGCAATCCGACTTTGACGTGTTGAAGCCGGTTGAGGACATTCATGAGACCCTGTCCCCGGTCTATGAAACTGTGCGTATCCTGTCGAAGGAACTGCCGTCCGAGACGACCTTGATCGGATTCGCAGGCGCGCCTTGGACTGTCGCAACCTATATGATCGCAGGGCGCGGCACGCCTGATCAGGGTCCTGCGCATGCGCTGCGCGAGGAGAATAACGCCCTGTTTGAGGCTCTGTTGGAGCGGATTACACTGGCGACGATCGAGTATCTGTCGGCTCAGATCGACGCCGGGGCCGAGGTGGTCAAGATCTTTGACAGCTGGGCCGGGTCGTTGAAAGGCGACGCCTTCCAGAAATACGCGGTTGAGCCCTGCCGCGTGATCACGCAGGCCATTAAGGCACGCCATCCCGGTATTCCAGTCATTGGCTTCCCGCGTGAAGCGGGCGAGGGCTATGTCGGGTTTGCCAAGGCAACTGGTGTGGATTGTGTGGCGCTGGACAACTCGGTCGCGCCTGACTGGGCGGCGGCGCATGTGCAGGTGGACGGTTGTGTGCAGGGGAACTTGGCGTCGTCCCATATGGTGACGGGCGGTCAGGCGCTGGTGGATGAGACGCGGCGGATTGTTGAGGCGTTCCGCAAGGGGCCGCATATCTTCAACCTTGGCCACGGGATTACGCCGGATGCGGATCCTGAGAACGTGCAGTTGATGATCGACACGGTGCGCGGGCGATAGAGGGAAGGGGGCCAGCCCCCTTCTTGGCCTTCGGCCAATTCATCCCCCGGGATATTTTTGGCCAGATGAAGAGGCGGATCGGTCTTGGCCGGAGAGTTCGTCCAGAATGTCTTGCGTGTGTTCGCCTCGGGCCGGGCTGGGTTTGGCACTCCATTGCGTGTTCAAAAAACGGGGCGCTGCGGCGGCTTGCAAGGTGCCATCCACAGATTGCCAGGTTTGGCGGGTGGTGTTCATGGGGTGGTTTTTCGCCTCAATCGGGTCAAGGACCGGGGCGACGCAGGCATTGGTTTCGTGAAACAGCGCGGCCCAGTGATCTCGGGGCTTGGTCAGGAATAGGTCCGTCAGTTTCTTCGTTTGGTCCGGCCAGAGTTTTGGGTTGAATTGCTCCTGCAACTCGGCGTTTTGTGACAGGCCCAGAACGTTCAGGAATTCGGCGTAGAATTTTGGCTCAAGGCATTGGACCGTGACGAAGCCATCATCGGCGCAGCGGTAGGTGCGGCTCCAATGTGGACCGTCAAGCAGGCTTTGGCCGCGCGTCTCGGACAGGTTTCCGGTTTGGCGCATGCTCATCAGCAGGTTCATCATATGCGCCGAACCATCGTAGATGGCCGCGTCGACGACGGTGCCCTGACCGGTGTGCCGGGCGTTGAGCAAACCGGCGAGGAGGCCGGTGACCAGATACATCGCGCCGCCGCCAATGTCTCCGACGAGAGTAGCTGGGGTTTGCGGCGGTGTTTCAGGTTGCGCCGCGTACCAAAGCGCGCCCGAAAGGGCGATGTAGTTGAGGTCATGCCCGGCGGTGTGTGACAAGGGGCTGTCCTGTCCCCAACCGGTCATGCGTCCGTAGACCAGTTTGGGGTTCAGCGCATGGCAGATGTCGGTCCCCAGTCCCAATTTCTCCATCACGCCGGGGCGGAAGCCTTCGATCAGTGCGTCGGCGGTGGTGATGAGTTCCTTGGCGGTGTTCAGGTCGGTTGCATCCTTTAGATCAAGCGCAATGGACCGTTTGCCCCGGTCCAGCACCGAGCGTTCCGGCATGCCGGGTGTCACACTGCCGCCCTTGCGATGGATGGTGATCACATCTGCACCGAGATCAGCCAGCAGCATGGCCGCGAAGGGGCCGGGGCCCAGGCCTTCGATCTCGATAATGCGTATTCCGTTCAGCATGGATCTCTCCGGTATATGCAGCGTTCCCCGGACCCTACAGCAATTCTGCGCAGAGCTCTGTGCGAAATTGGCCTGTTCCACCGGGAGGCGAAACGATAGGGTCTCTGCCAGAACGGGGAAACAGGCATGACTACCATTTTGTCGATCAAGGATTTGCGCAAATCCTATGCGGACGGGTTTGAGGCGCTGAAAGGCGTGTCGCTGGACATCGAGGAAGGTGAAATCCTTGCTCTGCTCGGGCCGAACGGGGCGGGGAAGACAACGCTGATCTCGACCATTTGCGGGATCACCACACCGACCTCGGGCAGTGTCTCGGTTGGCGGGCACGATATCCAGGCCGAGTTCCGCGCCGCCCGCAAAATGATCGGTCTGGTGCCGCAGGAAATCGCGTTGGAGCCGTTCGAGAAGGTCTATAATACGGTGCGGTTTTCCCGAGGGCTGTTTGGCTATGGCAATGACAGCGCGCGGATCGAAGAGATCCTGCGCAAACTGTCGTTGTGGGATAAACGCAAGAACGCGATCAAGGAACTTTCCGGGGGCATGAAGCGCCGGGTTCTGATCGCCAAGGCCTTAGCCCATGAACCGCGCATTCTGTTTCTGGATGAGCCCACCGCCGGTGTCGATGTCGAGCTGCGCAAGGATATGTGGGAGATCGTCGCTGAGCTGAAGCAGGCGGGCGTAACCATCATTTTGACAACGCATTACATCGAAGAGGCCGAAGCCATCGCTGACCGTGTGGGTGTCATCGACAAAGGTGAGCTGCTGCTGGTTCAGGATAAAGACACTCTGATGGCGCAGATGGGTAAGAAACAGATCGAGGTCATGCTGACCGAGCCCATCTCGGCCATCCCGGACGGTTTGGCCGCGCATAATCTGGTTTTGAACGGAAATCGCGACGCGCTGATCTATACCTATGACACCAATGCGGATCGAACCGGGATTACGACGCTGCTGAATGACGTGGCCCAATCGGGGCTGGTCCTGCGGGATGTGCAGACAAGGCAATCCAGTCTGGAAGAGATCTTCGTCAATCTGGTATCGGGAGAGGCCGCATGAACTGGACCGCCATTGCCGCCATCTACCGGTTTGAGATGGCCCGCTTTTTCCGCACTCTGGCTCAGAGCTTTCTGTCGCCGGTCCTGTCGACCTCGCTGTATTTTGTGGTCTTTGGCACGGCCATCGGTAGCCGGATTCAAGAGGTTGAGGGCGTCTCATACGGGGCATTTATCGTGCCCGGGCTGATCATGTTGTCGGTGGTCATGCTGGCGATCTCGAACGCATCGTTCGGGATCTATTTTCCCAAGTTTCTGGGCACGATCTATGAGTTGCTCTCCGCCCCAGTCAATTTCATCGAGATTGTCATAGGTTACGTAGGCGCGGCCGCCACCAAGGCGCTGTTCGTCGGTCTGGTGATCCTTGCGACTGCGACATTCTTCGTCGACATCCGGATCGAGCATCCGCTGGCGATGGCCGCGTTTCTGGTGCTGTCCTGCCTAAGCTTCTCGCTGTTGGGGTTCATAATCGGGATATGGGCCAGTAACTTTGAGCAGATGTCGTTGGTGCCGCAGTTGGTTGTCACACCGCTGATCTTTCTAGGGGGCACGTTCTATTCGATCTCGATGCTGCCGCCGCTATGGCAGACGATCACCTTGTTCAACCCGGTGGTTTACCTGATTTCGGGCTTCCGCTGGTCGTTTTATGGGCTGGCAGATGTACCGATCGTGTTCAGCCTTTTGGCCATCGTGGCCTTCACCGGACTGTGCCTTGCGATCATCTGGTGGATCTTCAAAACAGGCTGGCGCATCCGCAGCTAGTGCGTTGCATTTTTGCCCATCGGTGTGAGGAAATTGTCTAACGCCGCGTTTTGCATTCGGCGAGTCCCTTGTTTAGCCGATGGGGGCACTCTACATCGGCACCCATGAAACTCAGCCTGCCTTTTATCAAAAAACCGCCCGTTGTGGCCGTCGTTCGCCTGTCCGGTGCCATCGGTATGGCCGGGCGTGGCGCGTTGAATGATACCTCGCTGGCACCTGTGCTGGAAAAGGCCTTTCGCAAAGGCAAGCCTGCGGCCGTCGCGCTCGAGGTCAACTCGCCCGGCGGGTCGCCTGTGCAAAGCTCTCTGATCGGCGCGCGTATCCGACGGCTGTCGGATGAGCTTGAGATACCGGTCGTGGCCTTTGTCGAAGACGTGGCGGCGTCGGGCGGGTATTGGCTGGCGGCGGCAGCAGATGAAATCTGGGCTGACGACAGCTCGGTCCTTGGGTCGATCGGTGTGATCTCGGCCGGGTTCGGAGCACATGAGTTTCTGGTGAAACAGGGTTTTGAGCGGCGTGTTCACACGGCCGGGAAGTCGAAATCCATGCTCGACCCGTTCCGCCCGGAAAAGGAAGAGGATGTCGCGCGGCTGGAACGCCTTTTGGAAGACATCCACGGGAATTTCATCACCCATGTCAAAACCCGTCGTGGGGACAAGCTGGACGCAGATGCTGATCTGTTCACAGGCGAAATCTGGCTGGCGCGACGCGCGCAGGAGCTGGGCTTGATCGAAGGCATCGCCCATCTGAAACCCAAGATGCAGGAGCGTTTCGGCGACAAGGTGAAGTTCCGCCGCTACGGCGTGCGTAAACCACTTTGGTCACGTTTCGGGGCCGCGCTGGCGCAGGACGCCGTAGCGGGGCTAGAGGAGCGGGCGGCCTTCGCGCGTTTCGGTCTGTAGCGTGATCATCAAGATCGTCACTCTGTTTCTGGTCGCCATGGGTGTATTGGCGATGTTCGGAAAGCTGCGCTTTCCGGGCCAAAACCGGTTGAGTTCTGCCAAATGTCCGCGTTGCGGTCGGTTCAAGATCGGCAAAGGCCCCTGTGCCTGTGAAAAAGGAGGCCGGACATGACGGCATGGCTGCTCTCCGGCCTCGGATTGGTGATCTTGCTGCTGGCAGGTGATGCGCTGGTGCGCGGTGCGGTCAACCTAAGCCTGCGGTTGGGCGTGCCCGCCCTGATCGTCAGCCTGACGATCGTTGCCTTTGGGACGTCTGCACCCGAGCTTTTGATTGCGATCAGCGCGGTGAAGGAGAACGCACCGGGCATCGCATTGGGTAACGTCGTCGGCTCCAACACCGCGAATATCCTTTTGGTTCTGGGCTTGCCTGCCTTGTTGGCAACGCTGCACACCAGCGAATGCGATAGCCGCAAGAACTATGTCTTCATGCTGTTGGCGAGCGTCCTCTTCATCGGCCTGGCCTTCTGCGGGGTATTCAATCTGATCAGCGGCGCCATTCTGCTGGCTGCCCTTGGGCTTGTGTTGTGGAACGCGTTTCGCGAAGCCAAGGCTCATCGCAAAGCCTGCGCCGATGCAGCCGGGGCATGTGGCGACGACGAAGAGCTGGACGGTTTGGAAGAGGCCGATCCGAACATGCCCTATTGGAAGATATCGATCTACGTGGTCCTTGGCCTGATCGGTCTGCCCATGGGCGCGCATCTATTGGTCGAAAACGCCACCGAAATCGCCCTGATGTACGGGATCACCGAAACGGTGATCGGTTTGACACTTGTGGCTGTCGGAACGTCTCTGCCTGAACTGGCAACGACCGTTATGGCGGCGCTACGGCGCCAGGCGGACGTTGCGCTCGGCAACGTGATCGGCTCGAACATGTTCAACCTGCTGGCAATCGTCGGTATTGCCACGTGGTTCGGAAACATCCCAGTCGACCCGGAATTCCTTGAATTCGACCTGTGGGTCATGCTGGGCGCCTCGCTGTTGCTGATCCCGTTTGTGTTCTTCAAACAGGATATTTCGCGGATCTGGGGTCTGGTGTTGACTTTCCTTTATGCGCTTTATGTCACCACATTGCTGATGTGATCTGACGGAAAGAGGTATCCATGTCCCGAGCGCTAGTAACCGGAGCCGGCATCCGCTTGGGCCGAGCCATGGCCCTTTATCTGGCAGGGCGCGGGTATGATGTCGCCGTACACTATGCGACCTCGGAACAGCCCGCGGCTGAGACGGTTGCAGAAGTTCAGGCGCTGGGCCGCAAAGCTGTGGCGCTACAGGCCGATCTTCTGGATGAGGCGCAGGTGACCGCCCTGCTGCCTCGCGCGGCTGAGGCTCTGGGCGGGCCGATCACTTGTCTGGTCAACAACGCGTCGGTCTTTGAGTATGACAATATCCACACGGCCACGCGCAAAAGCTGGGACCGGCACCTCGACAGCAACCTGCGCGCGCCCTTTGTTCTGACTCAGGCCATGGCCGAACAGGGCTTGCAACCTGAGACGGATGCGCAGGGAGAGCCGCAGGCCTCTGGCTTGATCGTCAACATGGTCGATATGCGGGTGCGGAAACTGACGCCCGAATTCATGAGCTACACCATCGCCAAGATGGGCCTGTGGGCGCTGACGCGCACGGCTGCCCAAGCGCTGACACCCGCAATCCGCGTCAACGCCATTGGTCCCGGACCGACCATGCAGGGACATCGTCAGAGCGAACAGCACTTCAAAACCCAGCGCGCCAACACAGTGCTGGAGCGGGGCTCGAACCCGTCAGATATCACCGCAGCACTGGGCTATTTTCTGGACGCGCATGCTGTCACTGGGCAGCTTTTGTGCGTGGATGGTGGGCAGCATTTGGGATGGCAAACGCCGGATGTGCTGGGCGTAGAATAAGTAAATCCGCTGCAAGTTTTGCACCGCTCTCATTGGCGTTACTTAGCCGTTACAAAAACGTCTTATTTTTCATACACTTGCTAAGCGTGTAAAAAAATATCGATAAAAAACAATCACTTAAGTATGTGCCTGTTTTTTGTGCAAATTGACGAACAAGCAAGGAAACAAGGAAGATTCTACGCTCACGGAAACTTATCTTCATACTTATCCACAGAAACCGTGGATTTGTTTTCTCTTGAACTGAAGCGCCCAAGATTGCAGCCATAGACAGAGAATCATATCTCAGGCCCATGACAACCCAGGACGAATCGACACCCGAGCTTCAGCCCACCGGTTATGCCTGCATCCAGCGCTATGTGAAAACGCTGGACAGCTCGCCCGGTGTGTATCGGATGTTGGATGCGGACAGTCGGGTTTTGTATGTAGGCAAGGCGCGGAACCTTAAAGCGCGGGTGTCGAACTACACGCGCCCGGGGCATTCGGGACGGATCGAGAAAATGATCGCGTCGACCGCCTCGATGATGTTCCTGACCACAAGGACCGAGACCGAGGCGCTGCTGCTGGAGCAGAACCTGATCAAGCAGCTCAAGCCCAAGTACAACGTGCTGCTGCGCGACGATAAGAGTTTCCCGAACATTCTGGTCGCCAAGGATCATGCTTATCCTCAGATCAAAAAGCATCGCGGTGCCAAGAAAGAGAAGGGCGCGTATTTCGGCCCATTTGCCAGCGCAGGTGCAGTGAACCGGACGCTGAACCAGCTGCAAAAAGCATTCCTTCTGCGCAATTGCTCGGATTCCATGTTCGACAGCCGCACGCGCCCCTGTCTTCTCTATCAGATCAAGCGGTGTTCGGGACCATGTGTCGGTTTGATTTCCGAGGGTGACTACCGCGAAAGCGTCAAGGATGCCGAACGCTTCCTCTCGGGCCGGTCCACCAAGGTGCAGGAGGAGTTGGCCGAACAGATGATGGCCGCCTCGGAGGCGATGGAGTTCGAACGTGCCGCCGGCCTGCGGGATCGTATTCGTGCGCTGACGCAGGTTCAAACCAGTCAAGGCATTAACCCGCGCGGCGTGACCGAGGCGGATGTGATTGGCCTTTATATGGATAGCGGGCAGGCCTGTGTGCAGGTGTTCTTCATCCGCGCGAACCAGAACTGGGGGAATAAGGATTTCTACCCTCGGGTCGGTGCGGATGTGTCCCCGGCTGAGGTGATGGAGGCGTTCCTCGGCCAGTTCTACGACAACAAGGAACCACCGCGTCAACTGATCCTGTCGGACGGGATCGAAAACGCGGATCTGATGGAGCAGGCGCTGACTGAGAAAGCCGGGCGCAAGGTTGAAATCCTCGTGCCCCAGCGCGGTGAGAAACAGGAACTGGTCGCCGGGGCCCTGCGCAACGCGCGTGAATCTCTGGCCCGTCGCATGTCTGAAAGCGCCACGCAGGCCAAACTACTGCGCGGTGTGGCTGAGGCGTTTGAGCTCGACGCGCCTCCGGCCCGGATCGAGGTCTACGACAACTCGCATATTCAGGGGACCAATGCGGTCGGCGGTATGATCGTCGCTGGCCCCGAGGGGTTCATGAAAAACGCCTATCGCAAGTTCAACATTCGCGGTGACGATCTGACACCCGGCGATGACTTTGGGATGATGAAAGAGGTTCTGACCCGCCGCTTCACCCGCCTGCAAAAGGAAGACCCGGATCGTGAAAAAGGCATGTGGCCCGATCTCCTGCTGATCGATGGCGGGGCCGGGCAGGTGAGTGCCGTGCATGAGATCATGGTCGAGCATGGCGTTGAAGACATCCCGATGGTTGGTGTCGCCAAAGGCGTTGATCGGGATCACGGCAAAGAGGAATTCCACCGCATCGGTCAGCGTGCTTTTGCCCTGAAGCGCAACGACCCCGTGCTGTATTTCATCCAGCGCCTGCGGGATGAAGCGCACCGTTTCGCCATCGGCACCCATCGCGCGAAACGGGCCAAGGCTGTGGGCGCGACACCATTGGATGAAATCCCCGGTGTAGGGGCCGCTCGCAAACGTGCACTGCTCACTCATTTCGGCAGTGCCAAGGCGGTCAGCCGGGCCAATCTTGCGGATCTGAAAGCGGTCGAAGGGATCTCGGCCGGGTTGGCGCAGAAGGTCTATGATTTCTTTCACGACAAGGGCTAGGCCTTTCGGCCGCGCCATAGAATATACAATCCCGAGGCCACGATCAGCGCGCTGCCGATCCACATGGTCTGATCCAGCGTCTCGCCAAACATTATAACGCCCAGCCCGACGCCAAACAGCAGGCGGGAATAGCGGAACGGCGTAACGGCCGAGACCTCGCCGGTTCGCATGGCTTTCATGAGCGAGGCATAGGCGGCAGTGCCCATCAGGATCGCTCCGCCCATGTGCAGGCTCGTATTCAGGTCCAGCGGAGCCATCGGCACCCCTTCCCAGAACTGATAGGCCAGACCGGCGACGATGATGCAGAGGAAGCCGTAGAAGCCCAGAACCTCGGTCCCCAGTGTCGCGGGTGCGGCGCGGCTGGCCAGATCGCGCCCGGCAAAGCCCAGCATGCCCAGGACGGCCAGGATCGACAGAGCCGAGAAGCTGTCTCCGGTCGGTTGAATGATGACCACGACGCCAATCAGACCAACCAGAATCGCGCTCCACCGTCGCCATCCGACGGTTTCGCCGAAAAACAGCGCGGCACCTGCCACTACCACCAGAGGGGTCGCCTGCAGGATCACGGTCGCCGCTGACAGAGGCGTCAGCGTGATTGCCAGCACGTAGAACATCCGCCCCAGGATCTCGAACAGAACGCGCACCTTCATGGGCCGTGACAGCACATCCCGATGCAACAGACTGGCGCCACGCAGCAGGGCGACGGCGGCGAAGATAATCGCGCCACCGGCACCGAACAGGATCAGGATCTGCCAGATCGGCAAATGCGCCGAGGCGCCTTTCAACAGCGCATCCTCGAGCGCGAAAAGTGCCATGCCCGCGATCATCCATGCGCTTCCGATCAGGTTTGATCGGGGGTCGGTTCGAATATGTGCAGTCATGGTCTTCCGTCGCTGCTGAGCCGTGCGCCAATCTGACCGCAAAGGCGCCCCGGGCCAAGCTGTATCTGGCCGAGAGTTCCCGGTTGCGACCCTTTGACTTTTTGCCCCACAACCCTCTGTGAACGGGTCAGTTTTTCATTTGTCTGTCTTTTCTGTCCGTAGGTGGCGATGTAGTGTCGGTTCATGAAGTGGAACTTGCCCAATATCCTGACCCTGCTCCGCCTACTGGCCGCGCCCGGTTTGGCCGTGATGTTTTTGTATTTCACCCGCCCTTATGCCGACTGGTTCGCCCTGATCCTGTTTATGTCCGCCGCGATCACCGACTGGTTTGATGGCTATCTGGCGCGGGCTTGGAAGCAGGAAACCAAGATGGGCGCGATGCTGGATCCGATTGCCGACAAGGCCATGGTCGTCATCGCGCTGATGATCCTTGTTGGCTATTCGACCGAGCATTGGACCCCGTGGCTGGTGCTGCCGGCCACCGTGATCCTGTTTCGCGAAGTGTTCGTCTCGGGCCTGCGCGAATATCTGGGTGATGTCGCCGGAACGCTCAAGGTGACGAAGCTGGCCAAGTGGAAAACCACGGCCCAGATGTTTGCCATCGCCATTCTGTTCTCGCAGGGGATATTCGAGCACAACTTCGTTATGGCCACGTTTGGTATGGATCCCACGATCATAGATCAGGTCTTGACCGGAGAGGCTGAGGACATCAACAACATCCGCTGGCACCTTGAGGGGATGTTCTGGTCAGGACGCATTGGCCTGTGGTTGCTGTGGATTGCCGCCACGCTGACATTGATCAGCGGCTATGATTACCTACGTAAAGCCATGCCGCATCTGAAGGAGAGCTAACCGATGGACGTGCTGTATTTCGCTTGGGTTCGCGAACGTATCGGCCTGCCGAAAGAAAAGGTCGAAACGCAAGCTGCGACCGTGTCTGATCTGGTAGCTGAACTCAGCGCACGCGAGGATCGCTATGCCGCGGCCTTTGCCGATCTCTCTGCGCTTCGGGTGGCATTGGATCAGGAACTGTCGGATTTTGATGCCCCTCTGGCCGGTGTGCGTGAGGTTGCGTTCTTCCCGCCAATGACGGGCGGCTGAGATGCGGATCGCGGTTCAGGAAGAGGCGTTTGATCTGGGGGCCGAGGCCAATGCCTTTGCCGCTGGTGATGACGCCAACGGGGCGATCGTGACTTTTACGGGTGTCGTGCGCGATCTGGCCTCGGGCGATCTGGATGTGATGGAGATCGAACATTATCCCGGCATGACCGAACACGCTCTGACAAAGATCGCGGAAGAGGCCAAGGAGCGTTGGTCTTTGGGTGATGTTCTGGTGATCCACCGCCACGGCAGGCTGGCTCCGGGCGACCGGATCATGATGGTCGCGACAGCCGCACCGCATCGCAAGGATGCGTTTGAAGCGGCAGAATATCTGATGGACTACCTGAAATCCCGCGCACCGTTCTGGAAGAAAGAGATCACCAATTCAGGTGCCGAATGGGTGGCCGCGAAGGACGAAGACGAAGACGCCCTGACGCGGTGGTAGAGGTCGGCTCCGGCACCCGTTTCCAAGTGCCGGGCCAAATGGAATAGCTTAGCTATTCTGCTCCGTATTGCAGGTCCGCGCCGCCTCGATCGCTTTCAAGGTGCCATCAAGACTTACGGTAAATCCGCTCTCTTTTTCCGGGAAGACTGTCATATCGTACTTTTTCATGACGTCCTCAACGAATTGCGGGTTGTTGGCCAGAATGTAGCCTCCTGTATACCCTTCCGCGAGATGCTTGGTCTTCTTGTAGGCTTTGGCTTCGTAGACATTGCCGTCCAGCGACAGGATAATGTCTTCCTTTTTGCCTTTTAGGCCAATGTCATTCTGAGTGAAGACACCAAGGTATCCCATTTCCTGATCCTTGGTCAGGCCCATCTGTACGACGTTGTTATTTTCGTCAACACGCTCAATGAGGCATGAGCCGCGGGTATCATCGACATAGATAGTCCAGCCGGATTCCTCACCCCATTTCGAAAACGTGTCATTCTCGGACGGGATAACATCACTTGAGGCGAAGGCGGCAGTTGCGCCAAATGCGGCAAGGGTAGCGGCGGTCTTCAAAGTAACTTGGAAATTCATGATAGACTCCAGTTTTACAGAAAAAGGACAGTTCTGTGTGCAGGCAAAAACACACTCATTCATTATGTTGAATTTGTTGAAAAACTAAAGAAACCGGAGTCAGACCGGCTAAAATCCGCCGACCCAAGCCGCGCAGGCGCTTCGGGTTTAACCGGGATACGAAGACTCTGCCGCGCTTTCAGCAGACTTGGGACGTTCGTGTTGCCGGATGACTCAGGTAAAATCCGAACCGCCATCACTAACTTCGACGGCGGCGCATGCTCCCGTGTCGTCGTCTGAACGGAGCGCGAGACAAAAGACCCGGCGGGTCTTACTAGTCCGCGTTGTTGATGCGTCCGCGCATTTCTTCGGCCTCTTGCCGGGCGGCGCGGAGGCCGTCCATGGCAGCGGCCAGTTCTGCCTCGGTTTGGGTCAGCTGGTTGGTCAGCTCGGCCTCGCGCTGCTGCAGATAGGTGATGGCCTGATCGCGGGTTTCCTCGGCCTCGTGCAGTTCCTGGCTCATACGGTCCAGATCGGCGACGTCACTTTGGCGCACGCGGGACAGGCGATGGGCCAGCCAGTTTGCAAACCATCCCATGCAGAAAGCCGCGAACAGGATGACGGCGGTGGCGATGATGAATTCTACTCTGTTCAACTTACTGGTCCTCTGCTTCCGCATCCGGCGCGGTCGTCTCGGTCTGATTTTCTGATGCGGACGTCTCGGTCTGGTCTTCCGCCCCGGTCTCAAGCGCCTCGAGGCCGGTTTCCGAGGCCTCGGTGGGTTCCGGCCGGATAAGGCGGAACTCAATCCGGCGGTTTTCTTCGCGGCCCTCTTCGGTGTCATTGTCGGCGATTGGCTGTGTTTCGCCATAGCCGACGGCTGTATAGCTTGAGGTCGGTATGCGCCGTCCGCGTAGCTCGTTCAGGATCGACTGCGCGCGCGCCTGGCTGAGCTGTTGGTTCATTTCTTCGCGGCCCTGACTGTCGGTATGGCCCTGAATCTCCATCCGGATCGGACCGCAATCACGCAAGATATCGGCGATCTGATTGACCGTATCGCGCGACTCTGCAGCTATGGTGGCCGAGCCCGGCTCGAACGCGATTTTGCTGGTGGCCTGAATTTCAGCGATACCTTCTTCACAGAGTTCAGGATCGGGCAGTGCGTCTTCGGGTTCGGGCGGGGCGACATAGGTGATCGACAGGTTGAAGTTCTGCGCATCGCCCAGCTTGTCCGACAGCAGACCCGCGATCCGAGCCTTGGATTCTTCATCATGGCTGATGCCGTTCAGGTCGACCAACTCGGGCGTTACAGTCAATGCGCCGTTATGCAGTTGGGACAGGGCCTCAAGCCCGGCCAGAACGCGTACGGGCCAGTCCATCGGCAAATCCGAGGTGATGCGGGTCGCGGTATAGACATTGTCGGACCCAAACGCCGCACGGGCATAGCTGTCGACCATGTCGCGCAGAACGTCGTCACCGACGCGGCCGCGCAATTGGATCAGGCCCTCAGGGCTGCGGGTGGCAGAGAACTCAACGGGCCCGGTCTCATCCGCAACCTCGGGTTCAGGCAGCACGGCATGCAGGGCGAACACCTCGGGCAATGCGTTTTCCAGCTCACCCACGACGCGGTCGAACAGCGCTGAGTTCGTGCCTTGAGCTGCGACCAGAGTGATATCCGCATCCGACATCGTCACCGATCCTTGCCCGATTTCAGCAAGCGCGTTGATGCTCTTTTCTGCGGCTTCTGCCCAGCGGGGGGAGGGTACACCCAGACCAATGGTGCAGAATGAGGGTCCGGCAAGACCGGCCTCCTCCGCTACTGCGATGATCTGATCACGGGCGTCTTCATCCTGGGCGGAACAGGCGTCGAACTGCCCTCCGGCCTCGTCAATCAGGTAGCGCAGGGTAAAGGGCGTGATCACCGGACGCGGGGCTGATATGGACAAACCGATGCGGACACTTGGCGGCGCGGCGCGGGTCAGATCTTGCTCCAACCTGTCTTTTTCCTGCTGGCTGTTGGCAATGGCAGTGATCCGGACAAGGCCGGGGCTGGCCGAGATCTTGGCGCGGGGCAGGTCGGACAGGGCCAGCACGGCATAGGCCAGCGCATCGTCCCAGCCATCGGGTTTTGGGTAGTCGGCTGTCTCAACTAGGTCCGAGACGGTATGGTCGCCGTCCAGCGCCTGTAACCCGTCCATAAGGGACTCACGGTCCTCGCTGGCCGGGATCAGGCCGATCACCGAGACACCGCTATCATTGCGCAAGATTTCCACGGAAAACCTGGGGGCGGCCAGCTCCGAGGTGGCGGCCACGTCCATCTCGTCAATGACGCGAGAGGTATCGACCTCGGTCCCAGCAGCGGTCAGGGCATTGAAGCGGATCGCCTCATCCGGCGCGGTGCCTGTGAGGATGACGCGCAGACCGTCGGATTCGACCTCGGCCCAGTTGTGACCTTTCAGGTCCAGCGCGCGCCGGACGGCGAATTCCGAGGCGTCTTCGACCTTTGTCACGGCAAAGCCCGCAGCCAAAAGGGACAGGCCGGCAGAGACGAGAAAGATCAGGCAAACAGCTACAAAATAGGGCAGACGCATATGCGGGCTTCAGACTCCTCGGGCGTTTGGGCGGGGTTGTACAGGCCCCGGCGCGCAGGTGCAATCAGAGCAGCAGCGCGACGCAGAGGAAGATCAGCGGAATTAGGCCGGTATCCCGGTTCGACCGGAAAAGCATCAGCAATTTGGCATTGTCCTCGATGTTCAGATTGCGCAGCTGCCATAGCATATGCCAGCCCATGGCCCATGGTCCGCCCAACGCAATCGTGACAATCCAGAACGGTGAATCCGGCACGCCAGCATCAATGATTGCCAATCCCATCAGCGAGATTGTGGCGATTAGAAAATACTTCAGCCATCTAGCCGTATCCGCCCCGAACAAACGCGCGGTGGATTTGATACCGATCAGCGCGTCGTCCTCGGTATCCTGATGCGCATAGATCGTGTCGTAGAACAGCGTCCACGCGATACCCGCCAGATACAGCATCACCGCAGGCCAGCCCAGCGACCCGGTATGGGCGACCCAGGCCAGCAGCGCGCCCCAGTTGAAGGCAAGTCCCAGAAACACCTGCGGCCACCATGTGAAGCGTTTGGCAAAGGGATAGAGGGCAACTGGCACCAGCGACAGAACGCCCATGAGGACAGCTGCAGTATTGAAGCTGAGCAGAATGCCCAGCGATATCAGTGCCTGCAGACCCATCCAGATCACGGCTTGCCGCACGCTGACCTGACCCGAAGGGAGCGGACGGGATTTTGTGCGTTCGACTTGCGCGTCGAAATGACGGTCGGTGATGTCGTTCCACGTGCATCCCGCACCGCGCATCAAAAAGGCCCCAATGGCACAGCCGACCACAATCCATGCATCCTCCAGCCGCGGCGTGCCATCGCTGAGGATCGCCAGCGCCAGCCCCCACCAGCAGGGGATCAGCAACAGCCACGTTCCGATCGGCCGGTCCGCCCGGCTCAACCGCAGGTAGGGGCGGGTGAAGGCGGGCGCGCGGGTGTCCACCCAATTGCCGGTGACAGCATCAGCGACCTGACCGTCTGGTGTTGGAGCATTGCCTTGCATATGTAGGGTCTCATGAGTGCGAAGATCAGACTGTATGTAGAGCAGCCCTTGGGTCAGGGGCAATCGGTTCCTTTGACGCGTGAGCAGGCGCATTACCTGTTCGGCGTGATGCGGCAATCCATCGGCGCGCAGATTGCGCTGTTCAATGGCCGGGATGGCGAATGGCTGGCCGAAGTCTCTGAGGCGGGCAAGCGCGGTGGCGTTCTGTCCTGCCGGCAGCAGACCAAGCCTTTGCAATTGCCCCCGGATTTGTGGTTCCTGTTTGCGCCGATCAAGAAGGCGCGCACGGATTTCATTGTCGAGAAAGCCGCAGAAATGGGGGCCGCGCGCATTATGCCTGTGCAGACGGAGTATACAAACTCCGAGCGTATCCGACAGGACCGGCTTCAGGCGCATGCGGTTGAGGCCGCCGAACAATGCGGCGGTACTTTTGTGCCCGAGGTCGTGGATCTGCAAAAACTGGACCGTGTGCTGGAGGATTGGCCTCAGGATCGGCAATTGATGTTCTGCAATGAGGCCGAGGTCGGTTCAGCCCTACGATTGGCCGCGCAGGAAAAAGGCCAGCCCTGGGCCATTCTGATTGGCCCCGAGGGCGGGTTTTCGGACCAAGAGCGCATGCGTTTGACTGCGCTGCCCTTTTCGCACGTGGTTAGCCTCGGCCCGCGAATCCTGCGCGCGGATACGGCGGCGGTAGCCGCGCTGACCATGTGGCAGCAGGCCTTGGGGGATTGGTTTTAGTGTGAGTTCAATTTGGGCAGGCCCTGGCTGCTCGCGGACAGTGGCGGCAATTTGACGAGTTTGTATCGCAGGAAAATACAGTCTGAAAAAAGTATCGACCACGTGATCAAAATTATTTGTCGTGGCAGATTTCGAGAAATTGGTAGCTTCTCTCAAAACGATACAAATTATATGAATGTTTGCAGGCCTGCATTTCTGGTCAAGCCTTTGAAAGTAAACTGCCTCTTCAGGGTCCGAAAAGCATCAAAATGTTGACTAAATTTTAATTTCTCTATTTCTTGATTTAATGTGAACTTAACAAGTGAAGTGGACGCCGCTGGTCGTCATGAAAAACGCGCTGATTGATTTCGTTGATGCTTTGGCCGGACTCACCTCTGCAGAAGACCGATGGAATGAAGCTGTCGCGCAGTCTCAGAAACAGGGTATTGAGGCGATCCTGGTCGGTGAGGCCGACGGGATAAAAAAGCAGATCTTCTGGATGAACACCAACATGCCAGAAGACTGGATCACCGAGTATCTCGAAGAAGACTACATGTCGGTGGACGCCATGCTCGAGACATTGGCCTGGCAGAACGAATACCACATTGTTGAATCCGGCCAGATGAAACGCGTTGATGCGCGATCTGACAAGGAATACGCCCTGGATCACGGGTTGAAGTCTGCCGGCCTGGCCTCATTGATCGGGTCTCGCTTTGGCGAGCCTGGGCGTCGCGGGGTCTATGTGACGCTTTGTTCTAGCGACAGTATGAAAGCTGCGCATAACAACAGTGCTGTCGATTTGACGATGCTGGCGGCTTTGCTGGCCACTTCCATTACCGAACCCATTCACTCACCAGCCAATCTAAAGTTGAAAGCAATGACTCAGGTCCTTTCGCAACGTCAGCAAGAAGTATTGGAGTTGCTGGCCAGTGGGTGTCAGACGGCCCGCATCGCCGAACGTCTCAACATCAGCGAAGCGGCGGTGAACAAGCATTTCTCACTGGCGCGCAAGGCGTTGGGGGCGTCGACCCGTGAACAGGCGCTCGCCATAGCTTTGAAAGAAAACCTAATTAACCTGTGAAGGTATATATATCTCTACCTTGGGCGAACGCCGCCTGTTTCCTAGAGTGAGGTAGCAAATTTTCGCCGACGAATAGTCGGGGTCCGTTTTTGGCCTCGCTTTACCAGTATTTTCGATGGAGCCACCTCTCACATGAATATGCAGTCGCAACTGACAGGCCGCCTGGCCCGCACGCCTTCGTTCTCCCTATCTACTGTTGAGCTGCGCGGTGTCTCAGCCGAATTCGATCAGTCTATCAATGCGCTGCCAGAGACATTGGCGCAACCTGTGCGGGTTCCCACCGACACCAAAGAGCGAGGCGACTTTCTTAAGCAACTGGCGGCCAAATCCGCTGCCAAGCTGGCCGCTGGTAGTACCGCGCTAGTCCTTGTTTTGTTGAGTGCTGAGTCTGCCCAAGCGCAGTCTTCGGAGGTGTCTCTGCGCACATTGGACGGGGTGAAGTCCATTGAGGTTCTGCCCGATGGCACCGCCGAGGTCACATTGGAAAACGGAGCCGTCATGCGCCTGCCTGCGGGTAGCTTCACCGTGTCTGGCAGCGATGTTCTGGTCTCTGAGGCAGTTGCGCTGCAGATGACAGAAGCCGCAGCCGCGGGCGGAGGTGTGTCCGGGGGAACGCTGGCCGCAGTCGGCGGAGGGCTTGCCTTGGCCGGAGCCGCCGGTGGTGGCGGAGGTGGCGGTGGCAGCAGCGATGGAGGTGGCTCGGGATCGACGACTGCCCCCACCACGGGTACGGTCGTAGACGGCTATTTGGTCAACGCCACCGTTTTTCAGGATTTGAACGGCAACACGATTTTTGACGCCGGTGAGCCGAATACAACCACTGATGCACAGGGCAACTATTCCATTACCCTGGATCCGTCCAACCCGACTGCCAAGATTGTGTCGATTGGTGGTACGGATTCCTCGACGGGCCAGGCGTTCACGGGCACTCTGACGGCACCGGCGGGTTCAACCGTCATCACCCCGCTGACCACACTTGTACAGAGCCTTGTCGAAGCCAGCGCCGATAGCGACACGCCGCTGACCGCAGCCGAAGCAAATGAGCAACTGGCCGCCGCGCTGGGTTTGGGCAGCGACACCAACCTGTTGGAGCTTGACCCAGTTCAAGAGATCGAAAGCGCCAGCGACCCTTCGGATGCCGCAGCGTTTGCGGCGGCCGCTCAGGTTGCCGCAATCATCTCGGCAGCGGCGGCAACGCAATCCGATGCTCAGGGCAGTTCAAACGCCTCCGAGGCCGTGGCCGCATCGCTCGCTCAACAATTGCTGGACGCGGCGGCTGGCCCCGGTGATCCCGATCCGTCTTCGGTTCTGAGTGACGCCGATGCGATTGCAGAAGCGTTGGAAGAGGCTGAGGTTGAAGCGGGCGAGGCCAGCGCGATCGCAAATGGTGTTCAGGCCCTGAACGAGAATATTGATGAAGCCGTAGAGAATGCGGATCCCGGTGATCTTGATGCCCTGCAAAACGAGATCGTCGCCAACCAGGAAGTTGCACAGGGTACATTGGTCGATTTGGTTGAGTCGGGTGATATCGCCACGACTGATCCTGCAGATCTTGCCGATGAGGCGGACAATATCGTTCCGCTGGAACCGGTTGTCCTGTCTGAGGACTTCTTGAGTACCTACGGCCCGTCAAACTTGGATAGCGCTCCGGTCATGTCCGGCACTGGCCGCCCTGGCAGCATCGTTCGTGTGACCTTCAGCGATGGCGATGATGCGACACCTGACGCCAGCCGGACCACGACGGTTGATGGCGCTGGCAATTGGTTGTTCACGTTCGACGCCTCTGATTTCCCCGCTGCAAGTGGGGCTTACACGGTTGAGGTTGCGGCTGCGCCCTCTGGGGCATCTGTGTTCACCGTTCCGGCCGTCTCGGGTGGCAGCTTTGATGTTGATCTGACACCACCGGATGCACCTGTCCTGGGCACGTTGTCCAGCGATGACGCTCTGGCATTGGAGGAACGCGAGTCGGATCTGACGGTTTCAGGCACGGCCGAGGTGGGCGCCACTGTGGCCGTGACGATCGGCGGGGTCACTCTGACGGATAACGCCGCCGCCGATGGTTCGTTCAGCGTCACGTTCGATGCAAGCGACATCCCGAATAGCGACTTTACCATCACAGCCGAGGCTGCTGATAGCCTAGGTAACACTAGTGACGCTTCTGATCGTGACATCATGGTTGAGCCTGAGGTGAATCTGGACCCGACCATTGATCCAGTCTCTGGTACGCTGGGGTCTGCGGAACTGGCATCGGGCCTGACGGTCACCGGCACAGGCCGCGCAGGCAGCACGATCACCGTGTCCATCGACGGCGAGGATCAGAGCGCAACCGTTGGCGGTGACGGTACGTGGAGTGTTACATTTGCCGAGACAGATCTGCCAGGTGCAAGTGGCGACTATACGGTTTCTGCCGTGGCAACCTTGCCGCCGACCTCGTTCACCAGCGGGCCGGTTGACGGCGGAGGGTTCTCGGTCGATCTGACAGCCCCCGATGCGCCGTCGCTCGACACCATCGCGGGCAACAACGCGCTGGAGCTTGAGGAGCAGGGCGCGGACCTGACTATCACCGGTACCGCCGAGGCCGGCGCAACGGTTGAGGTTACCCTAAACGGCGCGGTTGAAACAGCGATTGCGGATGCGGGTGGCGCGTTCTCGGTCACCTTCGGCGCGGCCGATGTTCCTGGTACGGATTTCTCGGTAAGCGCCACGGCGACGGACCCGCTGGGCAATGAAAGCAGCGCGGCGACGCAACCCGTAACGGTCGAGCCGGTCTCGGCCCTGACCCCGACAATCACGCCGGTCTCGGGCACGTTTGGTCCGACCGAACTGGCCGCAGGGCTGGTGGTGTCCGGCACGGGCCGCGTGGGTAGCACCGTGACCGTCGATATCGACGGCGTCACGCAGGACGCAACCGTTGATGGCGACGGCAACTGGACAGCCACCTTTGCTGAGGCCGATTTGCCGGACGCGACGGGGGACTACACGGTCTCTGCTACGGCGGCCTTGGCGGGTACTTCTTTCTCCAGCGGTTCGGTCTCGGGCGGTGGGTTCTCGGTCGATCTGGACGCCGCCGCCGCGCCTGTTCTCGATGTGGTCGCAGGCAACAATGCCATCGAGTTGGAAGAAAGTGGCTTGGACCTGACCGTAACCGGTACCACGGATGAAGGTGCGACGGTTGAGGTCACAATCGGCAGCGTCACCCTGACAGACGTGGCCGGTGTGGGGGGCGTGTTCAGCGTCACATTCGATGCCGCTGACGTTCCGACCTCGGACTTCTCCATCAGCGCTGTGGCGTCGGATGATCTGGGCAATACCAGCGCTTCGGCAACGCAGGCGATCTCGGTCGAGCCGGTCTCAGCCTTGACCCCGACCGTTGATCCAGTCTCGGGTGTCCTGGGTGCGGATGATCTGGCAGCCGGCCTGACGGTCACCGGGACAGGCCGCGCCGGCAGCACGGTCACCGTGACGATTAATGCTGAGGATCAGGAGGCCGTCGTGGACGGCGACGGCAACTGGAGCGTGACCTTCGCTGAGGCAGACCTGCCTGCGACGACGGGCGACTACGCGGTGTCTGCCGTGGCGACCTTGCCTCCAACCGCGTTCACCAGCGGATCGGTTGATGGCGGCGGGTTCTCGGTCGATGTGACCGCGCCCGATGCGCCGGTGATTGACAGCGTCGCGGGCGACAACGCTCTGGACCTGGAAGAGCAGGGCGGAGACCTGACCATCATCGGCACCGCCGAGGCCTTCGCCTCGGTAGAGGTAGAGATCAACGGGGTCGTGGAAACCACCGTCGCCGACGATGGTGGCGTGTTCTCGGTAACCTTTGCAGCGGCGGATGTACCGGACGCGGATTTCTCGGTCAGCGCAACGGCCACGGACGCGGCAGGCAATACCGGTGACGAGGCCACTCAGGCCGTGACGGTTGAGCCGATTTCGACCCTGACGCCCACAATCACCCCGGTCTCGGGCACGTTTGGCCCGACCGAACTGGCCGCCGGGCTGGTGGTATCTGGCATGGGCCGTTTGGGCAGCACCGTCACCGTAACGATCGATGGTCAGGATCAGCAGGCCGTCGTTGACCCCGATGGCAGCTGGAGTGTGACCTTCGCTGAGGCAGATCTGCCGGACTCCAGCGGCGACTATTCGGTGTCTGCCGTGGCAACTCTGCCGCCGACCTCTCTGTCCAGCGGGTCGGTTGATGGCGGCGGTTTCTCGGTTGACGTAACCGCACCTGACGCGCCGCTTCTGGACGCGGTCGCTGGTGACAATTTCATCGACCCGTCCGAGCAAGCCGATGATCTGGTCATCTCGGGCACGGCCGAGGCGTTCAGCACCGTCACCGTCACAATCGGTGCGGAATCCCAGCAAGCAACTGCTGACGTGAATGGTGATTTCTCGGTCATCTTCGCTGCGGCGGATGTGCCGACCTCGAATTTCCAGGTGACTGCGGTCGCCGAAGATGCGCTTGGCAATACCAGCGCGGCAACCGATCGGTCGGTTCTGGTGGGTGCGGTTGGTCAGACGATCACCGGCACCAACGGCGATGATGAGCTGTCGGGCACACCCGGTGACGACACGATCAACCCGGAAGGCAACGACGGTGAGGCCGGTGGTCTCGATATCATCAATGGCTCTCTGGGAGATGATGAGATCGACCTGAGCACATCCGGCGGCACCAGCTTTGTTGAACTGAACTACGCCGTGCTGGACGGCCCGATCAACGTTACACTGGACTATGCCAACAACACGGGTTCGGTGGATAAAGATGCCGATGGTACCGACACGCTGATCAGCCCGGAAACTCCGGGCGAGGCGTTCGGGATCGGCCTTGTTGGGACGCAGGGCGACGACACATTTACTGTCGTTCAGGACGGTGTCGAGACATGGGCGGGCATCTTCTACGAAGGCGGAGATGACACCGTCAACGTAACGTTGGACACCGGCATCGTGCGTGTGAATGCGGTGACCACCGGCCCGGTGGAAGAAGATGTCACGGCGGATCTGACCACGGGCGATATCACTTTCGCCAGCGGCTCGATTGATCTGAACGTGACCGGCTCCGGCGGCCAGATTGAATTGGAAACCGGCGATGGTGATGATGACGTAACCGGCTCTGATGCGGATGAGCGTTTCATTCTGGGCGCAGGCACTGACACGCTGGATGCGGGCGGTGGGTTCGACCTTGTGCGCTATGACCGTGCTGTCGTGACCGATGGTGTGACAGTCAACCTGCAAACCGGGGTCGCAACCGGTATTTGGGACGGTCAGGCCTTTACCCATAGTCTGTCTAACGTTGAGCGCGTGCGCGGTTCACGCACGGGCGACGACATGCTGACGGCGGCTGATACCGGTTCGCGGCTTGAGGGGCGTGGCGGCGACGATACGCTCGTCGGCGGTGCTGGCGATGATCTGCTGATCGGTGGTGATGGTGCGGATACGTTCTTTGTCGGACGTGGCAACGACACCATTCAGGACTATCAGGGCGACACCATCGACACAATCGAGCTGGACCCTGCCTATACCGAGGCCGAAATCGACGCAGCCGTTGCGGCGGCGGTGCAGGATGGCGACGCTGTGGTGGTCACTTTCGTCTCGACCGGTGCAACGCTCCGGCTGGAAGGCTGGACGGTTGCCGAGCTACAGGCCGAAAATGCAGGTGGTGGTTCCGACGTCATCGGCACTCCGGGTGATGACGTTCTGGATGGCACACCCGGTGACGACACGATCAACCCGGAAGGCAACGACGGTGAGGCCGGTGGTCTCGATATCATCAATGGCTCTCTGGGAGATGATGAGATCGACCTGAGCACATCCGGCGGCACCAGCTTTGTTGAACTGAACTACGCCGTGCTGGACGGCCCGATCAACGTTACACTGGACTATGCCAACAACACGGGTTCGGTGGATAAAGATGCCGATGGTACCGACACGCTGATCAGCCCGGAAACTCCGGGCGAGGCGTTCGGGATCGGCCTTGTTGGGACGCAGGGCGACGACACATTTACTGTCGTTCAGGACGGTGTCGAGACATGGGCGGGCATCTTCTACGAAGGCGGAGATGACACCGTCAACGTAACGTTGGACACCGGCATCGTGCGTGTGAATGCGGTGACCACCGGCCCGGTGGAAGAAGATGTCACGGCGGATCTGACCACGGGCGATATCACTTTCGCCAGCGGCTCGATTGATCTGAACGTGACCGGCTCCGGCGGCCAGATTGAATTGGAAACCGGCGATGGTGATGATGACGTAACCGGCTCTGATGCGGATGAGCGTTTCATTCTGGGCGCAGGCACTGACACGCTGGATGCGGGCGGTGGGTTCGACCTTGTGCGCTATGACCGTGCTGTCGTGACCGATGGTGTGACAGTCAACCTGCAAACCGGGGTCGCAACCGGTATTTGGGACGGTCAGGCCTTTACCCATAGTCTGTCTAATGTTGAGCGCGTGCGCGGTTCACGCACGGGCGACGACATGCTGACGGCGGCTGATACCGGTTCGCGGCTTGAGGGGCGTGGCGGCGACGATACGCTCGTCGGCGGTGCTGGCGATGATCTGCTGATCGGTGGTGATGGTGCGGATACGTTCTTTGTCGGACGTGGCAACGACACCATTCAGGACTATCAGGGCGACGCCATCGACACAATCGAGCTGGACCCTGCCTATACCGAGGCCGAAATCGATCAAGCCATTGCAGACGCAGTGCAAGATGGCGACGCAGTAGTTGTCACCTTTGTCTCAACCGGTGCGACTGTGCGGTTCGAGGGTTGGACTGTAGCGGATCTACAAGATGAAATCGGGGGTAGTGGTTCCGACATTATCGGCACGTTTGGTGATGATGTTCTGGACGGTACCGCTGGTGATGACTTCATCGACCCGCAGGGCAATGATGATGGGTTTGACCTCATCAACGCCTCGACTGGAGATGATGAGATCGACTTCTCGAACTCGGGTGGTGAAAGCTTTGTCGAGCTGAATTATTCAGTGCTAGACGGCCCGATCACGGCCTCGATCGACTATGCCAACAATACGGGCTTTGTCGACAAGGGCGCGGACGGGTTCGACTCGCTGACCAACCCCAACACAACCGGGGAATCTCTTGGTATCGGTCTTGTCGGAACCGCTGGCAATGACACCTACAATATCACGCAGGGTACTGGCTTTTCGTGGGCTGGGATTGTTTATGCCGGTGGCAATGACGTGATCAATGCCAGCCTGAACGAAGGTATCGTCCGTGTCGATACAAGTGGTGAGGCGACCACGGCCGATCTTTCGACTGGCCTGATCAGCTTTGCTAGCGGAAGCATCCAATTGAATGCGACAGGCTCTGGCGGTCGGATAGAGCTGCGGACATTTGACGAAGACGATTTCATCACCGGTTCGGACGCGGATGAGCGGTTCATTTTGGGTGCAGGGACCGACACGCTTGACGGTGGCGCAGGTTTTGACACCGTGCGCTATGACCGTGGTGATGTGACGACGGGTGTGACCGTGAACCTTGCCACCGGGATCGCGACCGGCTTGTGGGATGGTCAGGCTTTTGAACACAGCTTGTCCAATGTCGAAGCAGTGCGCGGTTCTCGGACGGGAGATGATACCCTGACTGCGGCGGATACGGACGCGTTCCTGGATGGTCGCGGTGGCAATGACACCATCACTGGCGGCGCGGGTGAGGATATCCTCATCGGCGGCGAAGGTGATGATACGTTGCAGGGCAACGCTGGCGAAGACTTGTTCATCGTTGGACGTGGTAATGACATCATTCGCGACTTTGAGGCCGGGATCGACGACATCGAACTGGACAACAATGCCACAGATGAAGAGGTCGCTCTGGCCGTGCAAAACGCCGAGCAGATCGGCGATGATGTCAGGATTACCCTGCCGGATGGCGCGACGATCCTGTTCGAAGACTGGACGGTTGCGAACTTCCAGCAGGAATACGCGGATCGCTTTGCGGTCAATCCGATCATCGGAACGGACGGTCCGGATGTTATCGATGGAACCGATGGCAATGACTTCATCAACCCGCTGTCTAGCGGTGATGGAGATGACGTCATCAACGGCTCGCTCGGGGATGATGAGTTTTTTCTGTCAAACGTGGACAGTGAGAGCTTTGTCGAGTTGCGCTATGACGGGCTGACCGGACCGATAGAGGCCTTCGTTGATTTTGCCAACAACAATGGTGTGGTCAACAAGGGCGGGGATGGCGTGGATACCATTACCGATCCGCTTGCAGCTGGCGAAGCCTTTGGTCTGGGAATCTCGAGCACCTCTGGGGATGACACGATCAACATCACTCAGGGCAGCGGTTTCTCGTGGTTCGGAGCATTTTATGCGGGCGGCAATGACACCATTAACGCCAATCTGAACTCGGGCATCATCCGCATTGATACGGGCGGTGGCGCGACGACTGCAAACCTTGATACCGGCGACATCACCTTTGCAGGTGGTTCCATTGACCTGAACGTGACCGGCTCGGGTGGTCGGATCGAGCTGAGGACCTTTGACGAGGATGACAACGTGACCGGCTCGGACCGGGATGAACGCTTCATTCTGGGCGCAGGTACGGATGTTCTGAATGCGGCTGGTGGGTATGACGTCGTGCGTTATGACCGCGGCGATGTCACCACCGGCGTGACGGTGAACCTGGAAACAGGTATCGCAACCGGTATTTGGGACGGCCAAGCCTTTACCCATACGTTGTCGAATGTCGAAGAGGTTCGTGGCTCGCGTACCGGCGATGACACACTGACGGCGGCGGATACCGGCTCGGTCCTTGAAGGGCGCGGCGGTGTAGACACCTATACGGGTGGTGCGTCCGAGGACATCTTCATTGTGGGTGAGGGTCATGATGTCGTCTACAATTTCGATATCGACGTCGATCAACTACAAGCTCGGAATGGTGCCTTTGAATTCGGGCTGCCGGACTATGAGGATGTCATCTTCGACGGTCAGCCGTCCCTGCGCTTCAACCTCAGCCCTGACGACTCTGTCACACTGGTCGGATGGCGCGCACAGGACCTTGAAAACTCGATCGCGGAGGAGCTTCTGTCGCTGACACCCGGGCGGATGAACAATCCGGCCACGCTGACAGTCGCTGGTGCGGGGAACCTTGCTCTTATCGCGTCGGACATCACCGAGTTCCTGCAGACGCAATCGACGACCGAGTTCACATTCTTCGAAGTTGGTGCAGCGGAAAACTACGCCTTGTCGGTCACCGGCAGTGGGTTGTCTCTGTCCGGCCTACCCGGCAGCGAAGTTCTCTCGGGCACGGTCGACGCAGCCAACCTTACCTTGGATGGCAGCCCGGTCTGGTCGCTGACTGATCTGGGAATTCCGTTTGCTGACTTTGCTGCAATGCTCGACAGCGCCACGAATGAAGGTGCGATCGACTACTCGCTCGGCCTTGGCGCGCGCGATCTGATCGTTGTCGCCGATGATGCGGCGCAGGATATCCGTATCGAAGGCGTCGATCACTGGATCGAGGCGGGCGGTAGCGACGATGCTGTCACCTTCAACGGCGGCGGCAATGCGGCCATCATCGTCGGGGATGGAGCCGATACGGTTGATATCGCAGGAAGCACCCCGGCAGAGGATCGTGCGTTCATCTATATCGACCCAGCCGACTCGGGCACCAATGTGATCAACGGCTTCCGCTTCACCGATAGCGAAGACTCCGGCGATCGCATCGTAGTCGAGTATGATCCGGCCGAGTTCTCGATCGCGTGGGAGGTCGATGACGCGACTGATCAGGCGGACCTGAATTCCATCGCGGCAACGTTTGATCCGATTGGACCGGGCGAATACGCTCTGTTCTTCGATCAAGGCGGCAACGCCGTGCTGCAGGATCTGATCGAAAGTGGCGCACCGGGGGTCAACTATACCCTTGGCGACACAATCGCGAGCTTCACCAATGCGGATGTCAGCGGGCTTTCGGGCAGCAATCTCGGTGGTTACAATATTGAAGGTTTCCTGCAATATTCCGAGATCGATCTGCCACCCGCGTCCGAGCTGGTTTAACACCCCGGAGGGTGCCCATGACTTCACCCGTCGCGATCACGCCGCGACCTCTGACACACAAGGACTGCGCCGGTTTACACTGGCGCAGTCCTTCCGATTTCGGTTTTGTTGATCATGTGCCCTCGGTTCTGGTCGGGGCGTCGGAACTGTCCTCGGTAACGCTTGAGATGCCCTGGTATTTTGCGCAGGCCAACGGCAAGTGGCACGCGCTTGCGCCCTTGCGTTCGGACGCCAGGCTGAAATTCAACCATGTGCCGTTCTTGCTACGCATGTATCCGTTCACCCTTCTGTCGGACGCGGACAGTTTCGTGCTTGGCATCTGGCAAGACCCTGACTGTATCGGCGAAACCGGGCACCCGATTTACGACGGTGCGCAATTGCACCCGAGGTTAGAGCCGGTTGCCAACGCGTTCTCTCGTTTTGTCAAAGGCTTGGATGCGCTGCGTAAAATCGGTGCTGCGTTGCATGAGGCGGGTATTCTGCAACCGACCCCGCAGCAAGCCAGTGACACGGGCCAGCTGTTCCAAACGGATGAGGACGCCCTGCGCGCTCTGCCAGCAGATACCCTGTCTGAACTTGCGAAATCCGGTGCGCTGGGGGCGGCATATGCGCAGTTATTGTCACGCACGCATTTAAAAAGAACGGCAAGGCCCGAGGTTGCTTCCCAACCGCAAAATACTCCTGTAACGCGAGAAGAAGACCGCGCCTTTCTGGATGCATTGACCGATGATCTTCTGGAGGGCGCTGAACTAAAACCAGGAGCGTTGGCACCATGAAGACTTGGTTGTCGGTTGTGATGACCACACTTGTTTTGGCGGGGTGCAGTGAGGATTTGCAGGGCACGCAGTCGTTCGACCCTGCAGCCGAACCCGCCGCGCAGCCTGCGGCGGCGCAAAGCAACCTGAAGGGTAGCGTCGCGCGCACGGACTTTGCCGAACTGGTGCGCAGATCTGTCGCCACGTCGCCGACGACTGCGGCTGGAACCGCCAATGTTCTGGCCTCGCAATCCCGGATCGAGGCCGAAAGGGGTGCGTTCCGACCCCAGCTAAACGCCGAAACCTCTCTGACCTCTGACGGGGATACGGTTCCGATCCTGAGGTTGAGCCAGATCATCTATGACGGCGGCAAGGTTTCAGGCCGTGTCGGGCTGCGCCAGATCGAGGCGCGTCAGACCTGGTTGAGCGAGCTGTCAGAGCTGAGCGCTCAGAGCTTTGAGGCGATTGAGGCCATCATTGACCTTGACCGCAACCGTCGTCTTGAAGATCAGGCCCGACAAAACCTTGAACGCACCAAGGCGTTGGTCAGCGATTTGCAATCCCGGTTCGATGCCGGTGCCGGATCGGTGGCGGATCTGCTGGCGGGTCAGGGCCGCCAGTCCAATGCAGAAACCGAGCTGGCGCAGGCCGAAACAGATGTCGAACTGGCAACCGCCACCTGGATCGAAGTGTTCGGCAGCCGCCCGAGTGCCATTCCAACCATCCCTCCGGCACCGGTTCTGGCGGGCACAACCTCGCAGGCTATGGTCGAACGCAGCCCGCGACTACGAACACAGGTCGCCGTCAGTGAGGTACGCCAGCAAGAGGTTGTCGTGGCCGAGCGCGCGACGCGCCCGACCCTGTCCGCGATCCTTGAGACCGACTTCAACGAAGGCAGTATCGACAATGGGGCGCAGGCCCGTCTGGGCGTGAATGTCCCGATCTATCAGGGTGGCTCGGCCCGCGCCAATGTGGAAACGGCAAGGGCCAATCTGCAGCAAAGTGAGGCCGATGCAGAAGAGCTGCGCCGCGAATTGCAGCGCAATCTGTCTCAGGCTCTAGAAGAGACGAACTCGATCCAGCGACGACTTGCGACGGCCCGCCGTGCGGTCGAGATCAACGAACAGGCACTTGATGCAGCGCGGGGGCAGTTCAACATCGGACGGTCGACCATCGTGCAGATTCTGGATGCTCTGCGCGAGCTGAACCTGGCTCAGGTCCGGGTCATCCAGCTTGAGGCACAGGCGCGCCGGGCTGAATATGCGGTGCTTGCGGTGACAGGCGATATTCTGGATGCGCTGGGCGTCGCACAACCGACTGATCCAACCTTGTGATATTCCCATGACCCCAACCGCCACAGACCCGCTGATCACCCATCTTCAGCTTTTGACAGAGCGGTTGGGCCACGGGCTGTCCGAAGCGGATCTGTTTCGCGTTTTCAAAAGCAGCAGTGAGGCTTACGCGGTCAAAGACGCGGTTAGCGCGCTTGAAGCGGCGGGCTACAAGGCTGATTTTGGTAAGGCACGCTTGCTCAAGCTCGACCCGATCCTGTTCCCGGTCCTGGCTTTCGATGCGGATGGGGTGCCGTTTGTGGTGCTCGACCGCGAAGACAAGGACCGCTTTCTTGTCATAGATGCCAGTAGCGGATCGTCGGAGCCTCAGATCTGGCGTCGCAAGGACCAGCGTATTGCCAAAGCGCGCTGGATCCTGCGCGCCTCACGCGCCCGGCGCTCGGAGGAGGATCGCACGACGCCGCAAGGCCATTGGTTCTGGTCGGCGTTCAGCGATCTGCGTGGCGTGTATGTTCAGATCATCCTCGCCGCGATGGTGACCAGTATTCTGGGGCTGGCGACCTCATTGTTCACGATGGTTGTCTATGACCGCATCCTGCCGAATGAGGCCGTGGACAGCCTGTTGGCGCTGGTCGCCGGGGTCGGGTTCGCGCTGCTGTTCGACTTTTTGATCAAGAACCTGCGGTCGCGCTTTATCGATACGGCCGGAAAGCGCGCGGATATGAAGATTGCAGAGCGTCTCTTCAACCAACTCATGGCGCTGAAGATGAAGGCGCGGGGCGGGCAGAACGGGCGCATGGCCTCAATCCTGCGGGATTTTGAGGTGGTGCGGGATTTCTTCACCTCGGCCTCTCTGGTCGCGCTGGTCGATCTGCCGTTCCTGCTGGTGTTTATCGGGGTGATTTGGGCCATCGGCGGCCCGCTGGCGCTGGTCCCGGCGATTGCGGTGCCGATTACTCTGCTGTCCGGCCTGCTGGCGCAGCCGTTCCTCAGCCGCTATGCGCGCGAATCCAGTGTTGATGGGCAGACCAAACAATCGGTTCTGATGGAAACCCTGACGGGGATGGAGACGCTCAAGACCACCGGTGCGGAACCGGTCATGCGCGCTCGCTGGGACGATACGGTGCGGGCGCAAGCGGACAGTTCCGGCAAGACGCGGTTGGTGTCTCAGGGCACGGTGAACCTGACGCTTCTGGTGCAGCAGATCGCGCAGGTCGCCATCGTGTTCTATGGCGTTTTCCTGATACGGGACGGGGTGATCTCGATGGGCGCGCTGATCGCCTGTGTGATCCTGACGGGCAAGACGCTGGCCCCGCTGTCGCAATTGGCGCAGGTGCTAACGCGGCTGAATCAGGCGCGGGTCGCCTATGGCCAGATCGACGCGCTGATGCAGCAGGAAGTCGAGCGTGAGGCCGGTCGCCGCTACCTGTCGCGCCGCACGATCGCGGGGCAGATCGAATTCAAAGGCGTCAGCTTTGCCTATGATGAGGCCTTGGGCTCGATCCTCAAGGATATCGACCTGTCGATCAAACCCGGTGAGAAGGTGGCCATTCTCGGCCCTGTCGGGTCGGGCAAAAGCACGCTGGCGCGCCTCATTCTGGGCCTCTACGAACCCGATGACGGTGCGGTGCTGCTGGACGGTCTGGATGCGCGCGCCGTGGATCCCGCAGACAAGACGCGCAACATTGGCGCCGTCTTGCAGGATTGCTGGCTGTTCTCGGGAACGCTGCGCGAAAACATCATCGCCGGGCGCTTTGGCGTGACGGATGATGAGGTTCATAGCAAGGCCGCCATCTCTTTGGCCGACCGCATCGCGGCGGCGCATCCGCATGGCTACGATATGCAGGTGCATGAGGGCGGCGCAGGTGTGTCTGGCGGGCAGCGTCAAGCGGTGGCCATCGCGCGGGCGCTGATTGGTGATCCGCCGACGCTTGTGATGGACGAGCCGACCTCGGGCATGGATGTGCAGACGGAATCGCAGGTGATCGAGAACCTGAAAGGCTGGCTATCGGAGGACCGGACGCTGGTGCTGGTGACCCACAGAACCAGCCTGTTGCAATTGGTCGACCGGGTTATTGTTCTGAATGGCGGCAAGGTCACTTATGACGGCAGCAAGGACGATATGTTGGTCCGCAACCGCCCGGCAGCGCGCGCCGTGAAGGAGGCGTAAGGATGGCCGGGGCAGATTTCACCGCAACAGCGCGCGAGCTGCGCGGCAGGCGTGGTGCCGCCGGTGGCCTGATCCTGCTGTCGGTCGTGACTTTGCTGGCCGTTGTGCTGACCTGGGCCTATTTCACCGAGATCGACGATGTAACGCGGGCCGAGGCGCGCGTGGTGCCCTCGCAGCTTGTGCAGGTGGTTCAGGCGGCGGAAACCGGCACCATCACTGAGATCAACATCCGCGTCGGCGATACGGTTGAGGCCGGGGACGTTCTGATGCGCTTCGACCCCGCGCTTCTGCGGGCCGAGCTGGACACCGCCGTATCCGAGGCCACCGCCCTGCGCCTGCGCCGCGCCCGGCTTGAGGCGCAGATTGACGGAGAGCCATTCGACATGCCTGATCGCGAGGGCGTTGAGGGGAAACTGCTAAACGCGGAACGGGATCTGTTCTCGGCCATGGCAGCACATCTGACCGCCGATCTTGAGGTTCTGGACGCCCGCCGCGAGATCAAGCTGGCCGAGATCGAGGCCGCCCGGATCAGCAAGGATGTGAACAATGAGACCATCGGCCTGCTGGAGGAAGAGATCAGCGTGATCCAGCCTCTGGTCGAGCGTCGGATCGAAAGCCCCATCGCTATGATCGACCTGCGCCGGGAACTCAGCCGTCAGAACGGGCAGTTGAGTGACGCCGGTAACCGTATTCTGATGGCGCAGGCTGCACTGACCGAGATCGACAGCCAGATCGTGGCCCGCAAGCGGGAGTTTCGCTCGATCGCCAACCGCGAATTGACCGAAACGCAGGCCGGGCTGGCCGCGCTTGAAACCCGCATTCCTGCGCTTCAGGCCCGATTGGCGCGGGCGGAAATCCGTGCCCCGGCGCGGGGTGTGGTCAATCAGGTGTTGATCTCGACGCTGGGCGGAGTGGCGCAGCAAGGCCAGACCGTGGCCGAGATCGTGCCCTTTGGCGACACCGTCACGGTCGAGGCCTATGTAGCCCCCGATGACATCGCCTTCATCCGGCCCGATCAGGATGTGAAGGTGCGTATCACCGCCTATGACGCCTCGCGCTATGGCGCGCTGGATGGGCGGGTGACGCGGATCGGCGCGGATACGATTCTGGCCCCGGATGGGGAAACCTCGGTCTATGTGGTCGAGATCCAGCTGGACGGCTCGCTGACCGATGCCGATGGGCAGAAACTGGATGTGATCCCCGGCATGGTCGCGCAGGTCGATATGCTGTCCGAGCCGAAGACGGTGCTGGAATATCTGACCAAACCGGTGATCCGCGTCAAAGACCGCGCCTTCCGGGATTAGGTCAGGAAACCAAGCCCCCTCTTGAACTCTGTACCGCTCGGCCCGATTTTGAGGGGGCTGGGGATCGCCCACCATGTCCAAGCGCTGAAACAGGAAAACCGACATGAGTTTCATTCGACCCGAAGCCAAATTGGCCCTCTGGCGCTGGCGCGAAGTTGTCGCTGCCGGTTTCGTTCTGGTTTTGGGCCTCAGCTGGGTCAGTGGACCCGGCGGTCTGCTGGGCGTTCTGGGCTGGGTACTGGTGGCTGTCGCAGTCGCTCTGACCGTGATCGGCGTGCAGCGTGCCCGGTTCCGTACCGGCGCAGGCGGGCAGGGCGTAGTCAGCGTCGATGAGGGGCAGATCACCTATCTCGGCCCGCTGGATGGCGGCATGGTGGCAACGCGCGAGATCGAGCGACTCGCGCTTGATCCAACCTCAAGCCCGGCGCATTGGGTGTTGGACCAACCGGGTCAACCGACGCTTCACATTCCTGTGAATGCAGAAGGGGCCGAGGCGCTATTCGACGTGTTCTCGGCGCTGCCGGGGTTGAAAACGCAACAGATGCTGGCCGAACTCCACGGCGGGTCGCGCCATCCGGTAGTGATCTGGGAAAAAACCTCCTCGCGCCCGGCCCACCTTAGGCTGCATTGACACTGGCGCGGTTTGCGCTCAGGACTGACCGATAAGACAGACACATCAGGATCGGAGATCGGTTCATGTCCATCCCTCAGTCCGGCGGCGGTCCGATCGAGCGCCACGAGCAATTGGCCGAATATCTGGAATCGGGCTGCAAGCCCAAGGCCGATTGGCGTATCGGGACCGAGCATGAGAAGTTCGGCTATTGCAAAGACACCCTCAAACCGCTGCCATTCGAGGGCAAGCGTTCCATCGTTGCGGTGCTTGAGGGGCTGCGCGACCGCCATGGCTGGGCCGAGGTGCGTGAAGCGGGCCATCTGATCGGGCTAGAAAAAGACGGCGCAAATGTCAGCCTTGAACCCGGCGGCGCGTTGGAATTGTCAGGCGCTCCGCTCGAGACGATCCACGAGACATGCGATGAGGTTAACACCCACCTACGCGAGGTGAAGGATATCGCCGATGAGATCGGCGTGGGGTTCATCGGTCTGGGCGCGGCTCCGATCTGGACCCATGAAGAGATGCCGCTGATGCCCAAGGGGCGCTATCGGCTGATGAACGACTACATGGAAGAAGTTGGCACCATGGGCCGCGCCATGATGCGCCGGACCTGCACGGTTCAGGTCAATATCGACTTCGGATCCGAGGCCGACATGGTGCAGAAACTGCGCGTTGCGCTGGCGCTGCAACCGGTGGCGACGGCGCTGTTCGCGAACTCCCCGTTCTTTGAGGGCAAGGTGAACGGCCAGAAAAGTTGGCGCAGCCACATCTGGCGGCATCTGGACGATGCGCGCACCGGCATGCTGCCTTTCGTGTTCGAAGAGGGCTTCGGGTTCGAGCGCTACGTGCAGTACGCGCTCGATGTGCCGATGTATTTCGTCTATCGCGACGGCCAGTATATCAACGCGCTGGGCATGTCCTTCCGCGACTTCCTGAAGGGCGAGCTGCCCGCACTGCCGGGTGAGACACCGACTCTGTCCGACTGGGCCGATCATCTGACCACGGCTTTCCCCGAAGCGCGGATCAAGAAATTCATGGAAATGCGCGGTGCCGATGGTGGCCCGTGGCGTCGTCTGTGCGCGCTGCCGGCTTTCTGGGTCGGCCTGACCTATGACCAAACCGCGTTGGATGCGGCGTGGGATCTGGTCAAAACCTGGGATGCTGAAACCCGCGAGGAACTGCGTGTTCAGGCGGCGGTCAAAGGCCTGCAGGCCCAGGTCGGAGACATCAACATGCACGATCTGGCGCGTGAGGTCGTGGCGATCTCTGAGGCTGGTCTGAAAGCCCGTGCTTTCCCCGGTGCTGGCGGTCTGGTCCCGGATGAAACGCATTTCCTGAACGCGTTGAAGGAAAGCATTGACACCGGCAAGGTGCCTGCCGATGAGTTGCTGGAACACTACAATGGCGACTGGAACGGCGACCTGACCCGGATTTTCCCCGAATACAGCTATTGATCCGCCCGGTCCCGCTTGCATTCGCGGGGCTGGCCCGATAGCAGGTTGGCGACCAAATTCAGAGGGCGTCATGGACGATCTTAAGGCAAAATATCTGGGCCAAATCGCCGAGGCCGGCGACGAGAACGCGCTTGAGGCGATCCGCGTCGCTGCCGTGGGCAAAAAAGGCGAGGTCGCGCTGAAGATGCGCGAGCTGGGCAAGATGACCCCCGAGGAACGTCAGGTCGCAGGCCCGGCGCTTAATGCCCTGAAGGATGAGATCAACGCGGCGCTGGTCGCTAAAAAGGCTGCTCTAGCCGATGCTGCGCTGGATGAGCGTCTGCGCACCGAATGGCTGGACGTCACCCTGCCGACCCGCGCGCGCCGTGAGGGCTCGATCCACCCGATCAGCCAGGCGACCGAGGAACTGACCGCGATTTTTGCCGAGCTGGGCTTTGCCGTGGCTGAAGGTCCTCGGATCGAGGACGACTGGTATAATTTTGACGCTTTGAACATCCCCGGTCACCACCCCGCGCGGGCCGAAATGGACACGTTCTACATGCATCGTGGCGATGGCGATGACCGCCCGCCGCATGTGCTGCGGACGCATACGTCTCCGGTGCAAATCCGCTCGATGGAGAAACAGGGCGCGCCGATCCGCGTGATCTGTCCGGGCGGTGTATACCGCGCCGACTATGACCAAACCCATACGCCGATGTTCCATCAGGTCGAGGGGCTGGCGATTGATAAAGACATCTCGATGGCGAACCTGAAATGGGTTCTGGAAGAGTTCGTGAAGGCCTTCTTCGAGGTCGATGATGTCGAACTGCGCTTCCGCGCCTCGCACTTCCCCTTCACCGAACCTTCGGCCGAGGTCGATATTCGCTGTTCCTGGGATAACGGCCAGCTGAAGATCGGCGAGGGTGACGACTGGATGGAGATCCTCGGCTCCGGCATGGTCCACCCCAAGGTGATCGCCGCTGGTGGGATTGATCCAGAGATCTACCAAGGCTTTGCGTTCGGGATTGGGATCGACCGTCTGGCGATGCTGAAATATGGCATTCCGGATTTGCGGGCGTTCTTTGATTCTGACCTGCGCTGGTTGCGGCACTATGGCTTTGCGGCGCTGGATATGCCGAACCTGCATGGTGGTTTGTCGCGGTAAGTGTATCCGCTGGGCGTTTATCTGGCTCGCTACTTCGATTGGTGGAGTGAGCGAATAACGAGCGCTCCGGTGCGGTGGGTCTTAGCTTTATTTATTGGTCCTGTCGTGTTGTCTTTGGCCCCCACCATGCCAGCGTTTGAGATCACCTTAGCGCTACTAGGCTTTGCGCTTATTGTTTTTGTCTATCCTGGTCTGTTGGTCGGTTACGTCCGGTATGGAATCCAGTTTCGGCAAGAGCGCGAAGAACTAGAGCAGATTAAAAAAGTGCAGGTAGCGATTAAGCAGACTAAAGCCCAAAGCGCGGCTTGTTACAGCTTCCCACAGTGTTGTGACGTGACAGTTGGCATCAGGCGGCTAGGCTCCGGCCTATGATCTATCGACTGCTTCTTCTGCTGCTTACCGCAACCCCGGCACTCGCCATGGGGCCTTGGAAATCCGATTGCCATGGCGATACGGCCTGTGAGGTCGGCGACCGCTCTTACCATGTGCTGGAGCCTGAGGGGTGGGACGGCGAAACGCCTCTGCCAGTGTTGTTGCATTTCCACGGCTGGGCGCGGCAGGGGACCGTGGTGGTGAACCATCAGCGGATTGCGGGCGCGACCAAGCTGCGGGGCGTGCTGCTGGTGGCCCCGAACGGGTTGGGTAAAAGCTGGGATTTCTGGACCTCGGACACCGGCGACGTGCCCTTCGCCGACCGGGTTTTGGAGGATGTGGCCAAGCGCTATCCGATTGATCCCGAACGCATCTATGTCTCGGGCTATTCTTTCGGCGGCGCGATGGCGTGGCGCTATGTCTGCCAGTCAGGCAATGACGTCGCCGCCCTGCTGGCCGTTGCGGGCAGCATTCGCCAGACCGAGGACTGCCCGGAAGGCCCGCGGGAGGCGCGCCATGTGCATGGTCTCAGCGATACGGTGATGGATTTTCCCTATGGCGAGAATGGCGATACGACCTATCCGGTGGCCCTTTGGCGCTCGAAATACGACTGCCACGACGCGACCCCGCGCGGGGATTGGAGCGTGGTGCCGATCCTGACCCTCAGCCGGGTGGAATGGACCGATTGCGCGCAGGGGCAGGTGGTGCTGGATACCCATCCCGGCGGGCATTTCATCCCCCACGGCTGGATCGGGCGGCAATTGGACGAGCTTTTGGGCCGCACCCCTACCTATCCGTGACCCGCAGCGCTTGCACCTTGGCGCATTCTTTGTCATTGCCTGTGCCGACTGGATATCTGCCAAAAAAGGCCCCGAGCAATGAAATTCACTCTGTCCTGGCTGAAAGACCACCTCGACACCGATGCGTCGGTTGATGAGATCACTGAGGCGCTGACCGATCTTGGCCTTGAGGTCGAAGAGGTCGTGAACCCGGCGGACCGTCTGGCGGGCTTTACCTTGGGCCATGTGAAACATGCCGAGAAACACCCCGACGCCGACAAGCTGCGCGTCTGCACGGTGGCGACGGATGAGGGCGATCTGCAGATCATCTGCGGCGCGCCCAATGCGCGCGAAGGCATCACCGTCGTGGTCTGCAAACCGGGCATGTATATCCCGGGTCTGGATATCACCATCAGCGTCGGCAAGATCCGAGGCGTTGAGAGCTTTGGCATGATGGCCTCGGAGCGCGAGCTGGAGCTGTCGGATGAGCATGACGGTATCATTGAACTGCCGTCAGGCGAGGTCGGCGACACATTTGTCGATTGGCTGGCCGAGAATGACCCCTCCAAGATCGACCCGATGATCGAGATTGCGATCACCCCCAACCGCCCGGACGCGTTGGGCGTAGCAGGTATCGCGCGCGATCTGGCTGCGCGCGGCGTTGGCACGCTGAAAGAGCGCGCCTATGCGCCGGTGCCCGGCGATTTCGACAGCCCCATCAAGGTGACGATCGACGAGGATACGCTGGACGGCGCGCCTCATTTCACCGGCCGTCTGATCCGTGGCGTCAAGAATGGCCCCAGCCCGCAGTGGTTGCAGGATCAGTTGAAGGCAATCGGTCTGCGTCCGATCTCGGCCTTGGTCGATATCACCAACTACATGACCTACGACCAGAACCGCCCGCTTCACGTGTTTGACGCGGACAAGGTGCAGGGCAACCTGCGCGTTCACCGTGCCAAGGGCGGCGAGAAGCTGGTGGCGCTGGACGAAAAAGAATACACGCTGCAGCCCGGCATGATGGTGATCTCGGACGACAAAGGACCTGAGTCCATTGCCGGTATCATGGGCGGTGAGGAAACCGGCTGCACCGAAGAGACTGTGAATGTCTTCCTCGAAAGCGCGTTCTGGGATCACGTGCAGATCGCACTGACCGGTCGTGCGCTCAAGATCAACTCGGATGCACGCTATCGGTTCGAACGCGGTATCGACCCGGAATACACGCTGGAAGGGTTGGAGCAGGCGACGCAGATGATCCTGGATATCTGCGGCGGTGAGGTATCCAAAGTGGTTGAGGCCGGCAAGGCTCCGAACCATGCACGGGCCTACAAGTTGGATGCGGCGCGAGTGCAGTCTTTGGTCGGGATGGATATTCCCGAAAGCGAGCAGCGCCAGACTCTGACCCGTCTGGGCTTCCGTCTGGAAGGCGAGATGGCGCATGTGCCCAGCTGGCGTCCAGATGTCATGGGCGAGGCCGATCTGGTGGAAGAGGTCGCGCGGATTGCATCGCTGACCAAGCTGCAGGGCAAGCCCTTGCCGCGCGTGAGTGATGGCATCCCGAAACCCGTAATAACCCCGACACAACGTCGTCAGTCGATGGCGCGACGTACCTGTGCCGCGTTGGGGTATAACGAATGCGTCTCATATACCTTCATCGATCAGGCCTCGGCCGCGCTGTTTGGCGGCGGTGATGATGCGACGCGTCTGGAAAACCCAATCTCATCCGAGATGAGCCATATGCGCCCCGATTTGCTTCCCAGCCTGCTGCAAGCGGCGGCGCGCAATCAGGCACGCGGTTATGCTGACGTGGCCTTGTTCGAGGTCGGTCCTGTCTTCCATGACGGCGAACCGGGTGATCAGAAGACACAGATCTCCGGCCTGCTGGTTGGCCGCAACGGTCCCAAAGACGTCCACGGCGCGTCCCGCCCGGTTGACCTCTTTGATGCCAAAGCGGATGCCGAGGCAGTTCTGGCCGCAATCGGCGCACCGGCAAAGGTTCAGATACTGCGCGACGGAGACGCCTGGTGGCATCCGGGTCGTCACGGCAAGATCTGCCTCGGCCCGAAAAAGGTTCTGGGCGTGTTTGGTGAGTTGCACCCGCGCATCCTGCAGGCGATGGATATCAAAGGCCCGGCGATGGCATTCACCATCTGGCCGGATGAGGTGCCGCTGCCTCGTAAATCCGGCGCAACCCGCGCCGCGCTGGAACTGCGCGATCTGCAAGCCGTCGAGCGTGACTTTGCCTTTGTGGTCGATGATACTGTCGAAGCTCTGACTTTGGTGAACGCTGCGGCGGGGGCCGATAAGGCCCTGATCGAAGACGTTCGCGTTTTTGATGAGTTCATCGGCGGGAGCCTCGGTGAGGGCAAGAAATCTCTGGCCATCACCGTGCGGTTGCAGCCGAAAGACGAGACGCTGAAAGAAAAGGATATCGAGGCAGTGGCTGAGAAGATCATTGCCAAGGTGTCAAAAGCCACAGGCGGCGTTCTGCGCGGCTAAGGGTTATCCACCCTCGGTCACAAGATTTTTAGAAAGATGAAGGGGCGAATGCGCCCCTTTTTCATGGGAGGAAACGCAAGATGTTGAAAGTTTATCTTTCTGGTGAGATTCACACCGATTGGCGTGAGCAGATCATTTCGGGTGCGGAGGGGCTGGATGTCACGTTCAGCAGCCCAGTGACCGATCACGCGGCCAGTGATGATTGTGGTGTCGCCGTCTTGGGCGCAGAGCCGAACAAGTATTGGCACGACCACAAGGGCGCGATGGTGAATGCGATCCGTACGCGCAAGGGGATCTCGGATGCGGATGTAGTGGTTGTCCGGTTCGGTGACAAATACAAGCAGTGGAACGCCGCCTTTGATGCGGGCTACGCCGCCGCTTTGGGCAAATCGATCATTGTGCTGCACGGCCCCGATCATCAGCACGCGTTGAAAGAGGTCGATGCCGCCGCGCTGGCAGTTGCGGAGGAACCGCGCCAGGTGGTGGAGATCCTGCGCTATGTTCTGACCGGCGCACTGCCGGGCTAGGTTGCGAAAAGGGCTTGCGCGCCGGGATGGTCGCAAGCCCTTTTGGTGTCAATCGCGGGCGGGTGTCACCAAGCCTTTTTGCACGGCGGGGCGGTCAAGGAACCGATCTAGATAGGCGGTGAGATTGGCGTGGTCATCCCACCCAACGACCTCTTTAGCGCCATAGAAATCCAGCCCGCGCAGCCAGGGTGCGATGGCCATATCGGCGATCGAGTAGTCTCCGGCGATCCAGTCCTGACCCTCGAGTTCCTGGTTCAGGACGTTGAGCAGGCGTTTGACCTCATTGATATAGCGCTCGCGCGGGCGGGGGTCTTCGATCTCGCTGCCGGCGAATTTGTAGAAAAAGCCCAATTGTCCGAGCATCGGCCCTAGGCCACCCATCTGGAACATCAGCCATTGCGTGACGCGATGCTTGTCGGTGGCGGATTGGCCAATGAACTGCCCGGTTTTTTCGGCCAGATAGAGCAGGATCGCGCCACTCTCGAACACGCCAATGGGGGTGCCATCCGGGCCATTGGGGTCAATGATCGCGGGGATCTTGTTGTTGGGGTTCAGCGACAGAAACTCGGGGCTTTTGACATCGGCATCGGCCAGGGTAACCTTGTGCGCCTCATAAGGCAGGCCGGTTTCTTCCAACATGATCGAGGCCTTGACACCGTTGGGTGTCGGGAAGGAATAAAGTTGTAGGCGATCAGGGTGTTGCGGCGGCCATTTGGCCATGATCGGGAAAGAGGCGGTGTCCAGCATGCGAAAGCTCCTGTTCGGGCGATTCCGTTCGAGTAAGGCACGGAGCCGTGTATTTGTCAGCCCCCCAAGCTGTGCAGTGTAGGTCACCCTTTGTTTGCTGGCGAACAATGGGGAAAACTGCCGTAACTCGCACCTAGACCGATTTGCGTTTTTCACTCACAATTCAGCGAGTCCCGCGCGAAAGCCGCGGGATTGATGTTTGAGAAAGGAAATGCGCGTGGATGAAGTTGCAACACAGGTGGGTGCATTTGCGCCTCTGATCATGAGCGCGGTCAAGGCGCTGATCGTACTGATTTTGGGCTGGATCGTTGCTGGAGCAATCGCTGGCATGGTGCGGCGGCGCATCAACGCAACGCCGCAGATCGACCCGACACTAGGGAACTTCATGGCCAGCCTTGTCAAATGGGCGATCCTGGCGATGGTTCTGGTCGCTGTTCTCGGGATTTTCGGGATCCAGGCGACAAGCATCGTGGCCATTCTGGGTGCCGCGTCTCTGGCGATTGGTCTGGCGCTGCAAGGGACACTCAGCGACTTGGCAGCAGGTGTGATGCTTGTGGTGTTCCGGCCGTATAAACTGGGCCAGTTTGTCGACATCGGCGGGACAGCGGGGACGGTGAAAGACCTCAACCTGTTCACGACCGAATTGGTGACGCCGGACAATGTGCAGATCATTGTGCCAAACGGACAATCCTGGGGGTCGATTATCACCAACTACTCGGCACATGACACGCGCCGTGTGGATTTGGTGTTCGGGATCGACTATGGCGACAGTGCGGATGAGGCGATGAAGATCATTCTGGATGTTGCGAACGCGGATGCGCGTATTCACAAAGATCCGGAGCCCTGGGTGCGTGTGACCAACCTCGGCGATAGCTCGGTCGATCTGACCGCACGTCTGTGGTGCGCAGCGGCGGACTATTGGGATGTGAAATTCGAGCTGACCAAAGCTGTGAAAGAAGCCTTCGATGCGAAAGGCGTCTCAATCCCCTACCCACATTCGGTGGAGATCCACAAAGAGGGCTGAACGCTCCCGCCCGTCGCGCGGGCATTGGGAATGCCCTCCTCCCGTTGGGCCAAGCGCCGCACATTCGTGCGGCGCTTTCGTTTTTTGCGCATGAGGCGTCAATCAAGACCAACCGCGCCGCGCCAATAGGCGTGGCGCCATGCCCAACGCTGTAAATCGCCTTTTGGTAAAAAGGCGATTTCAGGGGCGGGAGTTGTTACGACTTGATCACCACGTTGGGGGAGACAACGTCGATGCCAAGGGCTTTGCCCACCGCATAGTAGGTCAGTTGCCCGGCGTGAACGTTCAGACCCGCCAGCAAGTGCGGGTCGTCCTGACACGCCTGTTTCCAGCCTTTGTCCGCCAGTGCCAGCATGAACGGCATCGTCGCGTTGCCCAAAGCGATGGTCGAGGTCCTGGCCACCGCGCCCGGCATGTTGGCCACGCAATAGTGCATCACTCCATCGACTTCGTAGATCGGATCGGCATGAGTCGTTGCGCGCGAGGTTTCAAAGCAGCCGCCCTGGTCGATAGCCACGTCCACCAGCACCGCACCTGGCTTCATCGTCGACAGCTGCTCTCGACTGATCAGCTTCGGAGCGGCAGCGCCAGGGATCAGAACGGCTCCGATCACCATATCGGCGTCCCGGATCAGTTCAGCCGTAGCGCCAGCCGTCGAGTATTGGTTTTTGAATTGCCCGCCGAATACGTCATCCAGATAGCGCAGCCGAGGCAGTGAGCGGTCAAGAACCGTCACATCTGCGCCCATACCTGCTGCGATCTTAGCCGCGTGAGTGCCGACGACACCTCCACCAATCACGACGACCTTGGCCGGACCAACGCCGGGAACGCCACCCATCAGCACGCCTCGGCCACCATTGGCCTTCTGCAGGGTCCACGACCCGACCTGAGGCGCCAGACGGCCCGCAACCTCGGACATGGGCGCGAGCAGAGGAAGACCGCCGCTTGCGTCTGTGACGGTCTCATAGGCGATTGCGGTACAGCCCGAGGCCAGCAGGTCGTGGGTCTGATCCGGGTCCGGAGCGAGGTGCAGGTAGGTGAACAGCAACTGGCCTTCGCGTAGCATCTTGCGCTCACCGGCCTGAGGCTCCTTTACCTTGACGATCATGTCGGCCGTGGCAAAGACCTCTTCTGCTGTGTCCACGATGCCCGCGCCAGCAGCGACATAGGCGGCATCGTCGAATCCAGCGCCAATGCCGGCACCGGATTCAATCAGCACGTCATGTCCGCGCGCAACCGCTTCCTGCGCGGCGTTGGGCGTCATGCCGACGCGAAATTCCTGGGGTTTGATTTCCTTGGGGCAACCGATTTTCATCTGCACCGTCTCCGTTCATAAACTGCCTAAATTATGTGCAATTCAAGGCGCAATTTTTGTGAAACAAGACGGGGCTTTGTGTTTTTTGTCGGAAGATTTTCGCGTAAACTGCTAAAATCTCGCAAAGGATTTGCAGCAATGAGCCTAGACACGACTGATCGGAAGATACTTTCTGCACTGCAGCGCAATGGTCGAATGTCAAATGCCGAGCTGTCGGAGCAGGCGAACCTGTCCCCCTCGGCCTGCCATCGCCGGGTACAAAGGCTTGAGGCTGACGGCTATATCCGCAATTACGTGGCTTTGCTGGATGCGCGCAAGATGAATGTGCCGACGACCGTCTTTGTCGAGATCACATTGCAGGGCCAGGCCGAAGAAGTTCTGGACGCGTTCGAAAAGGCGGTTTCGCGCATCCCGGACGTTCTGGAATGCCATCTGATGGCCGGAACTGCTGACTACATCCTGAAAGTGGTGGCCGAAGATACCGAGGATTTCGCCCGGATCCACCGTCAATACCTGTCACGGCTGCCCAAAGTGGCGCAGATGCAAAGCTCTTTTGCTTTGCGCACGGTGTTCAAGACAACCGCCCTACCGGTTTGAAAGGCGCCTATTTTCTGCGCGTAGAAAGGCAAAGGACTGCCTTGCGTCAATTCTACGGCTTGTATCCCCGGGGCGGGGCGTCCAAAATTGAGACGACGAGACCCTCGCGCTGCGCCTCCCCCTGATCCCGGCAGCGCGATGTCATCAATTGATCTGATGACATCAGGCGGTTACACAAACCTGCCAGGGTGGGAACCCGAAGAATAATAAGGAGTTGACCTTGGCCTACGAAAACGATGGCGCCCCCAAAGACTGGTTGGAGGCTGAGCTGGAAGATACGCTGGATGAGGACTTCGAGATCGAATTCAGCGAGCCGATGCTGTCGATGGAAGTTCGCAAGATCTATCGGGAACAGCATCCGGACATGCTGGACCGAAAGGTCTATTTCCGAAACCTGCTGCGCCTTCAGGCTGAGTTGATCAAGGTGCAGGACTGGGTTCAGCACACCGGTGCCAAGGTCTGTATACTGTTTGAAGGCCGTGACAGTGCGGGCAAGGGGGGCGTGATCAAGCGGATCACCCAGCGCCTCAATCCGCGCGTGGCGCGGGTGGTTGCCCTGCCAGCCCCCAGCCGCCGGGAACAAAGCCAGTGGTATTTCCAGCGCTACGTGCCGCACCTGCCGGCGGCCGGTGAGATCGTTCTGTTCGATCGCTCCTGGTACAACCGTGCAGGCGTGGAACGCGTAATGGGTTTTGCGACCGAGGATCAGGTCGAACAGTTCTTTCAGGACGTTCCGGAATTTGAGCGTATGTTGGTGCGCTCTGGGATCATCTTGCTGAAATACTGGTTCTCGATCACGGATGAAGAACAACAGCTGCGCTTCCTTATGCGTATCCATGACCCGATGAAACAGTGGAAGCTTTCGCCGATGGACCTGGAATCCCGCATCCGGTGGGAATCCTACACCAAGGCGAAAGAGGATATGTTCTTCCGCACCAATATCCCCGAGGCGCCATGGTACATTGTGGAAGGTAATGACAAGAAACGCGAGCGCCTGAATTGTATCGAGCATCTTCTGACCATGATCCCCTATACGGACGTTCCGCATGAGAGGGTCAATCTGCCCGATCGCCGCTACAATCCGGACTACGAACGCCGCGTTCTGCCCGACGAGCTGCACGTGCCCAAGATCTACTGATCGTGTTGTGAGGATGCGAGGCAGCGGACTGCCTCGCATCAAGATAAGCCGTCAGGCGACGTCCATCATGCAATCGAAATTGAAGAAGTTGACGAAGAAGACGTCTCCGGAATCGTCCGATGCCATCTCCGGGCACGACTTGTCATCCGAGGATGGGTCCATATCGTCGACCATCACCAGATCCAAGTCATCCTCGGGTTCTTCCGGAGTCATGACGTCATCATTCCAGGCGAATTGATCCAACTGCGTCTGCAGCTGTTGAATGAACGCCTCAATTTCGGCGAGGAAAGCTGCGACGTCGAAACAACCGCTATCAGGGTCCTCGGTCTCGGTGACATCGGTCTCGGGCTGCTCAGGTTCCGGATCTTCGGTCTCTGTGACGTCAGTTTCGGGCTGCTCGGGTTCCGGGTCTTCAGTCTCAGTAACGTCAGTTTCGGGCTGTTCGGGTTCCGGGTCCTCGGTCTCGGTGACATCGGTTTCGGGCTGTTCCGGTTCCGGGTCTTCGGTCTCTGTGACGTCAGTCTCCGGCTGTTCAGGTTCCGGATCATCCGTCTCTGTGACATCGGTTTCGGGCTGCTCGGGTTCCGGGTCCTCTGTCTCTGTGACATCAGTCTCAGGCTGTTCCGGTTCCGGATCTTCCGTCTCGGTGACATCGGTTACCGGTTGTTCCTGAGTTGCGTCTTCGGTTTCCGTCACATCTGTTTCCGGCTCCTCGGGCACTGGATCTTCAGCCGGGGGCGGCGTCATAGCGGTGTCGTCGCTGTCCAACACGACCTCTGCGTCAGTGGTGGCAAAGTTCTGCGTCACCATGACCGCGTCAAAGCCCTGCATGTCGCCCGTCTCAACCCCGATCCCGATATATTTGAAATCGGGGTTCAGAATGTTGGCCCTGTGGCCGGGGCTGTTCATCAGGTTCTGATGCAGTTGCGCGACATCATCGCTGATGCCTGGGGCGCCGCGCTCGGATTGCCAGGCGATATTCTCGCCCGTGCGCCAGCTGCCTTCCAGATCGAAACCGGCCGACTGCATGCGCTGGGTTGCGCTGGATCCGCCCGATCCGGTGTGGCTGAACCGGTCCGTATTCAGCATCCATGCGCTGTGGTCTTCTGATGACTCGTTAAGCTGTCTTTCAAGTTGCAGGGGGTCCAGACCGCGGGATGTGCGCTCTTGGTTGATGAGCGCCAGCATCTCTCGTTCTACTTCACTTGCTGTAGACATTTTTGCCTCCGTTTTATGTTTTGTCTGAGTGGACGAGCCCAGTTATCGGGGCCACCAAAGACATGAACAGAGAGGCGATGAAAATCGGCGCTTTTCGGCGGGTCGGTGCAGTCGGACGCAGATTCGCTGCGCTGGAAAACGCCGAGAAAGAGGCGAGACTAAGGCTCGGCGAGTTATCGCACTGGTTGTGCAGGGGCGCGGGCAAAAACGCACTTAGAAACGACAAACCCCCGGGCGATGCCTCGGGGGTCGTCAAATAGTGTCATCCAAAGCTGGACGAGCGTCAGGTACTTAGAGCAAACCTTCGCGCTGTGCTTTCTTACGTGCCAGTTTACGGGCACGACGGATCGCTTCAGCCTTCTCGCGCGCTTTTTTCTCGGACGGTTTCTCGAAATGTTGCTTCAGCTTCATTTCACGGAACACGCCTTCGCGCTGCAGCTTTTTCTTCAGGGCACGAAGCGCCTGATCGACGTTATTGTCGCGAACACTAACCTGCATGTGGTTGTCACCACCTTTCTAGATAGAGTTGCAAGGAAATTGCAGGAGTTGGCCGTATAGCAAAGCCGCTCTATCTTGTCTAGTACTGTGCCCAAGCACCGGAGAACCGCCATGACCGTCACTTACGAAGACACCAAACAACAGCTGCTGGACGCGATCCTGATGCATGTTCCGTTCGATGGCTGGTCCGAGGCCAGTTTCCGCGCGGCCGTTGTCGATTGCGATCTGGATGACGGTCTGGCCCGTGCGATCTGCCCGCGCGGCGCGGTCGATCTGGCGCTGGCCTACCACGCGCGGGGCGATCAAGTCATGCTGGACAGAATCAAGTCCACCGACATGAGCGAGCTGAAGTTTCGCGAAAAGGTTGCCGCCGCCGTTCGGTTCCGACTTGAGGCGGTCGAGGACAAGGAGCTGGTGCGCCGGGGCATGACCCTGTTTTCACTGCCCAACCACGCCGCGGACGGGGCCAAGGCCGTTTGGGGCACCTGTGATCTGATCTGGGATGCGCTGGGTGATACGTCGGATGATGTAAATTGGTACACCAAGCGCGCAACCCTTTCGGGGGTCTATTCGTCGACGTTGCTGTTTTGGCTGGGGGATGATTCGCCGGATCACCAGAACAGTTGGGCGTTTCTGGATCGTCGCATCGAAAACGTGATGCAGTTCGAAAAGCTCAAGGCGCAGGTGAACGGCAACCCGCTGCTCAAGCCCTTGCTGGCCGTTCCGAATTGGTTTGCAGCTCAGGTGAAACCTCCGATGAAGATGCGGGCTGATTTGCCGGGGATGTTGAACCCGCGCAAGTAAGCATCTGGGCCTTTGCTTTTTGGCCTGCTAGGCATTGGGCAAAGGAGATTTGCCCATGACCTCGCCCGAAACCCAGACAATGCGTGCCGTCGAAATCACCGAGCCCGGCGGCCCTGATGTCCTGCAACTAACCGAACGACCGATTCCTGAGCCGGCGGCCGGTCAAGTCGTGTTGAAGGTGGCCTATGCCGGTGTCAACCGACCGGACGCGTTGCAGCGCGCGGGGGCCTATGATCCGCCTCCTGGTGCAAGCGATCTGCCGGGGCTTGAAGCCTCGGGCGAAGTGGTTGCCCTTGGCGCGGGTGTTGAGGAGCTCTCGATCGGTGACAAAGTCTGCGCGCTGCTTCCGGGCGGCGGATATGCTGAATATGTCGCCACGCCCGCCGCGCATTGCTTGCCTGTCCCCGATGGCATGGACCTAAAGCAAGCCGCCTGCCTGCCCGAGACCTTTTTCACAGTCTGGTCGAATGTCTTCACACGCGGAGGCCTGAAAGCAGGTGAGCGGTTCCTTGTCCATGGTGGCTCAAGTGGTATTGGGACGACCGCGATCCAACTGGCGAACGCGTTTGGCGCGCGTGTCTTTGCGACGGCGGGCTCGGCTGAGAAATGTGAGGCCTGCCTCAGCTTGGGCGCCGAAAAAGCGATCAACTACCGGGATGAGGATTTTGTCGGGGTTATGCGGGCCGAAGGGGGCGCGAACCTGATCCTCGATATGGTTGGAGGCGATTATATCCCGCGCAACGTGAAAGCGCTGGCCGAGGATGGGCGTCTGGTTCAGATCGCCTTTTTGCAAGGACCCGTGGCCGAGTTGAACTTTGCCCTGATGATGGTGAAACGCCTAACGCTAACCGGCAGCACGCTGCGTCCGCAAAGCGATCTGGCCAAGGCAAAGATCGCTCAGGACCTGCACGAGGCCGTCTGGCCGCTTCTCTCTGCAGGCAAGGTCGCGCCGGTGATGCACAGCGAATTCCCTCTGGCCGAGGCTGCCGCGGCGCACGCGCTCATGGAAAGCTCGCGGCATATTGGCAAGATCGTTCTGAACGTCTCAGGCTGACGCCTTTTGGGTCACGCCACGGCGCGCCGATAGAGGTGCCATGTTGCGTGACCCAGAACGGGCATTACTATGATCAGCCCCAGCAGCATCGGGATCGCGCCCAGCACCAGCAGGGTCGCGACGATGAAGCCCCAGCCCATGATGACGCCGGGATTGTGGCGCAGCACGCGAACGGATGTCACAACGGCCACGGGCAGCCCTACCTTACGGTCCAGCAGAAGCGGGAAGCTGACAACGCTGACCGCCAGCGCAATCAAGGCGAAAAAGAACCCCGCAGCGGTGCCGAAGATGACCATTGTCCACCCCGCACCGGTGGTCAGGACCTCGGTCGCAAATGCGCCCAGCGAGGCAGGCGGTTCGGGGCCGAGCGTCTGCGCATAGACGCTCTGGGCAACCATCAGCCAGACAAGCAGCAGCAGGACCAAGTAGAACCCAAGCGCCAGAATGGCCCCGAAGGAGGGCGATCGGAATACGCCGAACGCGTCCAGCCAATGGACCTCTCCGCCTTGTTCGCGCTTGCGGCTGATTTCATAAAGACCAACGGCCGCGATCGGGCCGATCAGGGCAAAGCCTGCAATCAGGGGGGCCAGCAACGGCACCAAGTCCATGTTCATTGCAAAGCCCACCATCAACAGCCCGGCAATCGGATAGATCAGCACAATAAAGATCGCATCCGCGCGGGTTTCCAGAAAGTCCGTGTATCCGGCCCTGAGGCAGTACTTCAGGTCGTCGAATGTGAGTGGCTGCACCATTGGCAGGTGGCGCACGTCCGAGCTGCCCAGGTGCGAGACGCTTTCCGAGACGTGATCGCTGGTTGCTCCAAGGCTTTGGGCCGCCCAGCTGATCGGATTACCGATAGTTTTTGCCATTTTGTTCCCTTCCTTGGCGAGTGGTGCGCCGCGGAATGGATCCGGCTGAGGGTTGCTCGTGGCCGGACCAGCCGGCAACGCCTGCATGCAGTATAGCACAGTTTTGGAAATTCCCGAATTGCCGCCGCCGCATCGCCCGGATTGTCTTGCCGCGCAGGCGTGTTAGCTTGAGCAAAGGCAAGAGGAGGTCAGAATGCAGCAAACTGCGCGTACAGTTGTCATTGAGGAATTCGGCGGGCCTGAGGTCCTACAGATAAAGGACCAGCCTTTAGGCGATCCCGGCCCCGGCGAAGTTCGCATTCGCCACGAGGTGTGCGGGTTGAACTTCATTGATGTCTATCAACGAACGGGCCTCTATCCTCTTGAATTGCCGCATGCGTTGGGGATGGAGGCTGCGGGCGTAATCGATGCCGTCGGCGAAGGCGTCACGCATTTGCAGCCGGGCCAACGCGCGGCCTATGCCAGCGCTCCGTCCGGCGCCTATTGCGAGGCGCGGGTGATGCCCGCAGCGCAAGTATGCCCTCTACCGGATAGCATCCCCTTCGAAATAGCCGCCGGGATGATGTTGAAAGGTCTGACAGTCGAATATCTGTTCCATCGCACCACCCCTTTGAAGCGCGGCGACACGGTTTTGTTTCACGCCGCTGCAGGCGGTGTCGGCCTGATCGCCTGCCAATGGGCGAAATCCGAGGGCATCAAACTGATCGGAACCGCGGGAACGGATGAGAAGTGCAGCCTGGCGCAATTCAACGGCGCGGCCCATTGCATCAACTACCGGACCGAGAACTTCGCCGAACGCGTCGCCGAACTGACCGGCGGCAAGGGTGTCGATGTGGTGATGGATTCCGTCGGGGCCGATACGTTTGACGGTTCATTGGACTGTCTGAAGCCCTTGGGCATGATGATTTCCTTCGGCAATGCATCCGGACCGGTGCCGCCGGTGAATATTGGCATTCTCGGGCAAAAAGGCTCGCTCAAGATCACCCGCCCGACGCTGTTCACGCATATTGCGGACCATGCGGTCTGTCAGGCGATGGCGCGGCGGTTGTTTGGCAAGGTTCAGGGCGGCGAGGTCAAGATCCATATCGACCAGCGCTTCCCTCTGGATCAGATTGCCGAAGCGCACCGCGCGCTAGAGGCGCGGCAAACCACCGGCAGCACAATTCTGGACTTGTAAACGCAAAGACCCGGCGCAGGACGCCGGGTCTGCTCCAGCACAAAACCAGAAAAATCAAAAGCGGTAGGCCGCTCGAATCTGCAGTGTTGTGGCGTCAACATCCACGCTGGACGAGTTGAAGTTGTTGAACTCGTGATACAGCAATTCGCCTGCGATGCTGACATTCGGGGCCACGATCTGCTCATAGCCTGCGCCGATGAACCAGCCGTCGTCGCTGCCCAGATTGTCGGTGCCTGCATCCGCATAGCCGCCAACGCCGTATAGAAGACCCTGAGGGTTAACCTTGTAGCCAGCGCGCACTTTGATCCGCCAGACGTCCTCGACAGTCGCGGGGCCGAGATCGATATTGGTCCAGTCATAGTCAAAGCCGCCACCCACGACCCAGTCGCCCAGATCGTAGTCATATCCAAGGATGATACCGCCAATCGCGCCATCACCATCGACGCCGGAGAAGCTGGTGTCCACGTCGATATAGCCCAATTGCAGACCGCCGTAGAACCCTGTCCAGTTGCCCGAGGATTGGGCCATCGCGGCCCCTGCCGCCAGGGTGGACGCCGCTGTCACAATTGCCAATCTGCCTATCATGTCTTGATCCTTTCATTCCAAATAACCGCGCGCCAATTTGTGGGTCTGGCTACGCATATCCATACTCAAATACGGCCCTGCCTCAGGACCGGATCATCGTTTGTGGCATATTCCGTACTAGGTCTTGGATCGTTCAGGCCGTCTGGCCCGATGTCCGCCCGTTAAATCCGGGTCTGTCTCAATAAGATAGTTAGTGTTTTCAAAGCTTCAAATAAAATGCGGCGGCAGATCACTCTGCCGCCGACGCGTGCTGTCAATTTCAGCGGATTATTGCTGCAGTTCAGCCGGGCTTTTGTCTGCGATGGTTTCCCAGTTGGTGCTGGCTTGCTCGATGAAGCCCGGGATGTCGCCTTCCCAACGTTCCTGAATGTCTTGCGACAGGTTCAGGTACAGTTTGTTGTCGACGATTTTCCAGTGGTTCGGGTCACCGTCGAATTTGAAGCCCATGGCCGCGCCGAAGGCGCAGTAGCCACCATATGCGGGCAGGTAGGCTTCGGGGTTGGCTTCAAATGCCACTTTGTTTTCTTCCGACGAGAAGCGGTACAGAGCGTCGTTGTGCAGGGCGGTGATGCGGTAGTCGCCTTTGGTTGCTTCGCCAGCGGTGAAATAGGCAACCGGGTCATAGCCTTGCATCGCCAGGCCGGTCGAGCTTGCGTTGAGTTCAACACCTGCGGCCAAGGTCGAAGTGGCCAGAGCAACAGACAGGGCAACGCCGCCGATCAGAGATTTAAACGTTTTCATAGCTTCACCTTTCGTGAAAGGGCCGCGCGACCTCGCCTGAATTGCGATTTGCGGACCCGGGGATTTTATCTTGTGAGACCGGTAATTGGCCGCCACGGACTGCAGATGGGAGGCGGCTTGATCACGTTCAAAACAATGAATTGTGATTGTGCCACGACACAGAGGTGCTGTGCAAAAATGCGGAATATCAATCAGATATCCGGGGTCAGCGCCAATACGAAATCCACCACTTTGGGGGCGGGCATTTCACAGGGACGCAGCAGCGCGCCGCTGTTTCGCGTCTGGTAGAGGTTCAGGCTGATATAGTCTGTCCCGCCTAGCTCATGCGCGACAAGCTTGTGGGATTTGCCCCCGGCCAGAACCTGCCGCGAAATCACATAGCGCTTGGTGTCTGCTCGGCCAGAGAACGTACCGGTGGGCAGGGCAAAAAATGCCGTCAGAAAATCCTCTGGCGGGGTCACGATTTCCCGATTTTCGGCTCGGTCCTGGATTTGATGCGGGCGACGTTGTCCTTATGGCGCCAGTAGATCAGGAAGGTCAGGGCAATTCCGAGGATGAATGTCGAACCGTCTGTTAGGGTGATGATCCAAGTGGTTGACAAGGCCGCTGCGGCCAGCGCTCCGGCCGAGGACATGCGCCAGATCGCGACGGAGACCAGCCAGGTCAGACAGCAAGCAACACCAACGCGCCAATCCAGCGCCAGCCAAAGGCCGATGAAGGTTGCAACGCCTTTACCGCCCTTGAAGGCAAGCCAAACAGGCAGGCAGTGGCCGAGAAAGGCCATCAGGGCGGCAATCTGCGCCGCGTCCTCACCTGCATAGGCGCGTGCCAGCAGGACCGCCAACGCCCCTTTGCCGCCATCCAGCAGCAGCGTCAGCGCGGCGGCCGGTTTGCTGCCGGTGCGCAGAACATTTGTTGCGCCGATATTGCCCGATCCGATCTGCCGCAGATTACCCAGCCCCATGACGCGCGCGATGATCAGACCAAAAGGGATTGATCCGATCAGGTATCCCAAGGCCGCCCACAGGGCGAGTACGGTCATTGAGCTGTCGATTTCGGGCATCAGGTTCTCCGGTACACGTCTTTGCCGGCCACATAGGTTGCAAGGACCTTACCTTGCATGCGCTGCCCGTCAAACGGTGTGTTCTGCGATTTCGATTTCAGGGCAAACCGGTCCAGCACAAAGGGCACATCCAGGTCGAAAAGAACCAGATCGGCAGGCGCACCCTCCGCCAGACGCCCGCTGTCCAGCCCCAACCGTTTCGCGGGATTCAGCGCCATGGCCCGGAACAGACTGGGCAGGTCCAGTTGCCCTGCATGGAACAGGCGCAGAGCTGCAGGCAGGAAGGTCTCCAACGCAACCGCGCCCGAGGCGGCCTCTTCAAACGGCAGGCGTTTGCTTTCTTCGTCCTGCGGCGTGTGCATCGAGCTGATGATGTCGATCAGGCCGGTGCGCACCGCTTCGATCACGGCCTGCCTATCATCCTCGGACCGCAGGGGCGGCTTGACCTTGAAGAAGGTGCGATAGTCGGCCACGTCCAGCTCATTCAGCGCCAGGTGGTGGATTGAGGTCCCGGCGGTGATGTCCAGCCCGTTGCGCTTGGCACGCTCCAACGCGGGTAGGGCGCGGGCGGTGGTTATCTGGTCGGCATGATAGGCGGCCCCGGTCATCTCTAGCAGGGCGATGTCACGGTCCAGCCCCATTCGTTCCGCCATGGGCGAGACGGCTGGCAACCCGCGCAAAGCAGCAAACTTACCGCTCGTGGCGGCGGCCCCTTTGCTCAATCCCGGTTCCTGAGGGTGCGCGATGACCAGCGCGCCGCAGGATTTGGCATAGGTCAGCGCGCGAGAGAATACCTTGGTGTTGGTGATGACATGATCGCAATCGGTGAAGGCGACCGCGCCCGCGTCCTGTAGAAATCCGATCTCAGTCATCTCACGCCCTTCGCGCCCCTTGGTAAGGGCGGCCATGGGCAGGACGTTTACAGGCGCATCCGCTTGCGCCCGCCGAGTGGCAAATTCCAGCGTTTCCGGCGTGTCGACCGCAGGCAAAGTGTCCGGACGAGTGACGATGGTGGTCACACCGCCCGCAGCGGCGGCCAGACCGGCGGATTTGTAGCTTTCCTTGTGCCGTTCACCCGGTTCGCACACCTTGACGCCGATATCGACAATACCGGGGGCGAGGCATTTGCCGTCGCAGTCGATGACCTCTGCGTTGATGGCAGGGGCGTTTCCGCCCCCCAGCGCCACGATGTGTCCGTTTTCGGCGTGTAGCCAGCCCAAGCTGTCCGTACCGGTTTCCGGGTTGATCAAGCGGGCATTGGTGAAAACGACAGAAGTCATGCTGAGGCCTCTCGGGCTTGGTTCAAGGCCGCCAAAGCGGCATCAGGGTCGGACAGGTATTCGAATACAAGAAACAGGCGGCGTGAAAACACCACGTTCTGACCGCTGCGATGGTAGTTCAACGCGTGGTCGATAGGGACGTGTTTGGGCTTGAAGATCTTGCTGATCCACCATGCGTTGCGGGTGGTCACCACATAGACACGACACGCGCGCAGCAGACGGTCGTACCACATGAGGAACATGACGAACCCCGTGGACCCGATGAGTTTCCAATAATCGCGCAAGGTGTCGGCGAACCACGGGCTGGCCAGCCAAGCCAGACCGAGGCTCAGGATCAGAAGCCGGTAAGCCCATCCCACATGAGGTGGAAAAAACCCCTGATGCGGTTGCCCGGTCCAGAGGACCTTTTCGCCCTCGGGGATATGGGTTCGCCACCAACCGTCGCTCATCCCGCGGCCCTTTCAATGGCGGCTTTGGTGGCGGCGGGGTTCGCTTGGTATTTGATGAGGTGCTTGTCGCCGGTCCGTGTCACAACCTGCACAAAGCTGCCCATCGTATTGACGGCTTCGATCTGGTTCAGCGCGACGACCCGAGGGCCGGGGCCGGTGAGGGTGGTGTCAGACAATTCCCACGTATTGTTCAGCTCTTCCGAGGCCAGATACCAGGCGCGAAAACCGATGGCGGCCAGCCCGGCTGGCGCGCCGGTCCAGACATAAGGGTTGCCGATCAGCCACAGCACCAGCATCGCGCCCGCCATCGCAATGGCGGCGAGGGTCAGGTTGGTCTGGATATAGGCGCGTTTGTCCGGGGTGAAGGTTACAGGATCAGCCATAGGGCACCTCCGATAACAAGCAGGGCGAGCACCGCCATCAGGGCCGATCCGACACGGCGAGGGGCATCATTGTCGATGGGCGCCTGCGGGGCCGCGAAAGGCTTGGCGCTTTCAGTTTCTATCGCACCGCCGGTCCAGTTCGTCGACTCTTCGGTGAACAGTCCCAGCAAATGCAGACGAGGATCAGGGTTCAGCTGCGCCGCGCGTCCACCAAAGGCCGCGCTGCGGACGACCATGACCCAGCCTTCGATGGCGTCAAGCATGCTGCGATCCAATTGATCCTCGAACACACCGCCGCCCTCGTGCAAATAGCCAAAAAGCCCAAGGTCTTCGAGGTCGGAGACCGGGAAAATGTCAATTTGATCGGCGTCCAAACCATCGACACCCAGAACCTGATCGGCCGCGCCGGGTTCGCGTAGGAACTTGGCCTCTTCCGGGCGCATGTCCAGCGCGAACAGGCGGATCACGCCGTGTTCATGGGGGGCGACGGTCAGATCGCTCATGCGACCTCACGCAGGTTGCGGGCCAGAAGCTCCATCGCGGCCATGCGGACGGCGACGCCCATTTCGACCTGTTCCTGAATGACGGATCGGTTGATGTCGTCGGCCAGCGTGCCGTCGATCTCAACCCCGCGGTTCATCGGTCCAGGGTGCATAACAATGGCATCGGGTTTGGCCTGCGCCAGTTTGGCGGCATCCAAACCGTAGCGGTGATAATACTCGCGCTCTGAGGGGATGAAGCCGCCATCCATCCGCTCTTTCTGAAGGCGCAGCATCATGACCACGTCGACGTCTTTTAGGCCCTCGTTCATGTCGTCATAGATCTCGGCGCCGAACTCGGCGAATTGCGAGGGGACCAGCGTCGGCGGGCCGATCAGGCGGATGCGGTTCTCCATCTTGCCAAGCAGGATCAGGTTCGATCGCGCCACGCGGGAATGTGCGACGTCGCCGCAGATCGCGATATTCAGGCGATGCAACCGGCCCTTGGCCCGGCGGATCGTCAGAGCGTCCAGCAAGGCCTGTGTCGGGTGTTCGTGCCGCCCGTCGCCCGCGTTCAGAACCGCGCAATTCACCTTCTGTGCCAGTAGGTCCACGGCGCCTGAATGAGGATGCCGCACCACCAGCAGGTCGGGATGCATCGCATTCAGTGTCATGGCGGTGTCGATCAGCGTCTCGCCCTTTTTGATCGAGCTGGCCTGCATCGCCATGTTCATCACATCCGCGCCCAATCGCTTGCCTGCTAGCTCGAAACTGGCCTGCGTGCGGGTCGAGTTTTCGAAGAACATGTTGATCTGAGTTAGCCCCGACAGAACGTCCGAATGCTTGGTCGACTGGCGGTTCAGGTCGACGTATTTTTCGGCCAAATCCAGAATGGCGGTGATATCGGATTGCGACAGATGCTCGATGCCAAGAAGGTGACGATGGGCAAAACGCATGGCGGGCTCCTGTCTGACAATCGGACCGCTTATAGAAAGCCACGCGGGCAGAGGCAACCTAAAGCGTTTCGGGTTTTATCTGAATCACTCTACGACACGAATGTGCCCCCGAACGCCGCAGGCGTGGCAGGGTATTCGTGTCTTAAGTTAAACCCGAAACGCTCTATGGTTCCGACCCTTCGGGCAGATTCTCGCACCCGCCTTCGGGCAGGCATTGCTCGCCGGGTTTGCACCACTTTCCATAACCACAGTCGATGGCCTTGATCGGAACGCATCCCTGATGGTCCGAGCATTTGAAACCGGGGCGGCATTGCGATCCGGTTTCCTCGCACAAGAACCATCCGGGACGCGTGCATCCGCCTCCCGGCAGGCACGACGACCCGCGCGCGCAGGTCAGGCCATCATCGCATATTTGCGGCGGGTCAAGGGCCTCAGGCAAACTGGGGTTCAAGTCGGGTATGGTTTTTTCACATTGCCCGCGCGCACTGCAAAAGCTGCCTGAGGGACAATCAAGACTTGAGGTGCAAGCGTTTGCCGCGGCAGGCGCGCAGCGTGTGCCACCCGCGACGCAGCGCTCGAACGCGCCACAGCTGCGACCGCCGCCGCAATAGGTTCCGCCCAAGGGAATGCAGTGACCATCAAAGCTGCACCTCTGCCCGCCCGAGCAGCAGCGGCTGCCGCAGGCAAACTGACCCGCCCGGCATTGATCCGCCCCGCCAAGCAACTGGGCCGAGGCGGGTTCGCCGCCGAGGGCAAGCGCCAAAGCTACCAGAAGGAATCGCAGAAAAGACAGCATGACGCCCGCATGGTCGGTCTGTCCCGGTGCCGAGGCAAGGTCTATTCGCTTTCCCTCAGGCAAAAGCTGGTTAGATTGAGGGCATGGAATCGGGCTTGGACTATCACACTGCAAAGGCGCTGCTGGAATGGCAGATCGAACTGGGCGCGACCGAGGCGATCGGGGACGCGCCGATTGATCGCTATGCCTTGCCGGATACGACGCCCAAGGCGAAGAAGCCTGCAACCCCGCAAACCGCGCCGGAAAAGCCCAAACAGGTTGATCCAGTTGCGAATGCCAAAGCGGCCGCTCAAGGTACCGCGTCCCTCGACCAGCTGCGCGCGGTGATGGAGGCGTTCGATCATTGTGAGCTGAAGCGCGGCGCGCGACAGTTGGTCTTTGCCGATGGCACTCCGGGTGCGCGGGTGATGATCATTGGCGAGGCTCCGGGCCGGGATGAGGATCGCGAAGGTAAACCCTTTGTTGGTCGGGCCGGGCAGCTGTTGGACCGTATGCTAGCGGCGATTGATCTGGACCGCGCGCAGGATGTCTACATCACCAATGTGCTGCCCTGGCGCCCACCGCAGAACCGCGACCCAAAACCCGAAGAGATCGGCATGATGAAGCCGTTCTTGGAACGTCACGTGGCGCTTGCCAAACCCGAAGTGCTGGTGGTGATGGGCAATATCAGCTGTCAGGCGGTTTTGGGCAAACGCGGCATCACACGCTTGCGCGGGAGTTGGGATCAGGCGCTGGACCTGCCTGTCATCCCGATGTTCCACCCCGCGTACCTGCTGCGACAGCCGCAGATGAAACGACAGGCTTGGGCTGATTTGCTCGAGCTGAAAGCGCGACTAGGGGCTGGATGATGCGTATCCTGGCGTTCTCGGACTTTCACATGGCACGTAACCGGGCGGCTGATTTGGTGGCGGCCAGCGCCGATGCGGATTTGGTAATCGGGGCCGGGGACTATTGCAACATGCGGCAGGGGCTGGATGAAGCGATGCAGATGCTTTCTGGCATAGCGGCACCGCTGGTTCTAATCCCGGGCAATGCCGAAAGCGCGGCCGAGTTAATGGATGTCGCCCCCGATGGCGTCCATGTGCTGCATGGCACGGGCATGACCGTCGACGGGTTGCGCTTGTTTGGCTTGGGCTACGGCGTGCCGGTCACGCCGTTTGGCGACTGGTCCTGTGACCTGAGCGAGGCCGAAGCCGCAGAGATGCTGGACCGTTGCGATGGGACGGATGTGCTGGTTGTTCACTCTCCGCCCAAAGGGTTTGGCGATACTACGTCGCAAGGGATGTCCGTCGGATCGGTCGCCGTGCGCGATGCGGTGGAACGCCTGCAACCGGAACTGGTCTTTTGTGGGCATATCCACGATAGCTGGGGCTATCGCGGGTCATTGGGTCGTTCAGAAATCGCCAATCTTGGCCCCAGAACAAATTGGTTTGAGGTTGCGATATGATCGAAACCGTTACTCTGCTGGCCTTTGTCCCTGCCGCGATGTTGCTGAATCTCACACCCGGCGCGGATATGATGTTCTGCTTCGGGCAGGGCCTGAAATCCGGACCCCGTCCGGCGCTGGTGGCAAGCGCCGGGATATCGCTGGGTTTGATGGTGCATGTCCTGCTGGCAGGGCTGGGCCTTGGAGCCTTGGTTAATTCGATGCCATGGCTGTTTGATGTCATCCGCTGGATGGGTGTTGCTTATCTGCTGTATCTGGCCTGGGGCGCAATCCGCAACGGAGCGGTCTCGACCGCAGGGCCAGCAAGGCCGACGCGCATGGCGTTTCGGGATGGGATGGTGGTGAACCTGACCAACCCCAAGATCGTTCTGTTCGTTCTGGCCTTTATCCCTCAATTTGTTGATCCTGCGGCAGGGCCAATCCTAGGGCAGTTTCTGATCTTTGGCGTGATCATCGCGCTGGGCGGGTTTGTCGTAAACGGGTTGGTGGGCGTGTTCGCCGGAGGTGCTGGACGTTTGCTGATCGGAAACCCGCGCGCCTCACGCATTATGGGGTGGGTGACGGGCGGGATTTTCACCGCGCTCGCGCTGCGGCTTGCAATCATGGAAAGGGCCTGACGCCTGATGTCACGTATCGACGAAACGATCGACTTTATCCCGATCCGCATCGCGGTTCTGACCGTCTCGGATACGCGCTCGGTTGATGAGGATCGTTCGGGCCAGACATTGGTGGACCGCATCGAAAAGGCGGGGCACGTGGTGGCGGATCGCAAGATCATCCGGGACGAGCGCGCCCAGATCGCCGATCAACTGCGCGCCTGGGTTGCGGATACCGGAATCGACGTGGTGATCTCGACGGGTGGCACCGGGCTGACCGGGCGGGACGTTACGGTCGAGGCGCATCGCGACGTCTATGAAAAAGAGATCGACGCTTTCGGGACTGTATTCACCATCATCTCAATGGAGAAAATCGGAACTTCGGCGGTTCAGTCGCGCGCTACGGGTGGCGTGGCGGGCGGCACCTACCTGTTTGCGCTTCCGGGCAGCCCCGGTGCCTGCAAGGACGCTTGGGACGGTATCCTCGAGAAACAGCTCGATTATCGCCACCGCCCCTGCAATTTCGTGGAAATAATGCCCAGATTGGACGAACATCTGCGACGGAAGTAGACTGGTCGCACGTTCAACACCTTATAACCGCTTTGTGGCTTGGCATATTTCCTGCCTCCGCTACATTTTCCGCAGGGCAGCTCATTTGCAACCGGGATGAATAGAAGATGCGATTCTTAAGGCAGAGTCTGGTCGGTGTGTTTCTTGCGTCGCTGACGCTGGCCTTGCTGTTTGTTGCCGTTCAGATCGTCACTGGTGCCGTGCAAGAGGTCCTGACCCGCGAGAATGAACAACCCCAAGCGCGCGAGCGGGTCTTTGCGGTGACTGTTCGCCCGGCTGTTTTTGAGACCGTCACGCCCAATCTCGAAGCCTTCGGCGAAGTGCAAAGCCGCCGGCGTCTGGAGTTACGCGCAGCGCTGGGTGGTCGCGTAATCTCATTGGCGGATGATTTCGAAGATGGCGGCACCGTTACCACAGGTGAGGTCTTGGTTGAACTTGACCCGGCGGATGCGCAATCGGCGCTGGATCGTGCCAAGTCGGACGTTCTGGATGCCCAGTTCGAAGAACGCGACGCCGAACGGTCTTTGCTGTTGGCGCAGGATGAATTGAAATCGGCCGAGGCGCAGGCCGAGCTACGTGAGAGGGCACTGCAGCGTCAGCGCGATCTCGAATCTCGTGGCGTGGGAGCAACCGCCAGCGTCGAAGAGGCCGAATTGACCGCCGCCGCCGCTCAGCAATCCGTACTGGCACGTCGCATAGCGCTGGCGCAGGCGGAATCGCGGGTGGATCAGGCCACGACCCTGCTGGCCCGCGCGCGGATCGCGCAGGAAGCGGCCGAGCGGGATCTGGAGGACATGACCATCCGCGCCCGGTTCGGAGGCACACTGACAGATGTCACGCTGGTCGAAGGGCGCCTGGTTTCAGCAAATGAGAAGCTAGCCGAATTGGTGGATCCCAACGCGTTGGAGGTGGCCTTCCGCGTTTCAACCGCGCAATTCGTGCGTTTGTTGGACGAAGACGGAGAGTTGATCAGCGCACCAGTCACCATTTCGCTTGAGGTCACGGGAACCGACCTGACCGCTACGGGCCGGATCAGCCGCGACAGCGGCTCGGCGGGTGAGGGGCAGACCGGGCGGTTGATCTATGCGCGGCTCGAGGATGCCTCCGGGTTCAAACCCGGCGATTTCGTGACCGTGACGGTGCAGGAGCAGCCCCTTGAGCAGGTCGTGCGCCTGCCTTCCTCGGTTCTGGATGCCGCCGGAACCGTTCTGGTGCTGGGTGCGGATGATCGCCTAGAAGCCCTGCCTGTACAACTGATCCGCCGTCAGGGCGATGAGGTTCTGCTGCGCGGCGAAGGGCTGGAAGGGCGCGAGGTCGTCGTAGGCCGCACCCCTCTGCTGGGGTCCGGGGTTCGCGTGCGCCCCCTGCGCGCCGAGGCCAGTGCCGATCCCGATCTGGTGGAATTGACCGATGCGAAACGGGCCGAACTGATCACCCATGTCGAGGCCAGCGAGGATATGCCCGAGGCCGAGAAAACACGCATGCTCGGTCAGTTGGAAGAGGCGAAAGTTCCGGCCTCGCTGGTGCGCCGTATTGAAAACCGGGCCGGGGGCTAAACGCCATGATGCGCGAAATTCCCAGCGCTGCCGGAGGTATCCTGAGCTATTTCACCCGCCACAAAACTGTGGCCAACCTTCTGTTGCTGGTGATGCTGGTTCTGGGGGCGGCGGCCATTCCGAATATGCGTGCACAGTTCTTTCCGGATGTGGTTCTGGAACGAGTCGACGTGAATGTCGAATGGGAAGGGGCCGGTCCCGAAGATGTCGACAATGGCATCGTCCAACTGCTCGAACCTGAATTGCTGGCGGTCGAAGGCGTGGCAAGCACCACGGCGACCTCTCGTGAAGGCTCTGCCAGTATCCGGCTGGAGTTCGAGCCGAACTGGGACATGTCCCGCGCCGTTGAGGAGGTGCGCACCGCCGTCGACAGCGTCACCAATCTGCCCGAAGATGCCGAAGAGCCCACGATCCGACGGGGGGCCTGGCGCGATCGGGTGACAGATGTTGTCGTCACCGGCCCGGTTGATCCGGACCAACTGGCCAAGTTCACCGATGAGCTGATCAACCGCCTGTTTGCCGCTGGCGTGACCCGGACAACGATCCGCGGTCTGGCCGCCCCGCGTGTGGTGGTTGAGGTGCCCACAGCGCAGCTGATTGCCAATGATGTGGCTTTGGCCGACATCGCCTCGGCTATTTCGGCTGAGGTCAATGCCAGCCCAGCGGGGGACGTGACGGGCGCCAACGCGCGCATCCGGACCGGCGCAGAAAAGCGTACGCCGGAAGAGATCGAGACCATCGCTCTGAGGACCTTTGCGGACGGATCGAAACTGTTTGTCGGCGACGTGGCGCAGATCCGGGTGGAAGGGGTCAATCGCAACCGCAGTTACTTTGTCGGCGACAACCCGGCCATGTCGGTACGGGTGGACCGGTCCAATCTGGGGGATGCCATCGCGATCCAGCACACGGTCGAGGATGTGGTGAGCGAGATGCAGGCCAGCCTGCCCGAAGGTGTCTCGGTCGAGATGATCCGTACCCGCGCGCAGGCCATTACCGACCGTCTGGATATTCTGATCGACAACGGTCTGGTCGGCCTTGGCCTTGTCGTGTGTCTGCTGTTCCTGTTCCTGAACGCACGCATTGCTTTCTGGGTTGCGGCGGGTATTCCGGTTGCGATGTCGGCAGCGATTGCGCTGATGTATATCGGTGGTTTGTCGCTGAACATGGTGTCTCTGTTCGGTCTGATCATCACGCTTGGGATCGTGGTGGATGACGCAATCGTTGTGGGCGAACACGCCGATTTCCGAGCCCGCCGATTGGGGGAGCCGCCTATCGTGGCCGCCGAACGCGCCGCCCGCCGGATGGCCATGCCGGTTTTTGCCGCCACGATCACCACCGTGATCGCCTTTTTCGGCCTGACCCTTGTGGGTGGCCGGTTCGGAGAGTTGATCCGTGATATCCCCTTTACGGTGATCGCGGTGCTAGCGGCCTCACTCATCGAATGCTTCCTGATCCTGCCGAACCACATGTCCCACGCCATTGCACATTCGGCCAAGGAACACTGGTATGACCTGCCCAACCGGGTGGTGAACCGGGGCTTCCGTTGGGTGCGGGACACTCTGTTTCGCCCCTTTATCGGCTGGGTCATCTGGGCGCGCTATGTCGTGGTTGCACTGATGCTGGTGATCCTGGCGACGCAGGCTGCCCTGTTCATTCGCGGCGATGTGAACTGGCGGTTTTTCAACGCGCCCGAGCGTGGCTCGGTCACCGGCAATTTCATCATGGCCGAAGGGGCAACCCGCGCCGACACGATTGCCATGATGCGCGAATTGCAGCGCGCCACCGAAGAGTTGGGTCAGATCTACGAGGACCGCCACGGGCGCAATCCTCTGGAATATGTTCTGGCCGAGGTTGGCGGCAGTGCGGGGTTCGGTCTGTCCGCGGCCGAGGGCAAGGATGACGATCTGCTGGGCGGTATCTCGATCGAGCTGATCGACGCCGACCTGCGCCCCTATTCCAGCTTCGAATTTGTGGGCGAGTTACAGGATTTCGTCCCTCGCCATCCCAAGGTTGAGCTGCTGAGCTTCAGGGGTTGGCGTTCGGGTCCCGGAGGGGACGCGATTGATGTGCAGTTCTACGGCGCGGATGTAGACACGCTGAAAGCCGCCTCTGAGGACTTGCAGACCGAATTGTCAAAATACCCCGAGGTCTCGGCGCTTGAGGACAATCTGGCCTATGACAAAGAGGAATACATCCTCGACCTGACGGCACAGGGTCAGGCGCTGGGCTTCCGCATCGAAACGCTGGGCCGCGTGCTGCGCAACCGGTTGAACGGGATCGAGGCCGCGACCTTCCCCGACGGCCCCCGCAGCGCTGAAATCCGCGTGGAACTGCCCGAGGGCGAGCTGACCGCCGATTTCCTGGAACGCACCCTCATGCGCACGCCAGACGGGGTCTATGTCCCGCTGGCCGACATCGTCTCGGTTGAGCGTAAATCAGGCTTTTCGACCGTCCGGCGCGAGAACGGGCTGCGGGTGATTTCGGTGAATGGCGACATCTCCGAGGATGACCCCGCCCGCGCTGCCGAAATCGGGCGCGCAATGAACGAAGAGATACTGCCGCGCATTGCGGGCGAATATCAGGTCGACTGGCGCATGGCGGGCTTGAGCGAACAAGAGGACGAGTTCCTGTCCGAGGCGCGCACCGGTCTGATTCTGTGCCTGACCGGCATCTATCTTGTTCTGGCTTGGGTGTTTGCCAGCTGGTCGCGGCCTCTGGTGGTGATGTCGATCATTCCGTTTGGCTTGGTGGGCGCGATCTGGGGGCACTACATTTGGGACGTGCCGCTAAGCATGTTCACCGTTGTCGGGCTGTTGGGTATGACGGGCATTATCGTCAACGACTCGATTGTCCTTGTGACCACGATTGACGGCTATCAGCAGGAGAGGGGGTTGGTGCCCTCGATCATCGAAGGCACAGCCGACCGGTTGCGTCCTGTGATGCTGACCACGCTGACGACGGTGCTGGGGCTAACGCCACTGCTTTATGAGGGCTCGCAACAGGCGCAGTTCCTCAAGCCGACTGTGATCACGCTGGTTTATGGGCTGGGCTTCGGAATGGTCTTGGTGCTGGTACTGGTGCCCGCTCTGCTGGCGATCCTGAACGATTTCGCGCGTCCAATGACCGCGATGCGTCGGGCGATCTATGCGCGGGACCGTGTGGTGCAGGCCGCCCTTGGCGCGACCGCTTTGGCGCTGTTGCTCTGGTTCGGCGTGACGCTGGTCTGGCCAATGGTTTCAGGTGCGCCTTTAGACCCATTGGTTGGTCTGTACGGAGGCGCAGAGGCCCCCGAGATTCTGCGCATGGGGCTAGGGGCGTTTGTAGCCGGAGCGATCCCCATCGTGATCCTGAGCGTACTGCTGTCCGGGATGTTCTATGCCAGGTTCAAAAACCGGGCCGGGGCCTAGTGTGCCTTTAGCGCAAGCTGCAAAAGGCTGGCCACACGGTTGCTCATCGGCAGGTCGCCTTTGAGGATCTGCTCGATAGGAAACCATTGCGCGTCCAGCGCGTCATCCCCTGCCAAGGGCGTACCCGATTGATAACGGCAAGCCACCCCGACCAGCAAATAGTGCGACAAGACCTGCCCATCCGTATCCCTACGCAGCAGATCTAGATTGTCCAGATAATGCAGCGGTTCAGCCGCGACCGATGTTTCCTCAAGCAATTCCCGTTCTGCGGCCTGAAGGACGGTTTCACCCCATTCCACATGGCCGCCGGGAAACCCCCACAGGCCTCGATCCGGTTCCTTGCTGCGTTGCACTAGCAGAACGTTTTCCTGATGCAGGACAACGGCCAGCGCACCGATCTTGGGGGATTGCGTCATAGGGTCAGCCTGCAGAGCATCCCTGAATGTCCACAGCGTGGTTGGCGCCCAGAACCGTGATCCGAATCTCGGACCGATCCAGCGCAAAAGGTGCGCCCGAGGCGCTGATCACCTCGGATCGGGCAATCAGTGTGGCACCCTGCCGCTGCGTTTCGGGTTGCGAGGCCCAAAGGACCGGGTTCCCCGGCTCGATCACCGCAACCTCTTGCCCGCCGGCCGAAGGCATGGTCACCCGCGCCTCGATCTGCATACCGTCCGAGGTTGGGGTCAGATGGCAGCTGGCCTTTGCCACACGCGCTTCGCGGGCCGAGTAGGGGCGTTGCGCCAAAGCGGCTGCGATTGCGGGGTTGCGACCTGCATCAGAGTCAACCTTGTGGTCGAAATCTAGACGCTGCGGGATGCAAACGTCCTTGCACACCCCCAGATCCATCTCACCCCGCAGGCGCACAGGTTTGGCGGGGTTCTTTGGGGTAATCTCGACCGGCAGTACCAGTTGATCCTCGTAGCCGATGGATTTCAGGCCGTTCTGGTCGAAAATCTCCGGCGCGGGCCAGGTGATACGCACATCGCCCACGTTTCCGGACCCGCTCCAATCGAATTGCGGCGGGATCCCGGCGTCGCCCGGCGCGCGCCAATAGGTCTTCCAACCCTCTTTCAGGGTCAGACGTAGCGCGCCCAGATAGGTCCCATTGGCCGTGCGTCCTCCGTCCAGAACATCCAGCGCTACAACCCCGTCCAAACCCTGCGCCGAGGCGGGTGCGGACAGGCCCAGACAGGCGATCAGAAGGGCAACCGAGGATTTCATACGAGTCATCATACCCTATTACATGCGCCGTGCGGACCTGAAATCCAAGTCACGTTCGGGTCACCTTTGTGAAATCTGCTGAAATCAGCTTTGCTCCCTTGCCAATACCAGTGCCACAGGGTCATTGTTGAGGGGTAACGAGCAAGAGAAACCTCGCATGGACCTGACCGGAAAACTGTTGATTGCGATGCCGGGGATGGGCGATCCGCGCTTTGATCACTCGGTCGTGTATATCTGCAGCTACGGCGACGATGGCGCGATGGGGTTGATCATCAACAAACCCTCTGATCTGCGGTTCAAAACCCTGCTGGGGCAGCTCAACATCCCGTGTCGCATTCCCATCATAGGTGAGCGTCTGGTGCATTTCGGAGGCCCGGTCGAGATGTCGCGGGGCTTTGTACTGCATAGCTCCGACTATGATGCCAACCTGCACTCGATGCAGATTTCGGAAGACTTCAGCATGACGGCCACGCTCGATGTGTTAGAGGATATGGCCGCGGGGCGTGGCCCGCTGAACGCGATGCTGACGCTGGGCTATTCCGGCTGGGGGCCCGGCCAGCTGGAGGATGAGATCGCTATGAATGGCTGGCTGACGGCGGATGCATCCTCGGAGTTGGTGTTCGATGTGCCCGATGAAGACAAATGGGAAAAGGCCCTTGCCACGCTGGGTGTCGACCCGCTGACCCTATCGGCCAGCGCTGGCCGTGCCTAGCTAACTGTCGCGCGGCGCGGCGGCGCGGCGTAGACGGTCATTGATCGCAGCCCCCAGCCCATGATCGGGGATCGGTGAGACGGCGATCGGACGCCCGGTTTCATTCAGGCTGTGTAGCGCGGCGAACAGATTGGCCGCAGCCTCGGTCAGATTGCTTGTTTCGGACAGGTTCATGTCACAGGTGACCGGGCCGAAGCCTAACAAAACCTCATCCCCCTGCACAATCTCAGCATTCAGTCGGACAGGCGCATCTGGCGCGTAGTGCGATTGCAACTGCCCCGGAGCGGTCAGTATATCCCCCGCTTTGTGCAGGTGAAGGCGGGTGTTCAGGACGGTCTCGATCTGTTCCAGCGCGACGCCTCCGGGGCGCAGCAGACTGGGCTCTCCGACCAGTCCGACGATGGTGGATTCCAACCCGACACCGCAGGGGCCGTCATCCAGAACGGCGGCGATCCGACCACCCAAGCCCGCATGCACATGGGCCGCTGTTGTCGGGCTGATCTGACCCGAGGGATTGGCCGAGGGTGCCGCAACCGGTCCGTCAACAGCCGCCAACAAAGCGCGCGCCGTAGGATGCGCGGGAACGCGCACCGCCAGAGTATCCAACCCTGCAGTAACCAGCGTCGACACCCCGTGCCCCGGCTTCAGCGGCAAAACCAAGGTCAGCGGACCGGGCCAGAACGCATTCGCCAAACGCTCGGCCTGATCCGACCATTGTACAAACCGCTGTGCCGCCTCGACCGAGGCGACATGGGCGATCAGCGGGTTGAAACTGGGCCGTCCCTTGGCCTCGTAGATCCCGGCCACGGCCTCACCGTTTCGGGCATCACCTCCCAGGCCATAGACCGTCTCGGTCGGGAAGGCGACCAGCAGGCCCTGACGCAACAGATCAGCGGCCCGGGCAATACCTTTGGGGTCAGCTGTCAGCTCAAGAGTGGTGGGGATCATATCTGGTGACGCCGCGTTTTGGTTGCTTGCAACATGGGGAAGAGTAGGTAATCCCAATACGCAAAGATGCATACCGGCGCTGATCGCAGATTCCAAGTGCGGCCGTGCCGACAGACCGCAAGGGAAGCCATGCCATACCGCGCCCCAGTTTCTGACTATGAATTCCTGTTCCGCCATGTGGTGGGTCTCGATCAGATCACGGCTACCGAGAGATTCGCTGACGCAACCCCGGATGTGGTCAGCGCGATCCTTACCGAAGCGGGAAAGATGTGCGAAGAGGTTCTTGCCCCGCTGCAACGCCCCGGTGATCTGGAACCCGCGCGTTTGGAAAACGGCGTCGTGCGCACCTCACCCGGATACTCGGACGGTTGGAAAGCCATCGCCGAAGGCGGGTGGATCGGGATGAGCGGCAGCCCCGATTATGGCGGCATGGGTCTGCCCATGGCCGTCACGTCGGCGGTCAATGAGATGATGAGCGCGGCCTGCCTGTCGCTGCAGGTGGCCCCCTTGATGTCGCAGGGTCAGATCGAAGCGCTTGAGGCGCATGCCAGTGACGCGCTCAAGGCGCTGTACCTGCCCAAGCTGATGTCTGGCGCCTATTCGGGCACGATGAACCTAACCGAGCCGCAGGCCGGGTCAGATGTAGGTGCTTTGACGACACGGGCAGAGCCCAATGGTGACGGCACTTATGCGGTCACCGGGCAGAAGATCTATATCTCCTGGGGCGACAATGATTTCTGCGAGAATATCTGCCACCTGGTTCTGGCCCGTCTGCCCGACGCGGTTCCGGGCACCAAGGGGATTTCGCTGTTTCTGGTGCCGAAATACCTGCCCGACGCACAGGGCAATCCCGGCGCGGCCAATGACCTGAGCGTCGTGTCTCTGGAACACAAGTTGGGCCTCCATGGCTCTCCGACCTGCGTCATGCAGTATGATGGGGCCACAGGTTGGCTGGTCGGGCAAGAGCATGGCGGTATGGCAGCCATGTTCACCATGATGAACAACGCACGTCTGGGTGTCGGCGGTGAGGGTGTCGGCGTCGCCGAGGGCGCGTATCAGCACGCGCTGGCCTATGCTATGGAGCGGAAACAGGGCAAGACGCCCTCGGGCACGATCATCGACCATGCGGACGTGCGCCGGATGCTGACCGAAATGCGGGCGGATGTATTTGCGGCGCGAGCAATCATGCTGGCGAATGCCGCAGCGATTGATATGGCGCACGCGACCGGAGATACCGACTGGGCCGCACGAGCTGCTCTACTGACCCCGATTGGCAAGGCCTTTGGCACCCAGACCGGGATGCGCGTCGCCGAGACCGGTGTACAGGTTCATGGCGGCATGGGCTTCGTCGAAGAAACAGGGGCGGCGCAGTATTACCGCGATGTCCGCGTTACCGCGATTTATGAGGGAACAAACGGCATCCAAGCAATGGATTTGGTCGCCCGCAAGATGATGGATGGCGGAGACGCCGCCGCCAGCTTGCTCGATGAGATCGAAGATCATGCCGAACAGGCCCGCTCCAAGATGCCCGATCTTGCCGGTCCGGTGTGGGAGGCCACGGAATCCCTGCGCGAAGCGACCGAATGGATGGTGGCGCAGGACAATATGAACGCGCGCTTTGCCGGTGCAGCGGCCTATTCGCGCGCTTTTGCACGGGTCTTGGGCGGACACTACCATTTGGCCGCAGCCTTGGCCGATCCGGACGGCCCGCGGGCGCGACTGGCGCGCTTTTACATCAATGCCTTGCTGCCCGAATATCTCGGTCTGCTGGCGCAGGCGCAGAATGGGGCGGATGACCTCTTTGCTCTCAGCGCCGAGGATCTGGGCGCGTGATGGACGGCGTGGAGCCTTCGGGCATCAGATACCCGTGGCCTGAGCCGCCCGCCCCCGGTGAAGCAACCGAGATAGCCGAGGGCGTGTTGTGGATGCGCCTACCCCTGCCGATGGCGCTGGACCATGTGAATGTATACGCGCTGGACGACGGCGACGGGTGGACGGTGATTGATACCGGGATGTCCTCGAACAAAACCCGTCGCATCTGGGCTGAGTTGATGTCGGGCCCTCTGGCCGGAAAGCCCATTCGTCGCGCTGTTGTCACCCATCACCACCCCGACCACGTGGGCAATGCCGGCTGGTTTCAGGCCGAGCATGGGGTCGAGCTGGTGACAAGCCGCACCGCTTGGCTGTTTTCGCGGATGCTGACACTGGACGTGCAGGAGAACTGGCCGCAAGAGACGCTGGATTTCTATCAGAGCGCGGGTATGGACCCTGCGTTTCTGGAAAAGCGCAAGGCCGATCGTCCCTTCAACTTTGCCGATACGGTTTATCCCATGCCCCTTGGTTTCACGCGGGTCAAACAGGGCGACGTGATCCACATCGGCGGGCGCGACTGGGATGTGCATACGGGCAATGGTCACGCACCCGAACACGTAACACTCTGGAGCCGCGATGATCATTTGGTGCTGAGTGGCGATCAGATCCTTGGCTCAATCAGTCCCAATCTGGGCGTCTATGCGACCGAACCCATGGCCGACCCGGTCTCAGACTGGATCGAGGCCTGCGAACGGCTGCAAAAGCTGGCCCGCCCGGATCATCTGGTTCTGGGTGGCCACAAGCTGCCCTTTACCGGTCTGCCGCTGCGCATGCGGCAGCTGATCGAGAACCATCACGGCGCGTTGGAGCGTCTGCTGGAATATCTGGACCAACCCAAAGCCGCCGCAGAGTGCTTTGCCCCGCTCTTCAAGCGTACCATTCGTGAAGGCGAATACGGGCTGGCTCTGGTCGAAGCGGTTGCACATATGAACCATCTTCATCACAGTGGAGCTGTTACCCGGACGCGACGCGCGGACGGGGCGTGGACGTTTCAGCGCAAAGGGTGATGCATGCAGGACAAGATCGAAACCTCGGCCGAGGCTGCTGAAGCGGATGCACTGCCGCGGTGCTATGAGGTTCACGCGGATTCCGAGGCCGAGTCCGGCACCCAACCCCTGCCGGGGCAGTTGAAAAAACCTGTTGAAACCAAAAGTGCCGCGCAATGGGCATATGAGCGTCTAATCCTCTATATCCAGAACTTCGAGAAAACACTGGATGGCGATCACGAGGTCGCAATGGGTTTCACCGGAGGTGACGCGGGTGTGATGCGGATTCAGGGGATGGGCTATTTCGACCCAGATATCATCACGTTCTTCGGCTCGGACGGAACGGGCGCGCGAACGCAGCTGGTGCAGCATGTCAGCCAGTTGAACGTGATGCTGCGCGCCTTGCCCAAATCGGTCGAGGACAAGCCCGCCAACCGCATCGGGTTCCGTCTGGCTGCGGATCTCGAAGACAGCTGACTTGCAATTCATGCCTGCACACCCTTGAATGCATGCATCATTCAAGGGTGTTTACATGTCCATTTTTTCAACCGTTACAAATGCCTATTCCGGCGCCTGGGCAAGACGCAGGGTCTTTGTGCCCATCTATCTTGCGGTACGGCTGCTGCTGATCGCACTGGTCGCGCCCGGTGTCGCTCTGGCGGTCAATCTGGCGGTTTCGCTGTCCGATCAGACTGCGCTGACGGATCAGGATATCGCGGCCTTCATCCTTTCGCCCGCCGGTTTCATCGCGGCCATCGTGGTGCTGAGCCTTTTTCTATTGGCCGAGGTGTTTGTCTTTGCGGTCATGGCAGCCTCTCTGCGGATGGGAGAGGCTGATCCGTGGCGCGCAGGCAGTGCGGCGATCGGCTTGGTCCTGTCGCGCCTGCCGTCGCTTTTTGGCTTTGCGGCCCGGTTTATTCTGCGGGTTCTGCTGTTGGCGCTGCCGTTTCTGGCGGTCGCGGCGTTGATCGCATGGTGGACGCTGACCGAATACGACATCAACTACTACCTGACCTTCCACCCGCCCGCCTTTATGGTGGCTGTGGCCCTGATCGGCGCAGTGGCTCTGGCCATGGCTTGGGTGCTGATCCGCAAGCTGTCGGGCTGGGCTCTGTCACTTCATCTGGTGCTGTTTGAAAACGTCCACCCGGCGCATGTGTTCAATATCAGCACGTCCCGGATGGAGGGCAAACGCGGGCGCTTGAAACTGGCCTTGGTCGCATGGCTGGCGATGCGCCTTGCGATTGCAGCGGCGATTGCATGGGTGGCCGGGCTTTTGTTTGGACTGGTGCCGTTGCAAGGCAGCAGTAACCTAAAATTGGCGCTGACCTATAGCCTCGCGATTGCAGGGCTGTGGTCTCTGGCCGGGCTGGTGCTGGCCGCCTCTGCGCTGGGCGCATTGGCGGTTCTGCTGGACAAGTTCTTTGAACCTCAGACGGATGAGCCGCCCCATCCCGCGCCGCGCCGCATGCAGGCCTCGCTGTTCACAGCGGTCGGGCTGGCGGCAGCTGCTCTTCTGCTGGGTGGCTGGTTCGGCCACAATCTGCTGGAACGCGTTCAAGCCGAGGATCATGCCGATGTTATTGGCCACCGGGGGGCTGCGGCGCTGCGGCCCGAAAACACCATGGCCTCCGTTCTTAAAGCGATCGAAGATGGTGCGGATTGGGTTGAGATCGACGTTCAGGAGACAGCCGATGGTGTTGTTATCGTGGCCCATGACAGTGACTTCATGAAACTGGCCGGGGTCCCGACCAAGATCTGGGACGCCACGATGGAGGATGTGGAATCCACCGACATCGGCAGCTGGTTTGGCCCTGAATATGCCGACCAACGCACCCCAACCCTGCGTGAGGTGCTGGAGGCGACAAAAGGCAAATCCAAAGTCATTATCGAGCTGAAATATTACGGCCACGACGTTGACCTGGAAAACCGGGTCGCCGCGTTGGTCGAAGAGTTCGAAATGCAGGACGACATCGCCACCATGTCGCTCAAATATCCGGCCGTGCAAAAGATGAAGGCGCTGCGCCCGGATTGGCGCGCGGGTGTGCTGGCTGCGACGGCAGTGGGCAACCTGGCGGGGCTGGAAGGCGATTTTGTTGCTGTGAACGCGGCAACCGTGTCTCCGGGACTGATCCGCTCGGTACACGCGGCGGGCAAGGAGATCTATGTCTGGACGGTGAACGACCCGCTGCAGATGTCGGCAATGGCCTCGATGGGGGTGGATGGGTTGATCACGGACCGCCCGGCCATGGCGCGCGAGGTTCTGCGCGTCCGCGCTGAGATGGGCCCGGCGGAACGCGTGCTACTTTGGCTGGCCACAACTTTCGGCATGACCGTCGATACCGAGGCGATGCGCGATGACAGCCCGTAATCTGGCGCTGGGTCTGTTTCTGCTGGCCAGCCCGGCCACGTCTCAAGACCTGATGCGCGCGGTCGAGATGCCCTCTCACCGCGCCATGATTGCACAACGCGGCCACGCCGAGCTGATCCCGTTCGAAACTGATGGATGCTCGGGCGGCTTGTCGGCCAGCTGGCGCTGGGTGGCCGATACGTTCCCTCAGATCGGTGAGTTGTATCAGGAACACCCGCCTTGGGAGTATTGCTGCGTGACCCATGACCGCGCCTATCACAACGCCGGTGGCGCGCAGACGGCCGCTGAAAGCTATGATGCACGCCTTGCTGCCGATCAGGCTTTGCAGGTCTGTGTCGAAACCCATGGCGAGACCCACGCGCAGGCCTATGCGGAACGCTATGACATGACGCCCGAGCAGATCCGCTCGGTCCATTCGCTGACCTCGGACGCCCTCTACGGCGCGGTCCGATTCGGTGGCGGCCCCTGCAGCGGACTGCCGTGGCGCTGGGGATTTGGCTATCCGGGGTGTTTTGTGTTGGGTGACAGGACCCCTGCGCTGGAATGACGTGGTGACAGGCCCGAAAATTTCGATTATCCAGCGGATAAACACGCGAACTGGGAATCTGAGACTCATGGCTGAACACAAGCACGGCGAAATGGACATCACCGTTCAAACCAAAACCTTTGAGGGCTTCATCAAGGCTACCGTCTGGTGCTGTGTCGCCATCGCGATACTGGCGTTCCTGCTGGCGCTTTACGCTTCCTAAATCTTTCGGGGTCGACCGTGTTCAGGATTTTGATCGCCTGCCTTTTGGCGGCAACAGTGGCTGGCTGCGCGAATTCTAAACGCCCTCAGGCAGAACAGGCTGAGATCGTATCGAGGTCCTACCGTGATCCTGGGCCGTCGACCCTGACGCTCTATACGATGATCAACACGCGCTCCGGTTCGGGGGCGCATACCTCGTTGATGATCGGTGCCAGCGAGAGGGTGATTTTTGACCCAGCAGGCTCGTTCCGGGCGGATATCGTTCCGGTGCGGGATGATGTTCTATACGGCATCACCCCAGCGGTTGAGCGCGCCTATCGCAGCTCTCACGCGCGCGAGACGCATTTTGCCCGCATCCAGACCATTCAGGTGACGCCGCAACAGGCTGAGATCGCGCTGCAATTGGCCAAGCAGACCGGGCCTGTCGCAGGGTCTTTTTGCGCCAATTCAACCGCGCGGCTGTTGCAGCAGGTACCCGGATTCGAGCAGATCGAAGTGACTTTCTTTCCGATCAAGCTTTCGGAACAGTTCGCCGAAATTCCCGGTGTCATCACTGAAGAATATCGCGAGAATGACGATGCCGATCTGCAAAAAGGTCTGGCAGCCAATAACGCCGCTCTGAACCAGCTGGACGCGGCTTCAAGCCAGTAGATAAAGCAGACCGTACAGTGTGGCCGCGCCGGAAAAGATCGCTGCCAGCACGTTTTTGGTGAACACTCCAACAGACAGCGTCACCGCCGCAGCCGCCATTCGGGCTGCATCCGGTTGGCCCTCGGTCGCGGCGGGCCATACGACCAGCGGCGCGATCAGCGCAGGCAGGATCGCCACGGCGGTGTAGCGCAGGTGGCGCAGCAGCCAGGGTGGCATCGGGCGGTCTCCGACAAAGCCGATGAACACAAAGCGCAGGGCAAAGCTGCCGATGGCCAGGCCGATAATGACGGTCCACATGGTGGTGGGGTCGATCTGCGTCATGCGTGCGCCTTTCTACGATCCAATATCACCTCGGCCTGAGCACCTGCGATCATGCCTGCGGTTCCGGCGATCAGCAGGCCCAGATTGAACGGCACGCTCACGGCCAGCAACGACACGACCAGCGCCACAAGGGCTGCAATGACATGGGGCAGCGTCCGCATCATCGGCCCCAGCATGGCCAGAAAGGTAATCGGCAGGGCGAAATCCAAAGCCCAGCTTTCTGGAATCCGGGTGCCCAAAACCGCGCCCAGATAGGTCGCCAGAATCCAGCACGGCGTGATCGGCGTGACCGAGCCGATGAAATACGCCATGCGCTGCGGCACGGTCATCTTCGGCTCTTTTTCGAACTGCACGATCGAGCAGGCATAGGATTGGTCAACCGTCAGATAGGCGGCGCAGGCCCTTTGCCACATGGGGGCAGCCCCCAGAAACGGCGTCAGTGAGGCTGAATACATCGCCACCCTCAAATTCACCGCAAGGGCCGAGGCCAGTACAATGGCTGTCGGTGCGTTCTCCTGCAGCAATTGTAGGGCGGTGAATTGCGCTGCTCCGGCGAAAACCGTGGCCGAGAAGGCGACGACCTGCACGATATCCAGCCCGGCCTCGGCGGCGAAAACCCCGAACAGGGTTCCAAAGGGAATCGCGACAAAAATGAAGGGTGTCCCGTCGCGAAACCCTTTCCAGAAGTATGACTTGGATGTGGCGTCTGCCATGGCTAAATCCTATGGTATTCGCAGCAGCAGTAGCGGTCTTGGGAAGGGGTTGCAATTGGTGACAGAACTGGACGTCTCGGACTACATCATCGCCCCCGATCCCGGCGCGGCCCGTTTGACGCGCGCCGTCGAAGGTGTGGACCAGAATGGCGAAGTCAGCCAGATTTCGGTGGTCGAAGAGCGCCCGCTGACGATCTTCCTCAATTCCCAGGAAATCGTGACCGCAATGACCATTGGCGACTATCCCGAGTATCTGGCGTTGGGCTTTCTGCGCAATCAGGGGATGCTGCTGGTTGATGATGAAATCACACGGGTCGACTATGACGATGACCTTGAAACCGTAGTGGTGCGGACGGCCCGTGAAACCTCGTATGAGGACAAACTGAAGAAAAAGACACGCACCAGTGGCTGCGCCGTTGGCACGGTCTTTGGGGACATGATGGAGGGGTTGGAGGACGTGCGCCTGCCGCAAGTGTCGGTCCGGACCTCGTGGCTTTACGATCTGGCCGCCAAGATCAATCGCACGCCGTCTTTGTACCTCGAGGCCGGTGCGATCCATGGCACGGTTCTCTGCCGTGAAAACCGACCGCTTGTGTATATGGAAGATGTAGGCCGCCACAACGCCGTCGACAAAATCGCAGGCTGGATGCTGTCCGAGAACGAGACGGCGGAGGACAAGATCCTCTACACCACCGGGCGTTTGACCTCGGAAATGGTGATCAAAACGGCGATGATGGGCATTCCGGTTCTGGCATCCCGGTCCGGTTTCACCGCGTGGGGCGTCGAGATCGCCCGCGAGGTCGGCCTGACCCTGATCGGCCGCATGCGTGGGCAGCGCTTTGTGTGCCTGTCAGGCGAGGACCGCCTGCTGCGCGACGTGGACCTGGCAAGCGTGGCCGCCGAGGACAAGAAACATCGCCGGAAAAGTGCCAATGGCTGATGGTATGACCAAACCCCTCGGAGTGATCCTCGCAGGTGGCCTTGCGACCCGGATGGGCGGTGGCGACAAAGGGCTTTTGCAGATCGGGGGACAGAGCTTGTTGTCTCATGTCATCGACCGGCTCGGCCAGCAGGTGGATGGCCTTGCGTTGAACGCCAACGGAGACGCAGTGCGGTTTGCGGAATGGAACCTGCCCGTTCTGCCGGACTCGATTGAAGGGTTTGCAGGCCCCTTGGCGGGGGTTCTGGCCGGGCTGGATTGGGCGGCAGAGCAGGGGGCTGACAGTATTGTCACCGCTGCTGCAGACACGCCGTTCTTCCCGCGTGATCTGGTGGTGCGGCTGACCGAGGTGGCTCAGGGTCAAACGGATCCTTTGGTCCTTGCCACGACGCCCCGTACCGGAGACGAGGCCTTGAAGTCAGGCGGCAAGAAGGTCAATCGGCACCCGACATTCGGCCTCTGGCCTGTGGCGCTGCGTGACGATCTGCGCGCCGCTTTGAACGACGGGCTGCGTAAGGTCGTACTGTGGACCGACAAGCATGACGGGCGCGAGGCGCTTTTTCCCGCAGACCCGTTCGATCCGTTCTTCAATGTCAACACACCGGACGACCTTGCACGCGCTGAAAAACTGTTGGAGCAGGCATGAGGATTTACGGCGTCACCGGCTGGAAGAACGCAGGCAAAACCGGGCTGATGGAGCGGCTGGTGGCCGAGATCACCGCACGCGGCTACACCGTCTCAACCGTCAAACACGCGCACCATTCCTTTGACGTCGATCAGCCGGGTCGCGACAGCCATCGCCACAGAATGGCAGGCGCGAGCGAGGTTCTTCTGGCCTCGGGTCAACGCGTCGCCCTGATGCAGGAGCTGCGCGGCGCGGATGAGCCTACGCTGGCCTCTCTGCTGGCCCGCCTCTCGCCGGTCGATCTGGTGTTGATCGAGGGCTATAAACGCGAACGCCACCCCAAGGTCGAGGCCTTCCGCGCAGAACCGGGCAATGACCTGATCGCCCCGTCGGATGACACGATCCGCGCTGTGGCCAGTGATACTCCGCTGGAGTTGGACCGACCCGTGTTCGATCTGAACGACACGGCGGCCATTGCGGATTTCATCCTCTCCGAGGTCGGTTTGTGAGCCTTTTCGATAGCTTTGCGATGGTTGATTGGTCCGGTGGCAACGACACTGGGCCGCGCCCTCGCAAAGATGCCATCTGGGGCTGTGTAGTGCGCGACGGCGCGGTGCAGGTATTGGACTACCTGCGCAACCGGGTGGTCGCCGAGGAGTGGCTGCACAGTCTGATCGACACTGAACTGTCTGCAGGTCGCCGCCTGATGCTGGGCTTTGATTTCCCCTTCGGCTATCCCGCAGGCTTTGCCAAGGCGATCACCGGAACACATGATCCGCTTGTCCTGTGGGACTGGTTTGAAGATCGGATTGAGGACTCTCCGAGCTCCAACAACCGCTTTGACCTCGCGGGGGAGATCAATTCGGGCTTTTGCGGCAAAGGCCCGTTCTGGATGAATGGCCTGCGGCGCGACATCGCTGGCCTGCCGCGCACGAAACAGGACTATCACAACCCGTTTCCGGATCGACGCGCGGTGGAGCATTTGGCCAAGGGCAGTTTTACCTGCTGGCAAATGGCAGGCGCAGGCACCGTCGGCGGACAGGTGATGATGGGTCTGCCCGTGTTGAACCGGCTCCGCCACACTTTCGCGGGCAAGATCGCCGTTTGGCCCTTTCAGCCACTGGATAAACCGGTGGCGTTTGTCGAGATCTGGCCCTCGCTCAACCTTGGTGCAGCGCCGCCAGATCGGATCAAGGATGCGTGGCAAGTCGAACAGGTTGCCTTGACTCTGTCGCTGATGACGGATCAGGAATTGGACAGACAGTTGAACGTTTCAGCCTCAGAGGAGGGGTGGATCTTGGGTGTAGCGCAGGACAAACCGAACATATCGCCTCCGCCATTGCGAAACGATTGTTTTGCTTTGCCCGCCGGGGTGAACTGGACGCCGGTGGATGATGCGCTCGCGTTGCTGCGGGATCGTTTGCGCCCCGTCACAGGGGCCGAGGTTGCGCCGCTTGCGCAGGCGATGGGTCGCGTTCTGGCCGAGGACGTCGTGGCGCAACGTTCGAACCCGCCGCAGCCCAACACGGCAGTGGATGGCTATGGGTTCGCAGGCCCCGCTGCCGAAGGCGCGCAGGTGATGCCGCTGACCGAAGGGCGTGCAGCGGCGGGTATTCGGTTCGATGGCACGGTGCCTGCTGGCCGCGCGTTGCGAATCCTGACTGGCGCGGCCCTGCCCGAAGGCGTGGACACGGTCATCTTGGAAGAGGACGTGACGGTTCAGGACGGCCATATTGCCTTCCACGGCCCGTTGAAGCAGGGAGCAAACACGCGTCGCGCGGGGGAAGATATAGCGGCGGGTGAGGTCGCCCTGACAGCCGGTCGCAAGCTGACACCGGCCGACATGGCGCTTTTGTCAGCGGTCGGTATTTCCAAGGTGGCCGTGCGCAAACCTCTGCGCGTGGCCGTTCTGTCCACCGGGGATGAGCTTGTCGAGCCGGGCGAGACAGCAGGTGTCGGGCAGATATATGACGCGAACCGGCCAATGCTGCTGTCTTTGATCGACCGCATGGGATTTGTGCCGGTCGATCTGGGACGTGTCGCCGACGACCGCGAAACCCTAAGGGTAAGGTTGGATGAGGCCGCAACGCAAGCCGATGTGATCCTGACCAGCGGCGGCGCTTCGGCAGGGGATGAGGACCATGTCTCGGCCCTGCTGCGCGAGGCGGGCGCAATGCAGGAATGGCGTATTGCCCTCAAACCCGGTCGCCCTCTGGCTCTGGGCATGTGGTCGGGTACACCGGTTTTTGGCCTGCCCGGCAACCCGGTGGCCGCCAAGGTCTGTACCTTGATCTTCGCTCGCCCGGCCCTGTGCCAGATGTCGGGGCAGGGGTGGGAGGAACCACAGGGCTTCGAAGTGCCCGCCGGTTTTGAGAAACGCAAGAAACCCGGTCGCCGCGAATATCTGCGCGCGCGTATTCGCGAGGGGCGGGTCGAGGTTTTCCACTCGGAAGGCTCTGGCCGGATCAGCGGGCTAAGCTGGGCCGAGGGGCTGGTCGAGATCGAAGACGGCGCGCGCCACATTCAACCGGGCGATCTGGTGCGCTTTATCCCTTACGGCAGTTTTGGACTGTGACGGTCACGGTTTCCAAAGGGTTCAGTGAGGCTGAAAGGCCCCAAGCCGCAGCCCTGTTCTGGCAGGCCTTTGCGGCCAAGCTGCACAAGGTGATGGGGCCGGATGAAAAAGGTTTGGCCTTCTTTGAAACGGCCCTCGACCCGGAATTCGCGCTGGTTGCGCGTGACGCTGATGGCCGGATGCTTGGCCTTGCGGGGTTCAAGACCAACAAAGGCGGCTTGGCGGGCGGCAGCCTGTCGGACCTCGCCCGCGCCTATGGCTGGTTCGGGGCGCTCTGGCGTGGTGTGGTTCTGAGCGTGTTGGAGCGTGATCTGCAGCCCGGTGTGTTCCAGATGGACGGCATCTTTGTCGCGGCTGGGGCCCGCGGGAGGGGCATTGGCACAACGCTGCTCTGTGCCATCAAGGCTGAGGCGCAGCGACGTGGTATGGCCGAAGTGCAGTTGGATGTGATCGATACCAATCCACGCGCGCAGGCCTTGTACGAGCGCGAAGGGTTCAAACCTGTGGGTGTTGAGAAGACGGGTCCATTTCGGCACCTGTTCGGCTTCAGCCGCGCCACCAAGATGAGCTGGCCTGTGCCTGCCGCCTAGTCGAAGGTTCCGGCCACACGCCCCAGCAGCATGAAGGCCCTTGCGGTTCTTGTATCACCAAGGGCGGTCAGTTCCGCGTCGCTGGCATTGGCTTCGAATTCGACGATCATGTTGTCGAACCGGCGCAGGAAATGGTGCGCCGCATCCCGGAAGATCGGATCCTGTTTCATCCGCGCTGCCGTCAGCGCCAGCGACGAACGATCCCGAATCCCGCCCAAAGCCGCGACCGAGCGTCCACGTGCGCCCTGCGCAAACTGACGCCAGACCTCGGGGCGTGCCATATCGGGTCGGAGGTCATCCATATAGATGCCCTCCTGGCTGAGCAGGGTCAGAACATCCTGCGAGGCCTGCACCAGTTTGGAGGCTTTTCGATCCTTCAAGGCCATCCGAAGCGCGGTGAAGCCTTCGGTGTCTTTCTCGGTCTCGGGGAAGTTCAGCGCGCGGATGAAGGTATCGGTGGTCAGCGGCGGTGTGATCTCTTCAGCGGTGGTGCCCAGCGCCAGCGAGGTCTGTCCTCCTTGCGCAGGTGGGTCGACCTGCAAGGGTTCACGCCGCTTGCTGGAGAAGGTGGCAAGCGCGTCCTCGGCCTTTTTCGTCACAGCGGCGATTTCGTCCAGCTTCTTGGACACCGTCGGCTCATACGAGCTGGCGGCGCGCTGTTGCTGAACGACATAGGCCTGACGGATCGCATCAATCGCGGTTTGCAACCGTGCGCTTTCCTCGCGCATGACGCGGCTGGCACGCATCGCCGTTGCGGCAACCCAAATCATCGCTACCGGCAAGAAAACCGCCAATAGGGTCACAATGAACCCGCCACCCTGTGTCTGGTCGGGCAGAACAAGGAATACGACCGAGACCACCAGCCAGATGACACTCAGCACCCCGGCGGCAATCTCGATCGAGGTCACAGACGGGCGCTGAGGGCGATCATAGATGCCCAGCGAGGTTGGCCGTTCGCTTTCCTGGTCAGGTTGTGGCCCCGACATGACAGACCCTCCGGGTCAGGCGAATTCGATGTTGAGAACTTCGTAAGAGCGGACACCGCCGGGGGTGCGCACCTCGACACTGTCACCTTCGTCCTTGCCGATCAGGGCACGGGCCATGGGCGACTTGATGTTCAGTAGGCCTTTTTCGATATTGGCCTCGTATTCACCTACGATCTGCCAGGTCTTTTCCTCATCGGTGTCTTCATCGACCAGCGTCACCTTGGCGCCGAACTTGATTGCGCCTGACAGTTTGGCCGGATCAATCACGTCGGCCAGCGACAGGATGCCCTCAAGCTCCTTGATGCGGCCTTCGATGAAGCCCTGCTTTTCACGGGCCGAGTGGTATTCGGCGTTTTCCTTCAAATCGCCCAGTTCGCGGGCCGAAGCGATGGCTTCGATGATCGCCGGGCGCTCGACGGATTTGAGGTTTTTCAGCTCCGCCTCGAGCGCGGCATTGCCCGCAGGCGTCATTGGAATTTTTTCCATAATCTTGTTGTCCACGCATAAATTGAGCCGCCCCGCCGCGGGGAAAGCGTCGGGGCGAATGATGGGTCGTTCAGTACCTGACCTAAATGGAGCGTGAAATGCAAGAGGCCAAGAGGGCGTCACACGTCGATTTGCGACTTAGCGCCGTTCCGCTGAGGCGGTTCGCGCCTGTGGCGGTGATCCGGGGGCTTGTTCCTGCGCCACCGCTGTGACGGGGTGCAGAGCCACAACATCTCAATCATATTGCACCACCTCGAACTCGATCCCGTTGTCATCGTTGAAATAGAACCGCTTGCCCGGCTCATAATCGGCGTGGTTATGCGGTGTAAAACCTGCCGCGCGCACCTTGGCCTCGGTCGCATCGATATCCTCGACCAGAACGCCCACATGGTTCAGGCCGCCGACCACGTCGTAGCTGCTTTCGTTTGATGGCTCGGGGTGTTCGGGGCGGTAGAGGGCAAGATAGGTGTGTTTTGTGCCCACATGCACCGTATAGCCGCCCGCCATCGCGGCGCCTTCCCAACGGATGTCCCATCCAAACACTTTGTGCATCCAGGCGGCCGAGGCTTTGGGATCGTTGACGGTAAAGTTGGTGTGTTCAAGCGAGGCCATCATGGCAGGTCCTTTCATTTTTCAGGCTTGTCACGACTCAGCGTAATTCCTAAACCTAACTTTAGGTCAAGGTATTTTTGCGAGGGTGAAATGGCGGCTTCCGAAGGTCTGGCAATTGGCGCTTTGGCGCGGCGTACCGGGTTGGCGGTGTCGGCTATCCGGTACTATGAGGCGCAAGGGTTGATCTCGCCCTGGCGCAATGCAGGCGGGCAGCGGCGGTATCAGCGGGCCGATATCAGGCGGTTGAGCTTTGTGATGATCGCCCAGCAATTCGGCCTGACCCTGCCCGAGATCCGTGAGGTTCTATCGGGCCTGCCTGGTAACCGAACCCCTACGCCGCAGGACTGGAAAGACATCAGCGTCACGCTGCGCGCCCATCTGGATCAGCGAATCAACACCCTGACGCGATTGCGCGATAATCTGGACGGCTGCATCGGCTGCGGGTGCCTCAGCCTGCCGAAATGCGCCCTTTACAACCCCGATGACCGTGCCAAATCACATGGTAGCGGTCCCAGATACCTTATGGGCGACTCGCCAAACACGTGAAGTGTCGAATAGCGGCATTGTTACGCCGTGTTTCGATTGACCTGAGTCTTTCACACCATGTAATCAGCCGAGAAACAAAATTGCGCCGACCGCATGAGAAAAGCGCCAATTCGGAAAGTTAGCTAAGGAGCCCGCGATGGCCGAGATTGAACGCGAAGCGATGGAATACGATGTGGTGATCGTGGGCGCAGGCCCTGCGGGCCTGTCGGCGGCCATCCGTCTGAAACAGCTGGATGCCGACCTGAATGTCGTGGTTCTGGAAAAGGGCTCGGAAGTGGGCGCACATATCCTGTCGGGCGCTGTGCTGGATCCCTGCGGTCTGGACGCTCTGATCCCGGATTGGAAAGAAAAAGGCGCACCGCTGAACACACCGGTGAACGAAGACAACTTCTACATGCTGGGTGAGGCCGGAAAGCTGCGCATCCCCAATGCTCCGATGCCACCGCTGATGAACAACCACGGCAACTACATCGTCTCGATGGGCAACGTCTGCCGCTGGATGGCTGAACAAGCGGAAGAGCTGGGCGTGGAAATCTTCCCTGGCATGGCCTGTTCCGAGCTGGTCTACGGCGAAAACGGCGAAGTCAAAGGCGTGGTCGCCGGTGTCTTCGGTCTGGAAGCAGATGGCTCCTACGGCCCCGGCACCGAACCGGGCATGGAGCTGCACGGCAAATACGTGTTCTTGTCCGAAGGCGTGCGCGGCTCGCTGTCCAAGGAAGTCATCGCCAAATACGACCTGTCTGCTGGCAAAGAGCCGCAGAAATACGGCGTTGGCATGAAAGAGATCTGGGAGATCGACCCGGCCAAGCACAAGGAAGGCTCGGTCACGCACACGATGGGCTGGCCTCTGGGCAGCAACGCAGGTGGCGGTTCCTTCATCTATCACCTGGAAAACAACCAGGTGTATGTCGGCTTCGTGGTTCACCTGAACTACAAGAACCCGCATCTCTATCCCTACATGGAGTTCCAGCGCTTCAAGCATCACCCGATGGTGGCTGAGCTGCTGAAAGGCGGTAAGCGCGTGGCTTACGGCGCTCGCGCGATCACCGAGGGTGGCTATCAATCTATGCCGAAGCTGGTCGCTCCGGGCGTGGCGCTGCTGGGCTGCTCAGCGGGTATGGTCAACGTGCCGCGCATCAAGGGCAACCACAACGCGATGCTGTCGGGCAAAGCCGCAGCCGAGGCCGCCTTTGACGCCATCAAAGCCGACCGGTCCGGTGATGAACTGACGGCCTATGAAACCGACGTGCGCGAAGGCGCCATTGGCCAGGACCTCAAGAAAGTGCGTAACGTCAAGCCGATGTGGTCGAAATGGGGCCTCATGCCCTCGCTGGCGCTGGGTGGTCTGGACATGTGGACCAACACGCTGGGCTTTTCGCTGTTCGGCACGATGGGTCACGGCAAGAACGACGCAGAGTCGACCGAAGAGGCCAGCAAGCACAAGCCGATCGACTATCCCAAGCCGGATGGCACGCTGTCCTTTGACCGTCTGACCAACGTGTCCTTCGCAATGACAAACCACGAGGAAAGCCAGCCCTGCCACCTGAAGCTGACCGATCCATCGATCCCGGTTGCCGTCAACCTGCCCAAATTCGCCGAGCCTGCGCAGCGTTATTGCCCGGCTGGCGTCTATGAAATGGTCGAGGATGACGACGGCCCACGGTTCGTGATCAACTTCCAGAACTGCGTCCACTGCAAGACCTGCGATATCAAGGACCCGAGCCAGAACATCACCTGGACCACTCCGCAGGGTGGCGACGGCCCGAACTATCCCAACATGTAACTGAAAACTCCGGCAATGGCGGCGCGACCCTGCCGCCATCCCGCCCTTGTTCCATGCCACCGGTCCCGCCGGTGGCATTTTTTGTCGTTGGTAAGAAAGTCTGTGTCGCAAACGGTGATGTGCAGGTAGAGTGATCGCTCTACCACTGTGACATGACTGAGACACAGCAGAAAATCGCAGAAAACCTTGACCGGCAGTTTTCAGAGATGGGATTTGCCACCCAAGGTGTTGAAGCCTTGCGAGAGGGCGCGAATGTTTCCCTGCGCACGCTCTACAAGTATTTTCCCAGCCGCGAAGCGATGGTCATAGGCGCGTTGGATCACCGCGATGCCGCCTATTCCGATTGGATCGGCACCGATCAACTCCAGGGGGCGGATCACGTGTTGCACGTTCTGACCCGCCTGGCGGACTGGCTGCGCGAGGTTTCAAACACCGGATGCCTGTTCCGCAATGCGCTGGCGGCCTACCCCGAAAGTGATGCGATCCGCGATGCCGTCACGACGCATAAACAGCATGTGCGCGACATGTTCCGCGCCCGGCTGATCCACGTGGCCCCCGATTGCGATGTCGAGGCTTTGGCCGAGGCTCTGTTCATCCTGCACGAAGGCCTGACTGAGAGCGCGCGTTTGATGGGGGCCGAGGCCGCAACCTCGGCCACGATGCGCTGTGCCCGCGTGTTGCTGGCAGCTGCCGATATTCACTAGGCCGGGCCTCCGGTACACGAAAAAAGAGACGGATATGAAGATCAAGGAAATCCACATCTACGCCCATGATCTGCCGGTCAAGAACGGCCCCTACACCATGGCCAACGCCGAGGTCTGGGCGCTGGACACCACGCTGGTCAAGCTGGTGGCTGAGGACGGCACGACCGGCTGGGGAGAGACCTGCCCGGTCGGCCCAACCTATGCCGAAGCGCATGCAGAGGGCGCGCGGGCTGCGTTGAAGGCGATGGCAAAAGGTCTGATCGGTGCGGATCTGTGGCCTGTGGCCCTGCATCACCGGATGAACGGGCTGCTGAACGGGCACAACTATGCCAAGGCCGCCATCGACATCGCGGCCCATGACCTGATTGGCAAGAAACTGGGCGTCAATGTCGCCGACCTGCTGGGCGGCGCACAGACCGATCGCGTGCCGTCCTACTATGCGACGGGTGTGGGCGCGCCGGACGATATCGCGCGCCTTGCCAAAGAGAAGTTGGCCGAGGGCTATCCTCGCCTGCAAATCAAGGTCGGCGGGCGTCCGGTCGAGATTGATATCGAAACCATCCGCAAAGTCTGGGAGGTTGTCGGCGGAACCGGCATGCGCCTTGCAGTCGATGGCAATCGCGGGTGGACCACGCGCGATGCGCTGCGCGTCAGCCGCGAATGCCCGGATGTGCCCTTCATCATGGAACAGCCCTGCAACACCTATCAGGACCTGGAAAAGATCCGCCCTCAGGTGACCCATGGCATCTACATGGATGAAAACAGCGTTGACCTGAACACCGTGATCTCGGCCGTCGGGACCGGGCTTGTTGACGGGTTTGGCATGAAAGTCACCCGGATCGGCGGCCTGCAGAACATGCGCACCTTCCGCGACATCTGCGAAGCGCGCAATCTACCGCATACCTGCGATGATAGCTGGGGCGGGGACATCATCGCCGCCGCCTGCACGCAGATTGCATCCACCGTGCGTCCGACGCTGATGGAGGGCGCATGGCTCGCCGCCCCCTATATCGAAGGCAACTACGATCCCGAAAACGGCATCACTATCCAAGGCGGTCACATCCAACGCCAGACCGGGCCGGGTCTGGGCGTCAGCCCCGACGAAACGCTGTTCGGCGCGCCCGTCGCCTCATACTAAGGAGAATACCATGATCCCCGAAACCATGCATGCGGTTCAACTGACCGGCCATGGCGGTATCGAGATGCTGGACTACCGCTCGGACGTGCCAGTCCCGGCGCCTGGGCGCGGAGAGGTTCTGATCCGAGTAGCTGCCGCGGGTGTGAACAACACCGACATCAACACGCGGATCGGCTGGTACTCCAAGGCGGTTACCGAGGACACCAATACCGGTGGTGCCTCAGGTTTTGAGACTGTGGACGATGACGATGCCAGCTGGTCTGGCACGCCCTTGACCTTCCCCCGCATTCAGGGCGCTGATGTCTGTGGCTATGTTGCTGCCGTAGGCGATGAGGTCGACCCGGCGCGCATTGGCGAGCGTGTGATTGTGCGCAACATGCTTCGGACCTATGTGGACTACCGCCCTTTTGAATGCTGGACCATCGGCAGTGAATGCGATGGGGGTTTTGCCCAGTTCTGCGTCGCACCTTCGCGGGAAACCCATGCCGTGAGTTGCGACTGGGAGGATGTGGAACTGGCAGCAATCCCCTGCGCCTATTCCACAGCCGAGGGCATGCTGCACCGCGCCAGCGTCGGGGCCGAGACCGTTCTGGTCACCGGTGCCTCGGGCGGTGTTGGGTCGGCTGCGGTGCAACTGGCGAAACGGCGCGGCGCGCATGTGATCGCAATGTGTTCGCCTACAAAGGCCGAGGCCGTTCGGGCTTTGGGCGCAGATCGCGTGCTGGACCGCAATGCCGATCTGGTGGCGGAACTGGGGGAGGGCTCGATCGGCGTGGTGGTCGATCTGGTGGCCGGCCCACAATGGCCCAGCCTGTTGGACGTGCTGCGCCGGGGCGGGCGGTATGCGACCGCCGGGGCCATTGCCGGACCGATCTGTGAAATCGACGTGCGGACGCTCTACCTGAAAGACCTCACCTTGTTGGGCTGTACGTTTCAGGAGGACATCGTGTTCGAAAACCTCGTGAAATACATCGAGGCCGGGGAAATCCGCCCTCTGGTCGCCAAGACTTATCCGCTAAGCGAGATCGCGACGGCGCAGGAAGAGTTTCTGACCAAAACACATACCGGGCAGCTGGTGCTGATCCCGCCGCAGGTGACCTCATGAAAATCCGTAAGATCGAGCTTTTTGAACTGCACCTGCCCTATGCGGGTGGCTCTTATGAATTGTCGGGCGGGCGCATTTACACCGGGTTTGAAAGCGTCATCGTCTGTATCACCGCCGATGACGGGACTGAGGGTTGGGGTGAATCCACGCCCTTCGGCCCGAACTACATCGCCGCCCATGCACGAGGTGCCCGCGCCGGGGTTGAAGAAATCGCCCCCTATCTGATCGGTCGTGACCCGCGCGATGTGGATCGGATCAACGACGCGATGGATGAGGCGCTGCTGGGCCATAACCACGCGAAATCGGCCCTTGATCTGGCCTGTTGGGACCTGTTCGGTAAATCGGTTGGCCTGCCGGTCTTTAAACTGCTGGGCGGCGCGACGGGCAATCGTCTGCCCGCGATCAGTTCGATCTACGCGGGTACGCCCGAGGATATGCGTGCCCGCGTCGCGGAACACCGCGCGATGGGCTATATGGGCCATTCGGTCAAGGTCGGTGCGGTGGATTCCGAAGGCGGCCCGGCGCTGGATGCCGAACGTATCGCGGCCTCATTGGCGGATCGGCAGCCGGGTGAATATTTCATCGTTGACGCCAATGGCGGCCTGATCCCGGAAACCGCGCTGCGGATGCTCCGCGCCCTGCCGAACGGGCTGGAATTCGTGCTGGAGGCCCCCTGTGCCACATGGCGCGAGACGCTTTCCCTGCGCCAGCGTTGCGATGTGCCGATCATTCTGGACGAGTTGGCGCAAGAGGATGGCGATATCGCCAAGCTGGTGGCGCTGGATGTGGCCGATGGCGTCGGGCTGAAAATCTCAAAAGCCGGGGGGCTGACCCATGCCCGACGTCACCGCGACATCTGCCGCGCCGCCGGGCTGACGATCAGTGTGCAGGACACGGTGGGATCAACTCTGTCCGCCGCGTCGATCTTCCATATGGGTGCGACTGTGCCCGAACGGCTGCTGCGCTGTGTTCTGGATCCGCGCGACATGGTGACGATCCAGACCGGGGCGTTCGACGCCCCAATCGAAAACGGTGGCGTTCTGCCGCCCGATGCGCCGGGCCTCGGTGTGACAACGAACCGAGACCTGCTTGGGCAGGCCGTCGCAATCTGGGAAGACTAAGACATGTTTCAAGACAAAAACGCCCTCGTCACCGGCGCGGCCGGAGGAATCGGTCAGGCCATCGTCAACCAGCTGCGCGCGCAGGGTGCTCGGGTCGCGGTTGCGGATCGTTCGACCGACGGGATTGAGGCCGAGGCGCATCTACCCGGCGATCTGCTCGACCCGGCTTATTGCGACCAATTGGCCTCTGCCGCGCAACAAGCTTTGGGTGGCCTCGACATCGTGATCAACAATGCCGGTGTCATCACCCGTGGCCCGGTGACCGAGACCTCGGACGCCGACTGGAGCTTGTCCATGGGCGTGAATGTCGAGGCTCCGTTTCGGATCTGCCGCGCTGCCATTCCGCTGATGGCTGAAACCGGCGGAGGGGCCATCGTCAACACCGCGTCCTGCTGGGGCGGCAAGGCGCCGGGGCCGAACCATGCGCTTTATTGCATGACCAAAGCGGCGATTGCCTCGCTGACCGAATGTATGGGGATGGATCACGCACATCAGGGCATCCGCATCAACGCGGTGTGCCCGAATGAGGTCAACACGCCGATGCTGCGCTCGGGCTTTGCCAAGCGCGGGTTTGATCCTGACGAGGCCGTGACCGAACTGGGTAAAACCGTGCCTCTGGGCCGGATTGCCGAGCCTGAGGATATTGCCGATGTGGTCCTGTTCCTCGCCTCGGATGCGGCGCGCTACATGTGCGGCACGCTGGTCGAGGTCAATGGCGGGAAGCCGGTCGCATGAGGCGGTTTGAGGGCAAGGTCGCGCTGGTCACCGGCGGCCGCTCGGGGATCGGGCAGGCCATCGCGGCACGGCTGACGGAGGAGGGCGCGCGCGTCTTTACCGCTCAGCGCGGTGGGGATGATCACTTTGAAGGGATCGCGGCCGATTTCACCGATCCAGCCGCGCCTGCACAGGTGGTGGCCGAGGTCATCGCCCGCGCCGGGCAGCTGGACGTTCTGGTCAACAATGCCGGGATGATGCAGGAGGCCCGCGTCGAAGAGATGACGTTGGAGGACTGGCAGAAAAACCTGACCGTCAACCTGACCGCGCCTTTCCTGATGATTCAGGCCGCTTTGCCCCATCTGCGCAAGACAAAGGGCAGCATCGTCAATACCGGCTCGATCGAGGGGCTGGGCAGCAATCCGGGCCACGCGGCCTATTGCGCCTCCAAAGCCGGGCTGCACGGGCTGACCCGCGCCGTGGCGGTGGATCACGGGGCCGAAGGTATCCGCTGTAACGCCATCGCTCCGGGCTGGATCGACACCGAGTTGAACCTCGACTTCATTGACTCAATGCCCGACCCGGATGCGTTTCGCCGGGACATCGGCCAGATCCACCCGGTCGCCCGCACCGGCAGGCCCGAAGAAGTGGCTGCCTTGGCGGCGTTTCTGGCCGCCGAGGAAAGCGGCTTTATCACCGGGCAGGTCTATACGGTCGATGGCGGGCGGATGGCAAAGCTGAGCCTGCCCTGACCTTAGAACCGGTCCGGGCTGAAGGCCTGAATGTCGATTGAGGGCGCACGGCCCGCGATTTCATCCTTCACCAGCCGCGCGGTCGTGGCCCCAAGCGTCAGGCCCAACTGCCCATGGCCGGTGGCGAAGGTGACATTCGCCAATCGGCCGCTGCGGCCGATGATAGGCCGGGTGTCCGGAGTGAAAGGGCGTCGCCCCATGCGGCGCTCGGCCTTGTCCGTTCCAAGCCCCGGCAACACGCGTTTTGCGCGTTTGACCAGAATATCGGCGCGGTTCCAGTTGGGTTTCGCGTCGGCATCCGCGAATTCGATGGTTCCGGCGACGGCCAGAGCGTCCTCATACGGTGTGATCCCGAACCCGCCCTTGGCGTAGAACACGGTGTGGGCCAGGTCGACACCGCTGTCAGGCAAGGCGGTGGAGTAGCCAATCACCCCTTCCAACTGGATGGGTACGCCCAGATCCTGCGCCAAGCCGCGCGAGTGTGTGCCCGCCGCAAGAACGAACTCGTCCGCGGTCAGAACCTGACCGTCTGCAAGGCGCACGCCCTGCACATTGCGCCCGCTGCGTTGGAACACTTCGGCCTTGCCGGTGACGACAGTACCGCCACGGCTGGCAAAGGCCTGGTGCAGGGCTTCGACCAGCCCCTTTGGCTCGGTCACGAAGCTCCAGTCATGCAGCAGGGCGGCGTGTTTGAAATCGGGCGCGATGGCCGGATCAATCTCATGCGCTGCGGGGCCGGGGATGTCTTCGATCGAGCAGCCCAGCTCTCGGGCCAGATCAAAGGCGGCGGCCATGGTGGCGCGGTCGCTGTCATCGTCGAACAGTTTGATCACCGGCTTTTCGACCAGCAACTCGGGCCGACCGATATCGGCCAGTTGCGCCTTGAAATCATCGGTGGCGGCAAAGGTCAGCCGCGCCAGATCCGCCGCGATGGCCCGCATTCGCGCCCGGCGCGCATTCGCGGTGAAGCGCGCGAACCAGGGCAGGACCCGCAGCGCCGAGGACGGACGCAGCGCCAAGGGCGCCTCGGGGTCCAACAGCCAGCCCGGCACCTTCATCAGCATGCCCGGCTGCGACAGCGGTACGATCTCACCGATGGCGATACAGCCGCATGAGGCCCAGCTGGCCCCTTCACCCACGGGTCCGGGTTCGACAACCGAAACCGCGTGCCCATCGGCCTGCAAGGCCAGCGCGCAGGAGATACCCACGACGCCGCCGCCGACCACAACCACCTTTGCCATTGGTTCGAGCCCTTACTGCAAGTCTTGCAACTGCGACAGCAACTCGGTGCTGACGCTGACGCCACCGTCCTGAGATGCGGCGCGGTTCTTCAGCCGCCCGTCACCGGGGATGCGGGCGGTGCCGTTGCCGTCGATCTCGGCGCAGATGCGCGTGACATAGTCGTTGAAAGCGGCATTTCCGAACCGCGTCGGATCCATCGCGATCAGGGTCGCGCCGCCCTTGACGTTCAGCGCGCCATGCGCCTCGCGCTCGGCATTGTCGACCGAGAGGGTGCCCCCGGCCAGCGCCGCGCCCATGACCTCGATCAGGAAGGCGATCGCGGCCCCTTTGTGCTCGCCAAAGGGCAACAGGCTGCGGGTTTCCAGAATGGCGTTGGGATCGGCGCTGGGCTGGCCATCCGGGGCCAGACCTGCAGGGCGCGGCAGGTCATGCCCTTCGGCGGCGGCCATGCGGATATCCATCAACGCGACCGTCGAGGACGCCTGATCCCAAACGATGGGCTCCATTCCGTCACGCGGGCAGGCAAACGACATCGGGTTGGTGCCAAAGACAGGGCGCGCGCCTCCCTGAGGCACCACCATCGACAGTGAGTTGACGACAGCCAAAGCCACCAACCCCGCCTCGGCCAGCGGTTCGGTGTCAAAGCGCAACGCCCCAAGGTGATGACTGTTGGCGCAGGTGAAGGCGGCGATCCCGTTTTCACGGGCCATCGCAATCAGCTCGTCCCGTGCTGCGGCCGCAGCGATCTGGTAGTATCCATTGTCTGCGTCACCACGCAGAACGCCCGGTGCGATACGCTCGAATGTAGGGTGGGCTGCGGGGTTGGCATAGCCCGAGGTAAAGCTCTGCGCGTAGACCGGTAGCATGCGCAAACCGTGGCTGCGTGGGCCGTCGCGTTCGGATTTGACGACGATCTCAGCAATCATGTCGCTGCCCGGATCATCCATGCCCGCAGCCACAAGGACGGATTTCGCCAATTCTCTAACCTCTTGGAGTGAGAGCGTTTTCGTCGAGATATCGGTCATTGGCTAAATCCTGTCCTTGTGTTTGTGAAAGGGGTCGCAAGCCCCCCCGTTGTTCTTGTCAGGCGCGTGCGCGAGCGCTTGAGGGATCTACGGCGCAGGTGTCGATGACCTCGGCCTCGCGCATCTCGTTATGGACCAGCACCTGCATTCTGGTGCCCGGTGCCGTCATGTTCTGCGGCACCAGCGCCATTGCGATGTCATGGTTGCAATAATATGAGAACCCGCCCGAGGTGACACGCCCGATCAGTTTGCCGTCGGAATAGACACCCTCGTCAAACATCACCGAGGTATCGCAATAGGGCAGTTTCAACGTGACCAGAGTGTTGTATCCGCGCGCGTCCTGCTGTTTCAGCAGAGCGGGTTTGCCGATGAAGTCTCGTTCAACTACTTGCCCGCCGATCTTCTCGGTTATTGCGACGAACCGGCCCAGATCGGCCTCATACGGGGTTAGGTCCTTGCAGATCTCACGGTTGATGGCACGGTAGGATTTCTCGAGCCGCATGGACTCCAGCGCCTCAAGACCGAACGGTTTCACGCCCGCCTTCAGCAACAGATCCACGAGATGACGGTTGTAGCCCGCCGGATGGTGCAGCTCCCATCCCAGCTCACCGGTGTAGGAGACGCGCAGCAGGTGAACGCCCTTGGCATAGCCGACTTCACCCATTTGCGCCGAAAGCCACGGGAAGGCCTCGTTCGACATATCATTGTCGGTCAGTTTCGACAGGATCTCGCGCGATTTCGGACCGGCCAGAGCGATCACGCCCAGCTGTTCCGAGATATCTTCCATCACGACTGAGCCGTCTTTGGGCAGCAGACGCTGCATCTGGTCCCAGTTATAGGCCTGCCAATTCGGGGTCGAGATCAGGTAGAAATCATCCTCGCCGTAGCGCACGATGGTGTATTCCGCATCCATCCCGCCCTTGTCATTCAGCATTAGCGACAGGGTCATGCGCCCTACCTTGGGCAGTTTGTTGGCCATCAGACCGTCCAGCCATCCGGCCGCACCCGGCCCGCGCACGGTGAATTTGGTCATCGGAGACATCTCGATGAAGCCCGCCTCTTCGCGCGTGCGGCGCACTTCTTCCTGAACCAACCCCATATGATTGGTGCGGCGGAAGGAGTGTTCGGGGATCGCCTCTTCGGGTGATTTGGCGAACCAGCGCGGGAATTCATATCCGTTGAAGCTGGTCCAGACGGCACCCTGCGCGGTCAACAGATCGTAGGAGCCTGCAGTTTTCATCGGGCGGGCTTCGGGGAAATCCTCACCGGGGACATGGGCATCCATATGGGTGCCCCATGTCTCGCGCACCTTGTCCATGGTCCACCGTTTCGAGGCATAGTCCGAGAACCGGCGCGGGTCGAGTTCCGACATGTCCATGCCCGGATCGCCATCCACGATCCACTTGGCCAGACGGTTCCCGACCGTGCCGCCCCACAGGATGCCGCCGGGCATCCCTTCGGCCAGCCACAGGTTCTCGTGCCCGGGTGCAGGACCGGCCAGAGGCAGCTCGTCCGGGGTCATCTGGAACGGGCCGCGGGTGTTGGCCTTGATGCCAACCTCGCCCAGCGTCGGAACCCGTTCGATGGCGCGTTCCCACTGGGTTTCCACGGCGTCGAAATCTTCGGGCAGAAGGTCGGCGCCGAAATCCGGTGGCACGCGATCTTCGGCGAACAGCTTGAGGTCCTTGGTGAATTCATAGGGGCCAAACTGGATGCCGCCCACGTCTTCGCGCAGATAGGCACCATAATCCTCGTCCCGCAGGATCGGGAATTCCGGCAGGCCCTGTGCCTTGCGTTCTTTCAGCAAGGGCACGGTCTCGGTTGTCCAATATTGGTGAACGATCGGGATACAGGGCAGGTCCAGACCCACCCGGCGCGCGTTTTCGCGCGCATAGTTACCGGTGGCAAAGATCAGATGCTCACAAGTGATCTCACCCTGATTGGTGGTTACCTTCCAGTGGCCGTTCTCGAGCTTTTCGTAAGCGGTGGCTTCGGTGTTCTGATAGACCTTGGCCCCGGCATCGCGCGCCAGCTTGGCCAGCGCCATGGTGATGTCGGCGGGATTCACATAGCCGTCTTCGGTATGCAGGATGCCGCCACGAATATCCGGGCTTTGGTTCAGCAGAGGGTGCACCTCGGCAATCTCTTCCGGTGTCAGCAGCTTGCAGGGCACCCCGGCGGCTTCGGCGATCGAGATATAGGACCGGAACTCATCCCAGCGCTTTTCGGTATTGGCAACGCGCAGCTGGCCCACTTTGCGAAGGCCCACCGAGGCGCCCATCTTTTCCTCAACCTCGGTATAAATGCGGATGGTTTCCATGGTCATCTTCGACACGTTTCGCGACCGTACAAAGGTCACAAGCAAACCGGCGGCGTGCCAAGTGGACCCTGACGTTAGCGTCGTCCGCTCCAACATCACCGCATCTGTGCAGCCATGTTCGGTCAGACCATACAGGATCGAGGCGCCAACGCAGCCGCCCCCGACCACAACAACTTTCGCATGTGACTTCATCGTATGTTCATACCGTGTCTGGTTTGCCAACAGTGTTTGGAAGCACCATTCCGTCAGTCGGTCTTTTGCGCAATCGCAAAAATACTTCACTCTGAATGAGTTGAAGTCACTCAAACCGAACATGTGCCTTATGAAACGCGAAAGGTACCCAAATCCTCCGCCAGGGTGAGCCAACCAAAAGCCCTATTGATGAGCTGCCATTGAGTGTTGGACGGCGCTCCTGCTTGATCCGTGCAACAGGGCGGCCAGTTCTTAGGCGAAAACCGGTGCAATGGCGGCGTCGTGAACCTTGAGCCATTGCCTCTTGCCGACCGAGGCCCTAGCTTAACGTGCAGTCAACGATAGCAAGGCAGGATTTTGGTGGTTTCCCTGGTTCGTCGCGTGGCACTGGCCGCGCTGCTTTCATCCTCGGTCGCAATCCCGGCATTTTCGGATACCGGGTCCGGGGCCTATTTGGCCGGACGTCAGGCAATCTACGAAAACGACTATGCCGCCGCCGAAAGGTATTACGCGCAGGCATTGCGGTCTGATCCGCAGAACGCCTTGCTGTTGGAAAGCGTGGTCGTTGCCCGGCTGGCGCTGGGCGAGGTTGAGCGCGCATTGCCCATCGCCCAGACGATTGAAGAGATTGGCCTGCCAAGTCAGGCAGCCCGGATTGCCATCGCCGCCAACCTGATCGCCGAGGGCGATTGGGAGACCCTGCTGTCTCGTGATCCCGAAACGCAGGGCGTGGGTCCTTTGGTCGATGGGCTGATGACCGCATGGGCCTATCTTGGTCAGGGTGAGATGACCAAGGCGATGGAGCAGTTCGACACGGTCACAACGCAAGAAGGGCTACGCGAGTTTGCCCTCTATCACAAAGCGATGGCCCTGGCGTCGATCGGTGATTTCGAAGGGGCCGAGGCGATTTTCGCAGCCGATGACGGGGTCGTGGCCCGGTTCACCCGCCGCGCCGCGCTGGCCCGAACCGAGGTTCTGTCGCAGCTTGACCGGAATGAGGATGCTCTGACCTTCCTAGCCGACGTGTTTCAGGCCGGAAGCGATCCATCGATCGCAGACTATACAAGCCGATTGTCAGACGGCGAAACGCTGCCCTTTACCCATGTAGTGACGGCGCAAGACGGCATGGCTGAGATCTTCTTTTCCGTCGGTGCCGCGTTGAATGACGAGGCCGCGCCGGACTACGTTCTGCTCTATGCTCGCACGGCCAGCTTCCTGCGGCCCGATCACGTCGACGCCCTTTTGATGAGCGCCGAGCTTCTGTCGGAACTCAACCAGCTTGATCTTGCGGTCGAAGCGTATCGCGCGGTTCCCAAGGACAGCACCGATCACCACGTGGCCGAACTGGGCCGGGCTGATGTTCTGGGGCAATCCGGCAAAACCGATGCGGCGGTTGAGGTTCTGCAATCGCTGGCTGCGGAAAAGCCTGATCTTCCCAGTGTCCATGTCGCTTTGGCCGATCTTCAGCGCCGCGAGGAAAACTATGCCGCCGCGGTTGATTCCTACAACACCGCAATTGATCTGGCGGAGGGTGTCTCGGCCGCGAATTGGTTCCTGCACTACGCGCGCGGGATTTCTCATGAGCGTCTCAAGCAATGGGATCAGGCTGAAGCCGATTTCCGTCGCGCGCTTGAGCTGAACCCGGATCAGCCGCAGGTTCTGAACTATCTGGGCTATTCGCTTGTCGAACGTCGCGAAAAACTCGATGAGGCGCTGGACATGATCGAACGCGCCGTCGCGGCTCGCCCCGACAGTGGTTATATCGTCGACAGCCTGGGCTGGGTCCTGTTCCGCCTTGGTCGCTATGACGAAGCGGTCGAGCATATGGAGCGCGCGGTTGAGCTGATGCCGGTGGATCCGGTGGTCAACGACCATTTGGGCGATGTCTACTGGGCCGTCGGACGCGCCCGCGAGGCTGAGTTCCAGTGGAAACGGGCGCTGTCCTTTGTTGATCCCGAAGACACCGATGGTGAGGCTGATCCCGAACGCATCCGACGCAAGCTCGAGGTCGGTCTGGATTCGGTTCTGTCCGAAGAGGGCGCGGATCCGTTGAAGGTTGCCAATGGCAACTAGCGCCTTTGCGCCCGCCAAGGTCAATCTAACCCTGCATGTCACCGGCCAGCGCGCCGATGGCTATCATCTGTTGGATTCACTAGTGGCTTTTGCCGACATTGGCGATCAGCTGACGTTTGACCCGGGCGTAGGTATTTCGATCTCGGTGAGCGGAGAGCATGCCGACGGGGTTCCCACAGACAGCCGAAATCTGGTCTGGAAAGCCGCCGAGGGCACTGGTTGGACAGGCCATATCACGTTGAACAAGGTGCTGCCCCATGGCGGCGGCATTGGCGGAGGGTCCTCGGACGCGGCGGCCATGCTGCGCCACGCGGCGGCGCAAGGATTTGATATCCCGCCGCATCTTCCGACCGCGTTAGGGGCCGATGTATCGGTCTGCTTGGCGGCCGAGGCTGCGCGGATGCGTGGGATTGGCGAACAGGTGGATCGGATCGCTTTGCCGTCATTGCCAGCCCTGTTGGTCAATCCGGGTGTCGAGGTTCCGACCGGATCGGTCTTCGGCGCAATGGCGTCGCGGGACAATCCGGGATTGCCAGATCAAATCCCCTCATTCGCGGGCGTGGAAGACTGCGCCGCGTGGCTCTCGAACCAGAGAAACGACCTTGAACAGCCCGCCATAAGCCAGGCCCCGCAAATCGGGCGCGTTTTGGAGGAGTTGGCGGACACAAGGGATGTGTTGCTGGCCCGAATGTCCGGGTCAGGCTCGACCTGTTTTGCGCTTTATCCGTCGATGAAGGCCGCGCATTTCGCAGCCTATGAGATCGGCGCGGCCCAGCCCGATTGGTGGTGCCGCGCAACCAGCCTCAGTTGAGGCGCGAGACCACGTAGTCAGCCAGATCGCGCAGCAGAGTGCGGATTTCGTGATCAGGCAGAACCTCGAGCGAGGCTTTGGCCTTGTTCGCCCAACCCAGCGCGTCCTGACGGGTCGCCTCGAGCGTCTGGTATTTGTTCATCAGCCCAAGCGCATGTTCCAGATCGCCGTTCTGCTGGCGGCCTTTCTCGATCGTACGCTCCCAGAAGATGCGCTCATCCGCGGTGGCCTGCGCGACGGCCTTGATCACCGGCAGGGTCAGTTTGCGTTCGCGGAAATCATCGCCCACATTCTTGCCAGTTGCCTTGCTGTCACCCTGATAGTCCAGCAGATCGTCGGCGATTTGGAAGGCAATGCCCAAGGCATCTCCATAGTCGAACAGAGCTTTGACCTGCGCGTCCGAGGCTTCCGCAATCACGCCGCCAACCTCGGTCGCAGCGGAAAACAGGGCCGCGGTCTTGCCGCGCACGACCTGCAGGTAGATGCTCTCATCCGTGTTCAAATCGGTGGCGGCGGTCATCTGCAGTACCTCGCCTTCGGCAATCGTTGCCGAGGCATTGGCGAGGATGTCCAAAACGCGCAGTGACCCGGTTTCAACCATCAACTGGAAGCTGCGAGAAAACAGATAGTCGCCCACCAACACGCTGGATTTGTTGTCCCACAACAGGTTCGCCGTAGGCCGCCCGCGTCGTTGGGCGCTTTCGTCGACCACATCGTCATGCAACAGGGTCGCGGTGTGAATGAACTCAACCGTCGCGGCCAGACGCACGTGATGTTCGCCCGTATAGCCAAACAGCCGTGCCGCAGCCAATGTCAGCATCGGGCGCAGGCGCTTGCCACCTGCTTCGACCAGATGCGCGGTCACCTCGGGGATACGGGGCGCGTGTTCGGACGCCATCCGGGTCCGGATCAGCGTATTCACCGCCTCCATTTCGCCGGTCAACATTTCGGCCAGCCGTTCGTGCGGCCTCGAGATTGTGCTGATGCCCATCACACTCCTGATACAAGGCTCGACTTTCGCCTTGCCTTGCCCTTACATCCATCCCCATGAAAGAACTATTGCGCAGCACCGATCCGACAATCCTGGCCTTTGCATCCGCTCTTCTTGAGGGCGAGGATATAGACTGCTTTCAGATGGACGTAAATATGAGCATCCTCGAAGGCGGTATCGGAATTTTCCCCCGTCGTCTGATGGTTCGGGCCGATGACCTGACCCGAGCGGAGCGTGTGATGCGCGACAACGAGATTCCGCTGGGGCGATGAGCGGATTCACGGAGGATGAGCTAAGCCGGAATGATTTCCTCGGTGGGCGTTTGCGCCTGTGGCAACCCGTGTCGGGCTATCGCGCTGGGGTCGACCCTGTTTTGCTAGCGGCCAGCGTGCCCGCAACCTCTAGTCAGTCGGTGCTGGAGCTTGGCTGCGGGGCAGGGGCGGCAATACTGTGCTTAGCGACACGAATCCCCGGATTGGAACTGTGCGGCGTCGAATTGCAACCGGCCTACGCAGATCTGGCTCGCCGCAATGCCGCAGATAACAATTTGGTGTTGGAAGTCCTTTCCACTGATCTGACCGAACTGCCCTCCGATCTTAAGCAGCGCCAGTTCGACCACGTGATCGCCAACCCGCCCTACTATCGCGCCGGGGCCCATAGCGCAGCTACGGACAGGGGGCGCAGTGTGGCTTTGGGGGAGCAGACGCCTATTGCCGATTGGATTGATGTCGCGGCCAAACGGCTGGCCCCGCGCGGCTATCTGCACATGATCCAAAAGGCGGATCGCCTGCACGATATGCTTTTGGCCTGTAGTGGGCATCTGGGCTCGGTCGAAGTGCTGCCGCTTGCGGCCCGCGTAGGGCGAGAGGCCGAGCTTGTGATTCTACGGGCCCGAAAAGGCGGGCGGGCGGCGTTCCGGCTGCATGCGCCTATCATCCTGCATGCGGGTCAACGGCATGAGCGCGACGGTGACAGCTATACGCCGGAACTCTCGGATGTGCTGCGACAAGGCGCGGCGTTGGGGCCGTTTCACGTCAATCGGCAATGACCAGCCGAATTTGTCGGATCTATCACGTTTTCTTCGCGTCTGCGGCGTGACAGGGTGGAAACGATATGCTCAACTTCTTACGTGACATCTAGACACGTAAACAAGGAGGATCGCCATGAGCGTGAGCGCACATCTGACGGAACTGAAGAAGAAGCACGAATCTCTCGGTCTCGAAGTGGAACAAGCTCAACGCGCGCCAGGCATTGATGATCTTCATATCGCCCAGCTAAAGAAACAGAAGCTAAGGCTGAAGGAAGAGATCGAGCGCTTATCGACCTAACCTTTAAGACTGGCGCGCGCCGCAACCACGGCCCCGCCGGTGATCAAGACCGCCGCGATCGCCAATGTCCATGTCGGCATGGCGATCCCGGCAAAAACCAGAACCACGGTAGACAGCAAAGGTGCAGCATATGAGCTCGTACCCAGCATCTGAATGTCGCCCTGCTTGACCCCGATATCCCAGACATAGAACGCCAGACCGACCGGCCCCAGACCAAGAGCCAGTGTCGATAACCAACTGAGCGTGGTGTCCGGCCAGACCGGTGCCTCAAGCGCGAAATGCAGGCCCCATGAGGCGATCGCCGTGAACACGCAGAACACCGCGACCGAGCTTGTGGGCGTTTCACCCAGTTTCCGCGACAAAACGGAGTAGCCTGACCATGTCAGTGCGCATAGGAACGCCAGCGCGTATCCCGGTAGGTGGTCGGCTTGAAACCCGGCGCTGCCGCCTCCGGTGATGATCAGTGTTGCTCCGGCAAAGCCCAAGCACGCTCCGATCAGGTGGCCAGCCCGCAGATTCTCTCCGGGTAACAGGCCCGAGAACAGGACGATAAGCAGCGGCCAGAGATAGGCGATCAGCCCCGCCTCGGCCGCCGGGGCCATCCGCAGGGCCGAGAAGTATAGCGCGTGGTAGCCGAACAGTCCCACCGTTCCAAAGGCGTAGACTTTCCAGCTGATGCGTCGCAGCTGGGACAATCCACCCGATCGCCACGTCCAGACAAGCCCCAAAGTACCGCCGATACTGAAGCAGATTGCATTCAGCAGCAGCGGCGGTGTTGGGGCTGACCCGACTGTGAACAGGGCCAATAGCGCCCAAAGCAAAACCGCAATGAAGCCAATACCGGTGGCGCGTTGTCTGGTCATATGGATGAGACGTCTTCTACAGGAACAATGGTGAATTCGTCCGAGATATGAGCGGTTTTTTCAATCTCCGCAACAAACCAATCGCGAAATGCTGCGACCTGAGGCCGGTTTTCCGCTCCGGGCAGGCAGAGAAATCGAAAGCGGCCTTTGGTCTCAATGGCGGTTTTGAACGGCGCGACCAGCCTCCCCTCCATCATGTCCTTGATGATCATCGCTCGTCGCCCCAAGGCCACGCCCACTCCAGCGACGGCCGCGTCAATCGCGTGGTCTGCGTTGGAAAAATGCGCCCCGTGGGTCGGCGTGAACTCCACGCCAACAGCGCGGAACCACGTCGGCCAATCCGCCGGAGGTTTCAAAAACGCAATCGAATCGTCATGAATCAGAGGCGCGTCGCGCAGGCTTTCGGGAGTTGTGAACTCGGCGGCCAATTCGGGTGTCATGACAGGGGTTAGCCACTCTTTACGAACCGGCAGGCAATAGAGCCCATCATCCCCGCCATAGCCAAACCGGATCGCGACATCCACGTCGTCCCTCTCAAGGTCCATATTGCGCAGGGTGGCTGAGAACCTCAGGTCGATTTCGGGATGGGCGCGGGCAAAATCATAAAGGCGTGGAGCCAGCCATTTGGCCGTCAGCGCAGGTCCGGCCGTCACGGTGAGGGTGTTGTTGTCCTGAAGCCTTCGCGTAGCGGCCCAAGCAGCCTTGAGTGACGCAAACCCCTCGGCAGCTCCTGGGGCGAGGGCTTTGCCCGCCTCGGTCAGTTCAACCGCGCGATTCAGGCGGCGAAACAGCGGATGGCCCAAATGGTCTTCAAGCGATTTGATCTGAAAGGACAGCGCCGCGGGCGTGACGTTCAACTCGTCTGCGGCCTTGGCGAACGACATGTGTCGCGCGGCAGCGTCAAAGGCGCGCAAAGCGGTGAGAGGGGGGAGGCGATCACTCATGTCACTTAAGTAATACTTATCTGAATGCTTGAAAACTCTCGTTTGTGCCTTTTTCAATCAAGGGTCATGTTTAGGGCAAGTCAAGTTCAGCTTTAGCAAAGGGGATCCGCCATGATCGAGATGTCAACAAACCCGTCTGTCCAGATTGCAATTCGTCGTGCCCATGAAGAGCGCAGCAAGCTTGTTCACAAAGTTCTGGGATGGGTGTTTGGTTCCCGCTGACCGCAGCGCGCGCGGACTTACGGGATAAAGAAGGGCCGGTCCAAAAGGACCGGCCCGTTTTCGTTCAATGCTCTGAAATCAGACGAAGAACTGAGCGCCGTTGGCCGAGATGGTCGACCCATTGATGAACTGCGAATCGTCCGACGCAAGGAATGCGACGCAGCGCGCGATTTCTTCTGGCTCACCTAACCGGCCGGCCGGAATCTGGCCGATGATTGACTCGCGGACCTTCTCAGGCACGGCCATAACCATTTCGGTTGCGATATAGCCAGGGCAGATCGCGTTGGCAGTGATGCCCGCACGCGCGCCTTCCTGCGCGAGCGACTTCACGATACCCAGATCACCCGCTTTGGTCGCTGCATAGTTCACCTGAGCGAACTGGCCTTTCTGACCGTTGATCGAGCTGATGACGACAACGCGGCCAAACTTGCGTTCACGCATGCCGGGCCAGACGGGGTGTACGGTGTTGAAAACGCCGGTCAGGTTGGTGTCGATGACCTGATGCCACTGTTCAGGCGTCATCTTGTGAAAAGGTGCGTCGCGCGTGATGCCCGCATTAGCGACGACGATGTCGATGGGGCCGACTTCGGCCTCGACCTTTTCGATGCCCGCTTTGGATTCGTCATAGTCGGCCACGTTCCACTTGTAGGTGGCGATGCCGGTTTCCTCGGTGAATTTTGCAGCGGCTTCGTCATTCCCCGCATAGGTGGCGGCAACATTGTATCCTTCGGCCTTGAGCGCCTTGGAAATTGCTGCGCCGATGCCGCGAGAACCGCCGGTTACGAGTGCTGTACGTGCCATGGATGACTCCTCCAATTTTGGTCGTCTTGGTAATTCTGTTACTCTGAGAGAGAATGTTGCGCAATATCGTTTCGTGTTCGATCTTGTCTTTCTGTCTGGCGATATTGTCGCAGCGGTTGTGTAAAGCTTGATTGTAACAAAAAAGGGCGTCCAGTGGACGCCCTTTTTTATTTAGATGTCAACGCACTTAGTCGCGCTCCACGCAGAGGGCGACACCCATGCCGCCACCGATGCAGAGGGTGGCCAGCCCCTTCTTGGCATCACGGCGCTTCATTTCGAATAGCAGCGTGTTCAGAACCCGGCAGCCGGATGCTCCGATCGGGTGGCCGATGGCAATTGCGCCCCCGTTCACGTTTACGATCGATGGGTCCCAACCCATGTCTTTGTTCACGGCGCAGGCCTGCGCGGCGAAGGCTTCGTTGGCTTCGACCAGATCCAGATCGTCAACCGACCAACCTGCTTTCTCCAACGCTTTGCGCGAAGCGTAGATCGGGCCAACGCCCATGATCGACGGGTCAAGACCGGCAGTCGCGTAGGATGCGATACGGGCCAGAGGCTCAATCCCGCGCTTTTCGGCGTTCTCAGCCGACATCAGCAGGGTCGCCGCCGCGCCGTCATTCAGGCCCGAAGCGTTTGCTGCGGTGACCGAGCCGTCTTTGGTGAAGGCCGGGCGCAGTTTGGCCATTGCTTCCATTGTTGCGCCGTGACGGATGTATTCGTCCTTGTCCATCACGATGTCGCCCTTGCGGGTTTTGATGGTGAACGGAACGATCTCGTCGGCAAATTTGCCTGCGTTTTGCGCAGCCTCAGCTTTGTTTTGCGAGGCAACGGCGAATTCGTCCTGCATGTCGCGGCTGATCTGCCATTTCTCGGCGACGTTCTCGGCGGTTTGACCCATATGGTAGCCGTTGAACGCATCCCACAGACCGTCGCGGATCATGGTGTCGATGTATTTCATATCACCCATCTTGTGACCCGCGCGCAGGGCGGCAGCGTGGGGAGACAGTGTCATGTTTTCTTGCCCGCCAGCGGCGACGATATCCGCATCGCCCAGTTGGATGTGCTGAGCACCCAATGCAACAGCTCGCAGGCCCGAGCCACAAACTTGGTTAATGCCCCAGGCCGCGCTTTCCTGCGGTAGACCGGCGTTGATATGCGCCTGGCGTGCGGGGTTTTGGCCCTGAGCGGCGGTCAGGACCTGACCCATGATGGTTTCGCTGACTTCGCCTTTGTCGACGCCGGCGCGTTCGACGACGGCTTCGAGGACGGCAGCGCCCAGATCATGTGCGGGGGTATTGGCAAACGAGCCGCCAAAGCTGCCCACACCTGTGCGTGCGGCGGATGCGATTACTACATTGGTCATATAATTTGTCCTTTACCGTCGTGGTCCAGCGGGAAATGTGACGACACGGACCGCAGAGGGCTCCCTCTGCCCGTACCAGAGCGCCAATTTCTCCCCCCTCTAGTGACTTCTGCAATAGCGCAATGCTGCACTTGCAGCAACGGACAGCTTGCCTCAGGCGGCAATCAGGCAAGTGTTCGCGTGCCGATTGCCCAACTAAGTCCCTGTTTTGGAATTTCTTTCTGCGTTCCACAGCGGCAACAGCGACGGCGCGCCAAATAGGAAACCCTGCATGCAGTCGACACCGCTTGCGCTCAGAAAAGCTGCGTCTTGCGGATTCTCGACTGATTCGGCTGTGACCAGAATTTCGAACTCTCGCGCGACTGCTATCAATGCGCGGACGAGGGCTTGGTTGTCGGGGTCGGTACTGATACCGCGAATGAACTGACCGTCGATCTTGGCGGCATCAAACAAGAATTCCCGGAAATGTCGAAAGCAGAAATTGCTTGCGCCAAAGTCATCCAGAGCAAAGGCAATACCACGCTCCTGCAACCTGTCCATCAGGTCGATCACCAGTTCGGGCACCTGCATCGCCGATTTCTCGGAGATCTCCAAAATCAGTCGTTCGCCTAGATTGCTGTCCCGTTTGAGAAAGCGGTCCAGAATACGTGACCAGTGCGAATACCCGATCGAACGCGCCGACATGTTGATCGACAGCCGGATCTGAGGGTTCCTGACCAGTGTTTGCAACCCCATCTCAAGCGCGATGCAATCCAACTCGCGCCCGATTGGCGTGTTTTCTACCTGAGGCATGAAATCCCGCGCAGGGATGACCCGCCCGGTTTCATCCAACACGCGGATCAACCCTTCGTAGAAGGCAACGTTATGAGGAGCCTGTGCCTGCATCACCGGCTGAAAGGCCAGTTTGCATTGTTTGTGCCGAACCGCATCCGAGGCCATCTGCAATACAGATTGATCCCGACCGGAAACTGCCGAGGTCAAAGGGCTGTCGGGCCCTTCCCCTGACTCTGCAACTGTCTTGTCCCGCATGCGCGCTGATCCCGAATGGCTCTTCGGTTGCAGTGTCGCAGGAAACAGATGAATCTGGGGTTAATGCAGGTGATGATTAGCGCGCAGATTGCCACGCATGGCTGAGCGAGGCCGCTGCTCCGAACACCGCGCCCATCACGCCAAGGATCATCATGGAGAACCCGATCAGGACAAGCGCTGACGCTGCCGTTGCGATGGCGGCGAACATGGCCAGAAGCACACCTAGCAGTCCGACTGTGGTTGATACGGTTGTCACTCGGGTCATTCCGGCCTCCGGTCACTGGTTACGTCACGCGTGACACTCCATATGGACCGTTCAGGCCGGATTTCAACCAAAGCGACGTGGTGTAACGCCGGGATCAGGCCTGTTTTGCTGCGGAATTAGGCAGGTTTTCGCGGGTTTGCTCGAATCCGGGCGTTCCGAGATCTTCAGGATGGCGGGCCAGATGCTTTGCCTTGATCTGCTCTGAGCTATCCCGGCTTCCATCGTGGCTATAGCCGGGCGGGGCAAAACAATAGGCGAGGCGTTGCTTCAGCGTCAGCCCCGGTTGGGTCGCATCGCGCCAGATGCAGACCCATTCGTGAAAGGCGACGCGCAGCGGGTTGAAGGTGGCGATGTTGTGAACCAGCCCGTAGTCGACCCGGTCGTTCTCTTGTTCGGGGACAAAAGTGCCGAACATCTTGTCCCAGATGATGAAAACGCCAGCATAGTTGCAATCCAGATAGCGCGCGTTGCGTCCGTGATGCGCCCGGTGATGGCTGGGGGTGTTCATGACCGCTTCGAACCAGCGGGGCATTTTGCCGATGGCTTCTGTGTGAATCCAGAACTGGTAGATCAGGTTGATGCCGCCCACGAACAGCACCATCGCCGGGTGAAAGCCCAGCAGGATCAGCGGTGCGCGTACCACCATCATGAAGGTAAACGTATAGGTCCATGTCTGCCGCAGCGCCGTGGTTAGGTTGTAGTGCTGCGAGCTGTGGTGGTTTACATGGCTGGCCCAGACCCAGCGGATACGGTGGCCGAACCGATGCACCCAGTAATACCGCAGGTCATCCAGCACAAAGCACAGGATGATGATCGGGATCGACGTGCCCAGATCGAGCGGCGTGATCCGCCACAGCCACATGAAGAACCCATAGGCGATGAACCCCAGAAGGAGCCCCGACGCAATATTACCTGCCCCCATGATCAGAGAGGTCACGGCATCGCGCGTCTCATACCTCCCGCCGCGGCCTTTGACAGCGATCCAGACGAACTCGGCCAAAATGGCGGCGATGAAGAACGGGACGGCCCATTGGACGGCATCGGGAAAGGTGATCTGGTCGGTCATTCGGGCTCCATCAGGTTGCGCCAGTGGGGGCGCTCGAGGTCATCCAGATGGATGATGGCTTTGGGGGTGCCGAAATCGTGGAACAGAAGCTCGAACCCGTCGGTGCGGTCCAGCAAGTCATAGTCCAGCAGATGCTGCGCAACAGTATCCGCGCCAAAGGACCAGAGGAGACCCGGCCCATTTTCCGTCCGCACCAGCGCGGCGTGACGATCATGGGCAACCGTGACGTCAATGACGGTGTCTTCCGGGAAATGCCGAACCCATTGAGCGCGGGCTGTTTCAGGCGACAGAACGCACCGCTGCGATTTGCCGGTCAAATGCAGCAACAGAGTGACCCCGGCGATCCCGCCGACCACAAGCACCAACAGAATTTCCAGTGGCATTCCATCCTCCTGCGCACAGGGTGCGGATCGGAGGATGGGCTGTCAAAGGTGGCGTCGCGTCAGCTTAGCTGATGGCCTCGACCAGAATCGAAATGATTGCCTTCGCGCTGTCCGAGTTCCATTCGGCATCACCGATCAGGCGGGCGATTTCATTGCCATCTGGGTCGATGATGACCGTGATTGGCAGACCTATGACGCCCATCTCACGCGCCACTGCTTGTGAGGGATCTTGATGGCGGGGCAGGTTGTCGATGCCGTTTTCCTCAAAGAACTTCTTGATCCCGGCAGGCGAGTTGCGCCCGGTCGCCAGTGTCAGAACCTCGAACTTGTCGCCTCCGAATTCGTCCTGTAGTTCGGCGATCTGGGGCATTTCCTTGCGGCAGGGCGCGCACCAGGTGGCCCAGAAGTTCAGCAGGACGTATTTGCCCTTGTAATCCGCAAGTGAGGCGGTGCCGCCGTCATCTTCCAGTTGGAAATCAACCGGCGTCACCGGCTTGGGTTCTTTATGCAGGATCAGCCGTTTCAGGCTGTCTTCGCGCAAGGGGCCGAGCGTTTCGGCATCGGTCGCCAAAGCGGCATTTGCACCCAGCGCAAGGGCCATATAAAGGGGGATCAGACGAAATAGGCGCATATCAACTCCGGGTTTTCTTACATGACCGATCAATCCTCGAACCAGATGTGGGGCGGCCGCTTTGCCGCCGGTCCAGACGCGATCATGGAGGCAATCAATGCCTCGATCGGGTTCGATCAGCGGATGGCAGCCCAGGACATCGCAGGCTCGCGCGCCCATGCCGCTATGCTGGCGGCGACAGGCGTTATTAGTGATAGTGACGCGCAGGCCATTCGGGAAGGGCTACTCACAGTCTTGTCAGAAATTCAGAGCGGAGAATTTCAGTTCTCGACAGCGCTGGAAGACATCCACATGAACGTCGAAGCGCGCCTGAAAGAAGTGATCGGTGAACCCGCGGGCCGTCTGCACACGGGTCGGTCGCGCAATGATCAAGTGGCAACCGATTTTAAACTCTGGGTCCGCGATCAGTTGGATGCGGCAGAAACCGGCCTTCTGGCCTTGATCCGCGCGCTTTTGGCGCAGGCCGAGGCGGGGGCGGATTGGGTCATGCCAGGCTTCACTCACCTGCAAACCGCGCAGCCGGTGACGTGGGGCCATCACATGATGGCATATGTCGAGATGTTTGGCCGCGATCTCAGCCGTGTGCGCGATGCGCGCGCCCGGATGAATGAATCCCCCCTTGGTGCCGCCGCGCTGGCCGGGACATCCTTTCCCATCGACCGACATATGACCGCCGAGGCGCTGGGCTTTGACCGCCCTGCCGCGAACTCGCTGGATGCCGTCAGCGACCGCGACTTCGCGCTGGAGTTCCTGTCCACTGCCTCGATCTGCGCCGTCCACCTGTCGCGGTTTGCCGAAGAGTTGGTGATTTGGTCCTCTGCTCAGTTCCGGTTTGTGACGCTCTCGGATCGCTTCTCGACTGGGTCGTCGATCATGCCGCAGAAGAAAAACCCTGACGCAGCGGAGCTGATCCGCGCCAAAGTCGGCCGCATCTACGGCGCAAACACCGCGCTGATGATGGTGATGAAGGGTCTGCCGCTGGCCTATTCCAAGGACATGCAGGAAGACAAGGAACAAGTCTTTGACGCCGCCGATAACTGGATGCTGGCGCTGGCCGCGATGGAAGGCATGGTCAAGGACATGACCGCCAACCGCGACAGCCTTGCTGCCGCTGCGGGGTCAGGGTTCTCGACCGCGACCGATCTGGCCGATTGGCTGGTGCGGGTTCTGGGCCTGCCGTTCCGCGATGCTCACCATGTCACTGGTTCGCTGGTGGCGATGGCTGAAAACAAGGGCTGTGACCTGCCTGATCTGACCCTGGAAGACATGCAGTCGGTCCATGCGGATATAACCGATGACGTCTATTCTGTTCTTACTGTCCAAAACTCTGTAAACTCGCGTCAGTCCTATGGTGGTACCGCCCCGGATCAGGTGCGGGTGCAGGTTGAGCGATGGAAGGCGCTGGTGTGATGACAGTTCTACGCATAGCGGCGATTGTGGCGGCTGGGTTCGCGCTGTCCGGATGTGGCGCGGATGGTGAGCCGGTGCAGCCAACGGCAAGCGTGGGTGTTGGCGTCGGCTCGAGCGGAACGCATGTGGGCGGAGGCATCGGCTTCCGCCGCGGAGGCTTCGGCCTCTATCTGGGCGTTTAGTCGCTGATCCCGTTGTAATTCTGGGTAAAACACCCAAGTAGGGTCTGGCACGCCAAAGCGCGGTCCTTAATTCCAGCACTCAGAGACTAACCTCATGCGAATTTTCGGATTTTTTCTGGCGCTCGTCGCACTTGCGGCCTGCGAGCCAACCTCCAGCCAACGGCCGGCGCCGCAAAAAGAGCCCAGCTCAACCGGAGTCTCAGTGTCCGGCTATGCGCGTGTCGGGGTGTCGAACGATTTCTGATCGCCCTGCGGCGTATCGTTTTAGCGCGAATCCATTGATCCATAGGGCGGTTTTGGTCTAATCGCGCTTTTATGGATCACTTTCTCTACCGCGACGGCGCGCTTTTCGCCGAGGATGTCCCGATCTCCGAAATCGCAGCCGCGGTCGGAACCCCGTTCTATGTCTATTCGACTGCGACCCTGTTGCGGCATTTCAAGCTGTTCGATGACGCGCTTGAGGGCACCGATCACCTTGTCTGTTATGCGATGAAAGCGGCCAGCAATCAGGCGATCCTGAAAACGCTGGCGCAGGCGGGTGCTGGAATGGACGTGGTCTCGGGCGGGGAATACCTGCGCGCTAAGGCCGCCGGTGTGCCGGGCGACAAAATCGTCTTTTCGGGCGTTGGCAAGACGGCGGATGAGATTCACACAGCGCTGACCGGTGGTCTCCGCCAGTTCAACGTCGAATCCGAGCCCGAGATGGAAGTGATCAACGCGGTAGCGACGGAGCTGGGTGTGGTTGCGCCGATCACCGTTCGGGTGAACCCGGATGTGGACGCCAAGACTCATGCCAAAATCGCAACCGGCAAGTCCGAGAACAAGTTTGGCATCCCGATCTCGCGCGCGTCCGAGGTCTATGCCCACGCGGCATCTCTGCCGGGGCTGGAGGTCATCGGCATCGACGTCCATATCGGCTCGCAACTGACCGAGCTGGAGCCGTTTGAGCTGGCCTATACCAAGGTCGCCGAACTGACCGAGCAGTTGCGCGCAGAGGGTCACAATATCCGCCGCCTCGATCTGGGTGGTGGGCTTGGCATTCCCTACACCCGCTCAAACGATGCGCCGCCTTTGCCGTTGGAATATGGTGCGCTGATCAAGAAGACTTTGGGCCATCTGGGCTGCGAGATCGAAATCGAACCCGGTCGCCTGATTGCGGGTAACGCTGGTTTGATGGTCAGCAAGGTGATCTATGTGAAATCCGGCGAAGGGCGTGATTTCCTCATCCTTGACGGCGCGATGAACGATCTGATCCGCCCGGCCATGTATGAGGCGCATCACGATATCGTTGCGGTACAGGAACCCGCAGCGGGGGTCGAACAACAGCCCTATGACATCGTGGGGCCCGTCTGCGAATCCGGTGATACTTTTGCCAAACAGCGCAACATGCCGCCGCTTGCGCCGGGTGATCTAATCGCCTTCCGCAGCGCCGGGGCCTATGGCGCGGTGATGGCCAGCGAATACAACACGCGCCCCCTGATCCCCGAGGTTTTGGTGAATGGGGATCAATTTGCCGTAATTCGTGAACGCCCAAGCTTTGACGAAATCATAAACCGCGATACCATACCTGAGTGGCTTTGACGCGGTAGGCGCGCGGGCCAACTCTGGAGGCCCGCTTTGAGCGACAAACAAAACCTGCCCATTCCCCGTCTGTCCGTGTGGATGACACATGCCGGATTGCTGGCCGAGCAGGTTTTGCGCGCGTTTTGGCCGTTTTTCTCGGTTTTGATGGCTGTTTTGGCCGCGTTGATGCTGGGTCTGCATGATCTTGTGCGGGTTGAGATCGTGTGGGGCGCAGCTGTCGTCGTAGCCATTGCGCTGCTGGTCAGCGCGATCTGGGGGATTCGGCAATTCCACCTGCCATCACGAGCCGAAGCGCTGGCCCGATTGGATGAGACCCTGCCCGGGCGTCCGATTCAGGCATTGATGGATGATCAGGCGATTGGTGCGGGGGATACGGATTCGGTTGCCCTCTGGCAGGCGCACAAGGCGCGGATGGCGGACCGCGCGGCGCAAGCGCGCGTTGCCAAACCCGACCTCCGACTGGCGTCGCGCGATCCTTATGCCCTGCGCTACGCAGCTTTGCTGGCGCTGGTGGTCGCGGCCCTGTTCGGTTCGTTCTGGCGGATTGGCTCGGTGGCCGAGATGGCCCCCGGCACGGCGGTAGCAGGGCAAGGGCCTACATGGGAAGGCTGGGTCGAACCACCACGCTATACCGGGCTACCGACGCTCTATCTGGCCGATCAGACCGGCCCCACGCTGTCGATCCCGCAAGGCAGTCGCGTTACTCTGCGTTTTTATGGCGAGGTCGGTGCGCATAGCCTGACCGAAACGAGCTCTCCCCTAGGTGCCGAGGCCGCGACCGAAACAGAGCAGGATTTCACCGTCTCCCGCTCAGGCCAGATGCGTATTGACGGCCCTGCCGGGCGGGATTGGATGGTGGATGTCATCCCCGACACCCCGCCCAGCATTGCGGTTGCCGACAAGGCCGAGGCCGAGGCAGGTGGTCAGATGAAGCTGCCCTTTGCGGCCTCGGATGACTACGGGGTCGTCTCTGGCTCGGCGGTGATCGAATTGGACATGGCCTCGGTTGATCGTCGCTATGGTCTGACGGCGGACCCGGAACCACGCGAGGTGATCGAGGTTGAATTGCCGATGCCGATCACCGGAGATCGCGCGGATTTCACCGAAGATTTGATCGAGGATTTCTCGCAGCACCCATGGGCGCATCTGCCGGTTCGTATCACGTTAATGGCGCGCGACGCCTCGGATCAGGAAAGCACGTCCGAGCCATATTTGACCGATCTCCCCGCGCGCCGGTTCTTTGATCCCCTGGCGGCTGCGGTGATCGAACAGCGCCGCGATCTGCTCTGGTCGCGGACCAATGCACCGCGCGTGGCTCAGGTGCTGCGGGCGATCTCGCACCGGCCCGAGGAACTGTTTCGCTCCGACACCGCCTATCTGCGGCTGCGGGTCACCCTGCGGCGGTTGGAAACCTTCAACGACTACGGTTTGAAGGATAAACAACAGGCCGAGATCGCGCAGGCCCTTTGGGATCTGGCGGTTTTGATCGAAGAGGGCACTCTGGCAGATGCGCTGGAGCGGATGCGCCGGGCGCAGGAGCGTCTCACTGAGGCGATGCAGAACGGGGCCAGCGATGAGGAAATCGCCGAGCTGATGCAGGAACTGCGTGAGGCCACGCAGGACTACCTGAACCAGTTGCAGCGCCTTGCGCAGGAAAACGGCGATAGTGATGAGCGCCAGTCCGGTCAGAATGGCGAAAGCATGCAGATGACGCAGGACGATCTGCAGGCCATGATGGATCGCATTCAGGAATTGATGGAACAGGGCCGCATGGCTGAGGCGCAGCAGGCGCTGGAAGAGTTCCAGCAGATGATGGAGAACATGCGTGTCACCCAAGGCCAGGGGCAGGGTGGTCAATCCGAGGGGCAACAGGCCATGGAAGGCTTGGCCGAGACTCTGCGCGAACAGCAAGGCCTAAGCGATCAGGCGTTCCGCGATTTGCAGGAACAGTTCAACCCCGGCGCTCAGGCCGGAGAAAATCAGGGTAATGAAGGCCGCAATGGCGGTCAGGGCCGTGGTGAAAGCCACGAGGGTCAGGGCGGCCAGGGTCAGGGTTCGGATCAGGCGGGCGAAGGCCAATCGGGTGAGGGGTCTCTGGCGGATCGGCAGCAGGCCCTGCGGCAGGAACTGAACCGACAGCAACAGGGCTTGCCCGGTGCAGGCACCCCCGAAGGCGACGCGGCGCGCGATGCTTTGGGCCGCGCGGAAGGTGCCATGGAAGAGGCCGAAGAGGCGCTGCGCGGCAATGATCTGGCCGAAGCGATCGACCGTCAGTCCGAGGCGATGGAGGCCCTGCGCGAAGGGATGCGATCCTTGGGTGAGGCCATGGCGCAGAACCAGCAGAACCAATCCGGACAAGGCACCGAGGAAGGTGAGGCGCAAGCCAACAGCCGCGACCCGCTGGGCCGCAATCCTGGTGCGGCCGGGTCGATTTCAACCGATGACAACCTGCTGCAGGGCGAAGACGTCTATCGCCGCGCGCGTGAGTTGCTGGACGAAATCCGCCGTCGGACCGGCGAAACCGACCGGCCCGAGATCGAGCTGGAATACCTCAAGCGTCTGTTGGAACGGTTCTGAGCCGCTATATCGTTTCGGCTTAAACCTGAGACACGAATACCCTGCCACGCTTTCAGCGTTGTCGGGACATTCGTGTCACTTGATGGCTAAGGTAAAACCCGAAAAGCTTTATTCCTGCGGCGCGCCTGCCCCGGCCTGCGTCTCAAGCCAGATACGGGCCTGATCAATCAAAGAGACGTAGGAGTCCAGCACGGGATCGGCTTGCGGTACGGCCTCGCTTATCTGTTGCGCATTGCTGTAGATCAGATAGAGGATCACGCCGATGACCAGCATCACGGCAAAGCCGCGCACGAAGCCACGGGATTGTTTGACCGGGGGCGTGTCGTCGCCCTCATCGCTCATCATGCCTGAATTGATGGTCTCAACGTCAGGAAGCTCATCCTTCTGGCCCGCATCCTCGGCGGTCTCGGTCGCAGTCGGGCGCCTGATCTGAAACTCGGGTTCGACAGAGTCCTCCAGCGCCAGATCCGGTTGCGTCTCAAGGCTGCTGCCTTCTTGAGAGCGCAGTTCCGCCTCACGCGCAGCCTCCTCCTTCAGAATGCTGGCAACAACGGGGTCAACATTGCCGGTCTTGCCGGTATCGGACGGAGTCTCTTCAACGACCTCGACTTTTGTGTCGGGTTCAGGTGTGGGCTCTGGCTTAGCTTCCGGCTCGGCGGTGGCATCAGGCGCCTCAGTAATGGGTGCTGCGTCTTCGGGTTGCTTGGACTGAAACCACGTCTGGTCACAGGCGGAGCACTGCACATCGCGCCCCTCTTCGGGGATAACCTCGTCCGGCACTTCGTACTGAGCGCCGCAATTCGGACATGTAAGTCTCATACTGCCTCCCCGGCCTGACGTTCGGCCCGATAGTAGTTTTTTCAGGGATGATATTCCGTTAAGACCCAACAGCAAAGGGCGTTTTCGGTTTCATGGGGCAAGTGTCGCCAATTGGACTCGGTGCAGGCATTGAAACCGCAGGCAAGCTCGGGCATGAAGATCGGCAAAAGAACTGGGGACACCTGTGATCGAGCTGGAAAATGTCAGCTATACCTATGGCGACGGTGCATTGCTGAGCGATGTCTCGGTCAAATTGCAGCCCGGCTCGTTCCATTTCCTGACCGGACCTTCGGGCGCGGGTAAAACCACGTTGCTGAAGCTGTGCTATGGCGCGTTGTTGCCGACCTCGGGTCGGTTGAGCGTGTTTGACGAAGATATCGCGCGTCTGGACCGGGATCAGATGGCCCTGTTGCGGCGTCGGGTCGGTGTTGTGCATCAGGATTGCCAGTTTCTGGATCATATGACGCTGGCTGAAAACGTGGCCCTGCCTCTGATGGTGTCGGGACGGGCCGAGTCAGAAGAGCAGGACAACCTGACCGAGCTTTTGTCCTGGGTTGGGCTAGGGGCCCGGCTTGACGCCCATCCGCCCGAACTGTCGGGTGGTGAACGTCAGCGCGCGGCTTTGGCCCGAGCCGTGATCCTGTCGCCAGACGTTGTGCTGGCGGATGAGCCGACCGGCAACGTCGATTGGGAGATGTCGCAACGGCTACTGCGCCTGCTGATCGAGCTGAACCGCATGGGCAAGACCGTCCTGATCGCTACCCACGATCTCAGCTTGATCCGCGCGGCCAAAAGCCAAGTTCAAGCCCGCGTGTTGCGCATCTCGCAGCGCAAACTGCATCTGGCCGGAGCGGACCTATGAGCAACGGTGACATCCGGAACCTGCTGCGCCGGGATACACGCGCGGATCGCGTTGTCCCTCCGACCGGGTATACCGCGCATCTGACCCTGTTTGTCTCGGGCGCAATGGCGTTTCTAGCGGTGTTTGCCCTGGCGCTTTCGCTCGCCTCTGGTCGGATCGCAGATCGTTGGGCCTCGGAGCTGGCGGGGGCTGCCACCTTGCGTATCAACGCCCCGGCCGAGCAGATGGCGGCGCAGACGGAAACCGCCCTGACCGTTCTTGGCCAGACACCCGGCGTCGCCTCGGCCCGCGCGCTGACGGCCGAGGAACAGGCCGCGCTGCTGTCACCATGGTTCGGGCCGGACTTGCCGATTGAAACGCTACCTATCCCGCAACTAATTGAAATTGTTGAAGGTGAGCCGGGTCTGGACACGGCGGGTCTTCGCCTGCGATTGGGCGCCGAAGTACCCGGAGCGGTTCTGGATGACCACACCCGTTGGCGTGAACCCTTGGTGGATGCAGCGATGTCCCTGCGACGGCTGGGCTGGGTATCGATCCTGCTGATCGGTGGTGCAACTGCGGCGATGATCACGCTGGCGGCAAATGCCTCGCTTGCCGCGAATGCCAGTATCATTGCAGTGCTGCGGCAGGTGGGCGCGCGGGATCGGTTCATCGCAGGCGCATTTGTCCGCCGCTTTACCTACCGCGCCTTCTTTGGCGCATTTGTCGGAACGATGTTGGGGATGACAGGCGTTCTGCTCTTGCCCGACCCCTCGGACGAAGGCGGATTTCTGACCGGAGTAGGGTTTCAGGGGCTTGGCTGGGTGTTGCCCTTGCTGATCCCAGTTCTGGGCGCTGTGGTCGCCTTCTTCGCCACCTGGACCGCCGCCCGCCGCAAGTTGAAGGAGCTTTCCTGATGTCACAGGGCTTTCAATGGATCCGTTCCCTGATCTTCATGATTGTGATCTACGTTTGGATGTTGATCCTTGGAATCGTCTATCTGCCATATGCGATCTTCACGAAACAGGGCGCTTTGCGCGCATGCAAAACTTACGCGCGCAGCACGATGTGGTTGGCGCGATGGATGGTTGGCATAAAGTGCGAGGTGCGTGGCACGGTACCCACCGGCGAGGTTGTCATCGGGGCCAAGCACCAGTCTTTCCTTGATATCATCATGATCTTTGACGCCATCCCGCATGGCAAATTCATCATGAAACGAGAGCTTCTCTGGACCCCGGTCATCGGAATGTATGCGCGTCGTTTGGGCTGCATCCCGGTCAATCGCGGCAAGAAGGGTGCGGCAGTGGCCAAGATGGTCAAAGACGTCGCCAAGGAGTTCGCCGAACCCGGCCAACTGGTGATCTACCCTCAGGGCACCCGCGTCGCCCCCGGTGTGTCCAAGCCCTATAAGGTCGGTACGGCGATCCTGTACAGCGGGCTGGGCTTTCCCTGCGTGCCGGTTGCGACCAATGCCGGCGTATTCTGGCCGCGCAGCGGTATCTTGCGCAAACCGGGGTTGGCGATTGTCGATTTCCTCGACCCGATTGAACCGGGCGTCGAACGGGACGCGTTTCTGAGTCGTTTGGAAGATGTGATCGAGACACGCTCAGACGCTTTGATGAAAGAAGTGGGGTTTGATCCGGATGGAGTTCATTGAAGACACTGCGAGCCTGGAGGCGCTCTATGGCACGCCCGCTGCTCCGTCGTTGCGCAAGGTCGCGCGCAGCCTGACGCCGCTTTACCGGCAATGGATCATGGCATCGCGCCTATGTGTCCTCAGCACCGTTGGCCCCGAAGGCGTCGATGGCAGCCCGCGCGGGGATGATGGGCCCGTTGTTTTAGAGCTTGATCCCAACACGCTGACAATGCCGGATTGGCGGGGGAACAATCGCCTGGATTCCTTGCGCAACATTGTTCGAGACCCGAGGGTTTCGCTGCTGTTCATCGTACCTGGCTCCAGCAATGTGGTCCGCTTGAACGGGACGGCGCGTGTATCCGCGGATGAAGGGTTAACGGCGCGGTTTGAAAAGCAAGGCAAGAAACCGGCCACAGTGATCGTCATCCAGATTGCCGAAATCTACACCCAATGCGCCCGGGCCTTGATGCGGGCGGGTACATGGAGCAGCGGCGATCAAAGCGAAGGATTGCCCACGGTTGGCGAGATCCTTGCAGAAGCCTCATCCGGTGAGGAAGGCGGCGCGCAATACGACTCCGAATGGGGTGCGCGCGCCGCAAAGACGATGTGGTAGGCACGGCACCTAGATAGCCTCTGCGCCAATTCTGGCGACCTTTGATATCCAGCGATCGACGCTTCCCGGCTTTGGCTCACTGGCCCCTGCGAAATATGTAAACCGTGTTGGCTTGAAGCCGACGAAGCCGAGTATCTGATCGCGGACTTGCCGGATCAGTGCTTGACGGTAGATCAGGCGCATGAACCAGCCAGGTGTGTCCGAGGTCAGGATGACGCGTGCGGTGCGGCCGGTCAGCATCGGGGCCGGAAAGCCCAGCTTGGTGGTGTTTCGGGTATCGAAGGTTCGTCCCGGGATGAACATGCGATCGATCAGGCCTTTAAGCTTTGCGGGCAGGCCACCCCACCACATAGGCGCGGTCATAACGAGATGGTCGCTCCATTCGAAATCTTGCAACAGCTTCTCAAGCTCGGGCTCAAGAGGTTTGTACTCGTGATAGTTGCCCTGTCCAAAATCGAGATCGAACTGAAGGTCGCTCAGATGGATCAGGCGGACGTCATGACCGTTCTGACGCGCGGCGTCGCCGTAGGTTTTCGCAAAAGTACGGGACAGGCTGCTTTCGGCAGGGTGTCCGTCGAGAATCAGGATTTTCTTGGCATGCATGGGATGTCTCCTAAAAATGACCGTGGTCAGTTTGTAAAGTATAGAAATGACCGCGGTCAATATAAAATTTGACCGCGGTCAAAAAACATGCAATCTGGCCTCATGCAAAAGACAGTCCAGAAACGCACGTTGAAAACCCGCGCCCGCCTGATGGCGGTGTCGGAAGAGTTGATTCAGAAAAGCGGGTATGAGGGCCTTCGGGTGGAAGAGGTGGTGCAGACGGCTGGTGTCGCCAAGGGCACCTTCTTTGCACATTTTCGCGACAAGGACGCGTTAATGGAAATCCTGATCGCGGACAGATTGAATGCGTGTCTGGATCAGGCCGAGGCGGGGACATCGCCCAAAAACGTAAAACAGCTTATCGCTGCCTTGGAACCGGTCCACGGCTTCATGATGTCCGAACGGTATGTTTTCGATCTGCTGATCCGGTATTCCGGCGCAACCGCCATCGCGGATGTTGGGCCGATCGCCTATTGCTTTGAGCGGTATTTCCGGGTGGTGATGATGTGGCTTGAAGTGGCCGAGACGCGCAAGGATGTGCCGTCCGAACTTTTGGCCGAAGGTGTTCAGGCCTTTGCGATTCAGGCCATGTCTCTCAGGTTCTGCGCGTTGCATTCGGCGACAACCTTCACCGACAGGCTTGAAACTTACCTGAATGCCTGGTTGACCCCGACAGGCTGATCGCCGCCGGGGTCAGAGACCTTTAGCTGTGAATTGGGCCGTCACCACAGGCCAGAGCGGCCTCACGCACGGCTTCCGAATAGGTCGGGTGGGCGTGACAGGTCAGCGCCAGATCTTCGGCTGAGGCACCGAATTCCATCGCAACGCAAACCTCGTGGATCAGATCGCCTGCAGCGGGGCCGATGATATGCGCACCCAGAATCCGGTCGGTTTCCTTGTCGGCCAGAATCTTGACGAATCCGTCAGAGGCAAAGTTGGCCTTGGCCCGGCCATTGCCCATGAACATGAATTTGCCGACTTTGTAGGCGCGGCCCTGTTCTTTCAGTGTCGCCTCGGTTTCACCCACATTGGCAACTTCGGGCCAGGTGTAGATCACGCCGGGGATGACGCCGTAGTTTACGTGGCCGTGCTTGCCTGCGACCTGCTCGGCTGCGGCCATACCTTCGTCTTCGGCCTTGTGCGCCAGCATCGGGCCTTCGGTGACGTCTCCAATCGCGTAGATGCCCGGCACGTTGGTCTGCCAGTCCGCGCCGACCTTGATCTGACCGCGCGGCGTCATCTCGACACCCAGCGCATCCAGCCCCAATCCGTCCGAGTATGGCTTGCGACCGGTGGCGACCAGGACGGTATCGGCTTCAATCACATGTTCACTGTCATCCTTGAGTAGCTTGTAGGTGACTTTCGCTTTGGTTTTCGACGCTTCGGTCTTTTGTACCGCCGCACCCATCACAAAGTTCAGGCCCTGTTTCTTGAGGATACGCTGGAAGGTCTTCTGTACCTCGGGGTCCATGCCCGGCGTGATCTCCTTGAGGAATTCGATCACCGTCACTTCAGCACCCAGACGGCTGTAGACCGACCCCAGTTCCAGACCTATCACACCGGCACCAATCACCACCATCTTCTTCGGGATCTTCCCCAGCGATAGCGCCCCGGTCGAGGTCACAACGACCTTCTCGTCAACTTCAACGCCCGGCAGGGCCGACGGCTCGGAGCCTGATGCGATGATGATGTTCTTGGTGTCGTGAACCTCATCACCCACTTTGACCTTGCCGGCAGCCGGGATTGACCCCCAGCCTTTCAACCAGTCGATCTTGTTCTTCTTGAAGAGGAACTCGATGCCCTTGGTGTTGCCCTCGATCACCTCGTCCTTGTAGGCCTGCATCTGTTTCCAGTCGACGGACGGAGATTTGCCCTTCAAACCCATCTTGGCAAAGTTATGCTCGGCCTCGTGCAGCTGATGAGAGGCATGCAACAACGCCTTGGACGGGATGCAGCCAACGTTCAGGCAGGTGCCGCCCAGCGTCTCACGCCCTTCGACAACGGCGGTTTTCAGACCCAGCTGGGCGCAGCGGATGGCACAGACATAGCCGCCGGGACCGGCTCCGATTACGATGACGTCATAGCTGGACATTGAGGGCACTCCTTGGTGTGTCTTGGCCGCTTCTGGGTGCGGCGTACTAAGCTATAGGGCTAGCAGGTAAAGGTAGATCGTCGCAAGAAACCCAGCCATCCACACGATCGTGCGCAGGAAGGGAACCGGGATTGCGAAAGCGTAGACCGGAACGAAAACGACACGCGCGATCAGAAAAATCTGCGCGGCCAGCAGCGATCCGGAGGTGAAAGCGTCCTTGGCGGACAGGATCAGAATGGCAGGTGCAAACAAGGCCATGGCGACGACTGAATTGGTCAGAGCCCGCTCGACCCGGCCCGCAACGCCGGTCAGGGCGGGCATATCATCTCGTGCGCCACCCAATGTCATCAACCCGACCTGCGACATGGCTGTCAGCACATTCAACAGAACTACTGCGACGATCAGAAGGCCGTACAGAGCGAGAATGGAAAGTTCGGAAGACATGACGAGTATCCTTTTTCAACCAGAGTCCGTTTGTCGGTTAGCATTCTCTGACATCAATAGCAGGCGCGCTTCACGTGTATTTGCGGGGCTGTGTTCGGGGCGGTCCCGCACACAGTAGAGTTTTTTACGGTAAGACCGGGTCCAGAAGTTTCACCTGGATATGGGCGACCCCACCGCGTTCGAGATGCATGGCCAGCTCTTCCGAGTCGAAGAAAGCGCGGGCTTTTTGTATGTCATCCACTTCGAACATGGCGATGGCGTGATCCTTTTGATCGGGGTCACGCCAGACATGCAGGTCGTGGATGCCGGCGGCCTGGCGCATCGCAATGTCTTCGCGAAACACCTTCAGCCAGGCATCAAAGTCGGCAACATCGGCTTGCCACAGAACATGCGTTGCCATGATTACAGATCCATCAGTAGGCGGCGCGGGTCTTCCAGCGCCTCTTTCACGCGGACAAGGAAGGTCACCGCGCCTTTGCCGTCAACGATCCGGTGGTCATAAGACAGCGCCAGATACATCATCGGACGGATCACAACCTGACCGTTGATCGCCATCGGGCGGTCCTGAATCTTGTGCATGCCCAGAATACCCGATTGCGGGGGGTTCAGGATCGGCGAAGACATCAGCGAGCCATAGACGCCTCCGTTCGAGATGGTGAAGGTGCCGCCTTGCATCTCGGCCATGCTCAGCTTGCCGTCACGGGCGCGTTTGCCTTTCTCGGCGATGGCCTTTTCGATCGCTGCAAAAGACATCGAGTCCGCATCGCGGATGACCGGAACCACCAGACCTGTAGGTGTACCGGCGGCGACACCCATATGGACGAAGTTCTTGTAGACGATGTCGGTGCCGTCGATCTCGGCATTCACCTCGGGCACTTCTTTCAGCGCGTGGCAGCAGGCCTTGGTGAAGAATGACATAAAGCCTAGACGCACGCCGTGCTTCTTCTCGAACTGGTCTTTGTACTGGCTGCGCAGGGCCATCACCTCGGTCATGTCCACCTCGTTATAGGTGGTCAGCATGGCGGCGGTGTTCTGGCTGTCTTTCAGACGCTTGGCGATGGTCTGGCGCAGGCGTGTCATCTTGACCCGCTCTTCGCGCGCGGCGTCATCGGCAGCCACAGGCGCACGCGGCGCAGGGGCTGGAGCCGGAGCGGCAGCAGGCGCGGGTGCAGCAGCCGTTGCCACGGCGCGGGCCACGTCTTCCTTCATGATGCGACCATCACGTCCGGTGCCAGAGACTTGAGCTGCGGACAGACCGGCCTCGGCCATGGCTTTCTCTGCCGACGGAGCGTTGGCGACATCCTTGCCGGTTGCTGTTGCTGCTGGGGCTGCCGTGGCGGCAGGGGCGGGTGCAGGGGCTGCCGCCGCGCCGGAGCCCGAGATCACGGCCAGTTTGGCCGAGGCGTCCACGGTTGTGCCTTCGGGCGCTGTGATTTCCGCCAGAACACCAGCGGCAGGGGCGGGAACCTCGACCGAGACCTTGTCGGTCTCCAGCTCACACAGCATCTCGTCCTGCGCGACCGCGTCACCAACCTGTTTGAACCAGGTCGAGACGGTGGCTTCGGTGACCGATTCACCCAGCGTGGGCACCATCACATCAACACTGCCACCCGACGCTGCCGGAGCGGCCGCTGGGGCGGGCGCTGCTGCTGCCGGAGCAGGGGATGCGCCTTCGCCTGCGGCGATGGTCGCCAGCAGGGCGTCGACGCCCACGGTCTCTCCTTCGACGGCAACAATCTCGCCCATGACGCCAGCGGCGGGGGCGGGCACTTCGACCGTCACCTTATCGGTTTCAAGCTCACAGAGCATCTCATCCACGGCCACGGCATCACCGGGTTTCTTGAACCAGGTCGCAACCGTGGCTTCGGTAACAGACTCGCCTAACGTGGGAACACGAACTTCAATGGTCATCGTTTACTTTCCTTCGAGGCTCAGCGCTTCGTTCACGAGCGCTTCTTGTTGAGCTTTGTGTTGGCTGGCCAGACCCGTCGCAGGCGAGGCCGAGGTTGCGCGGCCGACATAGAGCGGCCGTGTATGTTTGGCGCCGATACGGGTCAGCACCCATTCGATATTTGGCTCGATGAAGGTCCAGGCACCTTGGTTTTTAGGCTCTTCCTGGCACCAGACGATCTCAGCCCCTTTGAAGCGCTCAAGCTCGTTGATCAACGAGTGCGCCGGGAACGGGTAATACTGCTCGATCCGCATCAGGTAGACGTCGTCGATACCACGGGCGTCGCGTTCCTCCAGCAGGTCGTAATAGACCTTGCCGGAACACAGAACCACGCGCTTGATCTTGTCGTCCGCGGCCAGCTTGGTGTCTGAGTTGCCCTGCTGCGCATCGTCCCACAGCACCCGGTGGAAGCTGGAGCCGGTGGTGAAATCCTCGGCCGTGCTGACTGCCAGCTTGTGACGCAGCAACGATTTCGGGGTCACCAGGATCAGCGGTTTACGGAAGGTACGGTGCAGTTGGCGGCGCAGGATGTGGAAGTAGTTCGCCGGTGTCGTGCAGTTCGCCACGATCCAGTTGTCCTGACCGCACATCTGCAGGAACCGCTCCAACCGCGCCGAGCTGTGTTCGGGGCCTTGACCTTCGAACCCGTGCGGCAGCAGCGTCACAAGACCGGACATCCGCAGCCATTTGCTTTCACCCGAGCTGATGAACTGATCGAACATGATCTGCGCACCGTTGGCGAAGTCGCCAAACTGCGCCTCCCAAAGGACCAGAGCGTTGGGTTCGGCCAGCGAGTAGCCGTACTCAAAACCCAGAACCGCATATTCGGACAGCATCGAGTCGATCACTTCGTAATGCGACTGTCCCGCGCGGATGTTGTTCAGCGGATAAAACCGCTCTTCCGTATCCTGATGGACAAAGCCCGAGTGACGTTGGCTGAACGTACCGCGCGTCGCGTCCTGACCGGACAGTCGAACTGGAAAGCCCTCGGTCAGCAACGAGCCAAAGGCCAGCGCTTCACCTGTGGCCCAGTCAAAGCCTTTGCCGCTGTCGAACATCTGTTTCTTGTGATCCAGCAGACGCGCAACGGTTTTGTGTACCGCAATATCCGCAGGGGCGTGGGTGAGCGCGTTGCCGATCTCGGCCAGAGTCGCCGGGGCGATGGCGGTTTCGCCGCGCACGTAGTCCTCTTTGTTCTTGTCCAGATGCGACCAGCGCCCATCCAGCCAGTCGGCCTTATTGGGTTTGTAGTCTTTGCCGGCCTCGAACTCATTATTCAGATGGGCCTGGAAGGCGGCCTTCATATCCTCGATCTCGCCTTCGGGGATCAGGCCGTCTTTGACCAGACGCTCGGTATAGAGCGACAGAGTGGTCTTATGCGTCTTGATCTTCTTGTACATGATCGGGTTGGTGAACATGGGCTCATCGCCCTCGTTGTGACCAAACCGGCGGTAGCAGAAGATATCGATGACCACGTCCTTGTGGAACTTCTGGCGGAACTCTGTCGCGACTTTGGCGGCGTGAACAACCGCCTCGGGGTCGTCGCCGTTCACGTGGAATATTGGCGCTTCAACCATCAGCGCGATATCTGTCGGATATGGGCTGGAGCGCGAGAAGTGCGGCGCAGTGGTAAAGCCGATCTGGTTGTTCACGACGATATGCATAGTGCCGCCGGTTTTGTGGCCCTTGAGGCCGGACAGACCAAACCCTTCGGCGACCACACCCTGACCAGCAAAGGCCGCGTCACCGTGCAGCAGGATGCCCATAACCTTGGTGCGGTCGGTGTCGTTCAACTGATCCTGTTTGGCGCGGACCTTGCCCAGAACCACCGGGTTCACCGCTTCAAGGTGCGAGGGGTTGGCAGTAAGCGACAGGTGGACGCTGTTGCCGTCAAACTCACGGTCGCTGGAGGCACCGAGATGATATTTCACATCGCCAGAGCCATCCACATCTTCAGGCTTAAAGCTGCCGCCCTGGAACTCATTGAAAATCGCGCGGTAGGGTTTGCCCATCACGTTGGCCAGGATGTTCAAACGGCCTCTGTGCGGCATGCCGATGACAATGTCGCTGACGCCCAGTGCGCCACCGCGTTTAATAATCTGCTCCATTGCCGGGATCAGGCTTTCGCCACCATCCAAACCGAACCGTTTGGTGCCCATGTATTTGACATGCAGGAATTTCTCGAAACCCTCGGCCTCGACCATCTTGTTCAGGATCGCCTTACGGCCTTCCTTGGTAAAGGCGATTTCCTTGCCGTAACCTTCGATCCGCTCCTTCAGCCACGCGGCTTGTTCCGGGTCTGAGATATGCATGTATTGCAGCGCGAAGGTGCCGCAGTAGGTCCGCTTCACGATCTCGACGATCTGCCGCATCGAAGCCATCTGCAGGCCCAAAACATTGTCGATAAAGATCGGCCGGTCCATGTCGGCTTCGGTAAAGCCATAGGTCTTCGGATCGAGTTCCGGATGTGTGCTGGCCGCGCGCATCCCCAGCGGGTCCAGATCGGCGGCCAGATGGCCCCGGATCCGGTAGGCCCGGATCAGCATCAGCGCTCGCAAGCTGTCCAGCACGGCGCGCTTGATCTGGTCATCGCTGACCTCTACGCCCTTGTCTGCCGCTTTTTCCTTGATCTTCTTGCCCGCAGCCTTGGCATCGATCTCGGCCCACTCACCGGTCAGCGCCCCAGTCAGATCATCCGCAGGCATCGGCGGCCAGTCGGTCCGCGCCCAGGATGGCCCCTCGGCCTCGCGCTGAACATCCGGAGAAGCGTCACCCATTGCCTTAAAGAACTCGGCCCAAGCGGCATCCACCGCCCCGGGGTTCTTGGTGTATTGGGCATAGAGCTGCTCCAGATACTCGGCATTGTGGCCTTGCATAAAGCTTGAGGCATGGAACGCGGAATTGGGCGTATGTTCGGTCATTGGGCTACCTCATATGGGTTGGGACCGTATTGGTTGGTGCCTGGTTGAGACGGGCGGGTCAGCCACCACAGAACCAGGAGGGGCGACACAAATAAAACAAGCAGTGTCGGAATGACGATCAGCAGAGTGGCACGTGTGAACAGAATGTCCAGATTACCGCCATGCTGGAAACTTGAGGCAAGGCCGATGCCGAAAATCAGAACCGCGAAGGCCCCGAGGATCAGCAGGATCGGCAACAGAGCGTAAAGCCCACTGCGCCCGGAATCGTGCATCCGCCGCCACGCGACGGCCAGATGCGGGAAGAACACAATCAGGCTGACGATGCTTTGCACCGGTTGACGGGATGTGGCGGTGACGGATTTCACGCCGTCCCCCTCAGTCACCGAGACCTGAGTGAAGAACTGCGCATCAATGATCCCGGCGAGAATGCTCCAGATCACGATGAACAGGAAAAAGAACCAATACTCGGTCCGCGAGGCACGACCCGAGAAAGTAAAGAACTTCGAGAAACAAGTGCGGATGGCGTCGGAGAAGGTCATTGCAGTCAATTCACCCCCTTGCGTCGTCACATGAAAAAGAAACGATCAGCGCACGCTCCCTTCCGCGATTGGCTGAGAAAACGGCCCTGTCGCTGCCTATCAAATCGCAAACATAACCAACGCGTTGCACTATTTCATCCTTGGTGGATTCTTTGTTTGCGCGAAAGCGGAACTGGTATTTTTTGCTCCCCGATAGCTCGAGGTCAAAAAAACCTTTTGCCTTGGCAACGTTGTGTATGCCGCAAGCCTCGTCCTGAATAAACTGACCCTCACTGGACCAGCCAATTCGAACTTCACATTCCATTGCTTTGGCTTGCCCAGCGGTAGAAAATGCGAACATCGCAGTCGCGAACGAAGACCACAGCCAAGCTAAAGATGAGAAGGATGGACGCAACGCGCCCACCCTTTTTTCGGGCGCCGCCCTTAGAGCGTATGCCCGGCAGTTGATCATTTACCCAATCGCTTCCAGCACGGCCTCACCCAGCGTTGCCGGGCTTTCTGCCACAACGATACCGGCCGAGCGCATGGCTTCGATCTTGTCCTCGGCGCCGCCTTTGCCGCCCGCGACAATCGCGCCTGCATGGCCCATGCGGCGTCCCGGAGGGGCTGTGCGGCCTGCGATGAAACCGGCAACCGGCTTCTTGCGGCCCTTCTTGGCCTCATCCGCCAGGAACTGTGCGGCTTCTTCTTCGGCCGAGCCACCGATCTCACCGATCATGATGATCGAGTGGGTCTCGTCATCCGCCAGGAACCATTCCAGCACGTCGATATGCTCGGTGCCTTTGATCGGGTCGCCGCCGATACCAACGCAGGTGGACTGGCCCAGACCCACATCGGTGGTCTGCTTGACGGCCTCATAGGTAAGAGTGCCCGAACGGGACACAACGCCGACCGAGCCACGCTTGTGGATGTGGCCGGGCATGATGCCGATCTTGCAGGCGTCAGGTGTGATGACGCCGGGGCAGTTCGGGCCGATGAGGCGCGATTTGCTGCCTTCGAGCGCGCGCTTCACCTTCATCATGTCCAGAACCGGAATGCCTTCGGTGATGCAGACGATCACTTCCATCTCGGCGTCAATTGCTTCGAGGATCGAGTCAGCCGCGAAGGGCGGCGGCACGTAGATCACTGAGGCATTGGCTTCGGTCACGTGCTTGGCTTCGTGGACCGAGTTGAACACGGGCAGGCCCAAATGCTCCATCCCGCCTTTGCCGGGGGTCACGCCGCCGACCATTTTAGTGCCATATGCAATGGCTTGTTCAGAGTGGAATGTGCCCTGCGAGCCAGTAAAGCCCTGACAGATCACTTTGGTATTTTCGTCGATGAGGACTGCCATTTGGCGTTCTCCTATTTAAGGCGGGCCAGGGCCTGCCAGAATTCTTCGGAAAAGTGGGGCGAAACCCACTCCACGGAATTGGGCTTAGCCTTTCACGGCTTTCACGATCTTCTCGGCACCGTCTTTTAGGTTGTCCGCCGCGATCACGTCTAGGCCAGAGGTGTTGATGATCTCTTTGCCTTTCTCAACGTTCGTGCCTTCCAGACGCACGACCAGCGGAACCTGCAGGCCGACCTCTTTCACCGCGGCAACAACGCCCTCGGCGATGACGTCACAACGCATGATGCCGCCGAAGATGTTGACCAGAATGCCTTTGACGTTCGGGTCCGAGGTGATGATCTTGAACGCCTCGGTCACTTTCTCTTTGGTCGCACCGCCGCCCACGTCGAGGAAGTTGGCCGGCTCGGCACCGTAGAGTTTGATGATGTCCATCGTCGCCATCGCCAGACCAGCACCGTTGACCATGCAGCCGATCTCACCATCCAGCGCGATGTAGTTCAGGTCGTATTTGGAGGCTTCGAGTTCCTTGGGGTCTTCCTCGGTCTCGTCGCGCAGCTCGGAGATGTCGGGATGGCGGTAAACTGCGTTGCCGTCAAAGCCGACTTTGGCGTCCAGCACCTTGAGGTCGCCGCTGTCTGAGACGATCAGCGGGTTAATCTCCAGCATCTCCATGTCCTTCTCGACGAAGGCTTTGTAGAGGATGCCCATCAGGCGCACACATTGTTTGACCTGCGCGCCTTCCAGACCCAGCGAGAACGCGATGCGGCGGCCGTGATAGGCCTGATAGCCGGTCACAGGGTCCACCGAGAATGAGAGGATTTTCTCAGGCGTGGACGCGGCCACTTCTTCGATATCCATACCACCTTCGGTCGAGCAGACAAAAGAGATGCGGCTGGTTTGGCGATCTACCAGCAGGGCCAGATACAGTTCTCGCTCGATGCCGGAACCGGCTTCGATATAGATGCGGTTGACCTGCTTGCCCGCGGGACCAGTCTGGTGGGTGACCAGAGTGCGACCCAGCATCTTCTTTGCTTCCTCGGCCGCTTCTTCCACCGACTTGGTCAGACGGACACCGCCCTTTTCACCTGCGTCGGCCTCTTTGAAGCTGCCTTTGCCGCGTCCACCTGCGTGGATCTGCGCCTTCACAACCCACAAAGGGCCGTCCAGCTCACCGGCTGCGGTTTTGGCTTCCTCGGCGCGCAGAACCGCGCGACCGTCGGAGACCGGAGCGCCATAGCTGCGAAGAAGCGCCTTGGCTTGGTATTCGTGAATGTTCATCGAAATTGTCCCGTCTGACTACGATTAAACCGATATAGAGGTGTCTAGGGCGCAATTATAAAGGCTTTTTTGAACTCGGAGTGGTTTTTAGCGAAGATTTTCCATATTTGTGATCACAGTATTTTAAGGTGTGATCACAAATATTCAGACTGATTCTTTCAATATTTTGTTCCTTCGCAGCTTTGGCGCAAAATCACTTTCTTGGCCAGTTGGCATTGCCTATAGAGGATATGCTAATAGTGTACCTGATTTTGGAGTGATCAATGCTTGAGGCGGAACGGCTTTGGAGTCTTAAGCGACGTTACCTGCCCGAGGTATTCAGGTTCCAATATGTTCTGGACAAAACCGGACTTAGTGTCGGCTTTTTGAAGAGCTTGAAATTTGGTGCGTCACAACTGCATGTCGGGCAGGATCTTCCAGTTTGCGAACTAGAGGATTCGGATGGGCTCGTGGTTGGCTATTTGCTGGGGGTCGCTGTTGGTCCGGAAGGTTTGATCGATGGCGATGAAATGCTGCCGTTTTCGACCCGAGACGGCGATGCATGGAGAAAATTCGAGCGATACTTGAACGAGTGTGCAGGCCGGTTCGCCTTTTTCCTGCAGATCGGCGGTGAAGAGCGCCTGTATACCGATCCAGTTGGAATGATTGGCGCGGTTTACGAACGCGACGCGCAGCGCGTCGCAAGTTCACCGCTGCTCGCGATTGACCGAGAGGTTGTTCCAAACATTCGATATCAAGCGGACTGTTTAGCCGAACTTCCCACACGGTATTCGCTATTTCACACTTGTGATGAAAAGGTGAAGCGGTTGAACCCAAATTTCTACCTGAACCTAAACACATTTGACGTTGAAAGGTTCTGGCCTAGAGATGAGGTGTTCTCGCTTGAAAATTCGAACCATGCCGAAACCTATGACGAAATCACCAAGCGACTGGCTTTCAACATTGATAAGATCACCGAACGCCACAAGTGCGCCATGCCGATTACGGGAGGAAGAGATAGTCGAATTTTGGCGGCAGTTGGCCGCGAAAGTTTGCACAAAATTCCTTTTTTCTACACGCATGTGAAAAACTACAATTCTAAAGTAGACGCCCATGTCGGTGCTGCGGTTGCCAAAAGCCTAAACACTCCGCATGTCGTTTTGGGAACGCGTTTTGGGAAGGAAACTAAGCGCTGGGAGCAGAGATTTCTGGCGCAAGCTTATCAGATTTCGCACGGGTCCGATACCGCCCCTCCAAAAGAGTATGTGACCGGAGCAACCAACGCTATTCCGTCCGATCACCTTATCTTGAGGGGGCATCAAACCGACCTTTTACGTGCTGTCTATGTGTTTAAGCCCAAGGCCATGTGGAGTGACGCGGAATGGCAGATTGAACGGATGCTCATTGTGCCTCGGCGATCGTACAATTCAGATATCTGTAAGCATTTCGAAGGAGATTTTTTTGCATGGCAAGCTACCCTTCCAGCCAATGCGATGGAAAAAGCAGCCGACTTTATGTTTTTAGAAGTCTACTATAATTCGACAGTCGGAGCATCTTTTCCCGCCTTGTGGCAGCACTTCTATCTTTCACCTTTCAACAGTCGACGGCTTGTAGAATTGTCTTTGCGGTTTGACGAGGCCGAACGCAGAGGTTGCCTGCCTGTTTTTGACATTGTCCAAAAGGCATCGGCTGATTGCGCAAGGGTGCCATTTTTAGGGGAAGGCGGCACACATTTTTTCGAAATGAACCGACCATCAGACTATGAGCCGCTTTCACAGCAGCGTGTCATAAGCACCGAGCAACGACTTGCCGCGCACTATGGTGGGTTGCCCCTAGTCGAAGCAAACGCGAGTGAGAGCAGGTAGCATCGAACAAATTCGGGTGGACCAAAAAGTCCGCCCGAATTTGTCTCAATTCCTGTTTTTAAGTCAGCGAGCCGTCGATGCCTTTGCAAGCCTCAATCAGGCCCTTCACGGCGTTGACCGAGTTTTCAAAGCCCGCTTGTTCGTCTTCGTTCAACTTGATGTCGACGATACGCTCGATGCCTCCTGCACCGATGACGGTCGGAACGCCTACATACATGCCGTCAACGCCGAACTCGCCGTTGCAATAGGCCGCGCAGGGCAGAACGCGCTTCTGATCTTTCAGGTAGGCTTCGGCCATTTCGATCGCCGAGGTCGCAGGCGCATAGAAGGCTGAGCCGGTTTTCAGCAGGCCAACGATTTCGGCACCGCCATCACGAGTGCGCTGAACGATTGCGTCCAGTTTCTCTTGCGTGGTCCAGCCCATCTCGACCAGATCGGGCAGCGGGATGCCGGCGACGGTCGAATAGCGCACCGACGGTACCATGGTGTCGCCGTGGCCGCCCAGAACAAAGGCGGTTACGTCGCGCATCGAGACGTTGAATTCTTCCGACAGGAAATGTGCGAATCGGGCGGAATCCAGAACGCCAGCCATGCCGCAAACTTTGTTGTGCGGCAGGCCTGAGAATTCGCGCAGAGCCCAGACCATCGCGTCCAGTGGGTTGGTGATGCAGATCACGAACGCGTCGGGCGCGTGGGCTGCGATGCCTTCGCCGACCGATTTCATAACTTTCAGGTTGATGCCCAGCAGGTCATCGCGGCTCATCCCCGGTTTGCGGGCGACACCTGCGGTAACGATGCACACGTCCGCGCCTGCGATGTCCGCATAGTCGCTGGAACCTGACATTGCGGCGTCAAAGCCTTCGGATGGGCCGGACTCGGCGATGTCGAGCGCCTTGCCCTGAGGCAGTCCGTCAGCGATGTCAAACAGGACGACGTCACCGAGTTCTTTGACAGCTGCAAGATGCGCAAGCGTGCCGCCGATGTTCCCAGCGCCGATCAGCGCAATCTTGGGTCTGGCCATTTGGAATATCTCCGGTCGGTATTGAAATCGCGGGTTTGCTAGTCGTTAAATGGCTTTTGCGCAAGGGTCCTGCGGCGCGGCATGCCACCGCATACCGTTTGCCATCCCCAATCCGGTTGCGCTAAACCGCCTGTGAAACAAGCCAATTCCCGGGACGCTGCATGTTTGAATTGAACCTGATGTTTTTTGCAGTCGCGATCCCGGCGGTGATCTTTGCGGGCATCTCGAAGGGTGGGTTTGGCTCGGGCGTGGCCTTTGCGTCGTCGTCGATTCTGGCTCTGATACTGACTCCGGGGCAGGCGTTGGCGCTGATGCTGCCGATCCTGATGGTGATCGACGTGGCCACGCTGGGACCCTATTGGAAACGCTGGAGTTGGCCGGATTCACGTCTGCTGATCCTGGGCGCGGTTCCGGGTGTTCTGCTGGGCACCTGGCTATACCGCGTGACAGATGACGACCTGCTACGCCTGCTGATCGGAGGGATCTCGGTCGGGTTCGTGATCTGGCACGTCGCCCAAAGCAAAGGCTGGATACGCGGCTTCACCCGCCGGTTGCCTGCCTCTGCTGGTCTGTTCGCGGGGCTTGTCGCGGGGTTTACCAGTTTCGTCAGCCATGCAGGAGGTCCACCGGCTGCCGTCTATCTGTTGTCCCAGCGCCTGTCTAAGACCGAGTTTCAGGCCTCGACCGTTTTGGTGTTCTGGGTGATCAACGCAGCGAAATTCGTGCCCTACGCCTATCTCGGCCTGTTCACCTGGCACACGGCGTTAGCGGATCTTCTTTTGACCCCGTTCGCCATTCTGGGAGCCTGGCTGGGCGTCCGGGCGCATTTCATGCTGTCCGAACGCCTGTTCTTTGGTATCGCCTATGTGTTGCTGACCCTGACCGGAGGCAAGTTGATCTGGGACGCACTGACTTAGGTGTTTGGCGGCAGGACATCGGCCATCTGCTCATAGGCCCGCCCCGAGGCTACAAGGCAGGTCATTCCGTCCGGCAGGGTCACCGTGATCGTCCAGCTGCTAGATTGGTCCGAGGCAAACAGCTCCATCACCGCACCCTGGCGGGCAATGCCGATCCCCCGGCGCGTTTCGCCATAGTCTTCCGCAAGGCGTTGCAAAACATCGGCCCGAGGGGCGCAATTGCGTGGCTGCGCCTGAACCTGTTGCGCCGCGAGGACCATGATTCCCAGCCCGATTGTCATCTTCAAAACTGTCTTCTTCATCTCTGACCCCATCTGTCACCAGTCGCCTAAAGCCTGCGGTCAAGAGGGCGATATTGCGTTAAAGCAAAGAGCGTTGCGTCATTTATGCTGCGTTGCGGCGATTTTTACCTTGAACTTTCCTGAGAAAAATGCCCCTTTCTGCGCAATATTATTTCAACGGGAGAGGCCAATGCACCCGCGTCAGCGCCCATATCGCTCGGTTCTTTACATTCCCGGTTCGCGCGACCGGGCCTTGGACAAGGCCCGCACCTTGCCGGTTGATGCCATCATCTTCGATCTCGAAGATGCGGTGTCTGCCGACGAAAAGGACAATGCACGCGAGACGCTCAAGGCAGCGCTGGCCGCTGGCGGATACGGCCCTCGGGTCAAGATCGTGCGCATCAACGGGCTGGATACTCCGTGGGGTGCAGATGACGCCAAAGCCGTGCGCGAGATGGATGCCGATGCGGTTCTGTTGCCCAAGGTGAACTCGGCGGCGGATGTGGATGCTTTGGCCGCGATCACAGGGGACCTGCCGATCTGGGCCATGATGGAGACCCCGCGTGGTATGCTGAACGCAGCTGAGATTGCAGCGCATCCTCTGATGGCGGGTTTCGTGATGGGGACCAACGATCTGGCTAAGGACCTGCAAACCCGGTTCTGTCCCGACCGTCTGCCGCTGATGACCTCGCTCGGCCTATGTCTGCTGGCGGCCAAGGCCGAAGGGCTGATCATCGTTGATGGCGTCTACAACGCCTTCAAGGACACAGACGGTTTGACAGCGGAATGCGAACAGGGCCGCGATATGGGCTTTGATGGCAAGACGCTGATCCACCCGGCGCAGATTGAGGTCACCAATGCAGCCTTCGCCCCGTCGGATGACGAGATAGACCTCGCCCGCCGTCAGATCAGCGCGTTTGAGGAAACCGAGGCGCAAGGGCAGGGTGTTGCCGTGGTTGACGGCAAGATCGTTGAAAACCTGCATGTTGTAACTGCCCGCGAAATTCTGGCAAAAGCGGAGGCGATTTCAGCTTTGCAAGCGGGGTAAGCCAGCATGGGCTTTGTTCTTCTGATCCTTGGTGTGGCGCTATGGTGGGCCGCACATCTGTTCAAACGCGTCATGCCTGCGCAACGCGCGGCTATGGGCGATGGCGGCAAAGGGGCTGTGGCGCTGGCGCTGGTGGCCGCGATCTTGTTGATGATCTTCGGTTACCGCATGACCGAGTTCATCTATGTCTGGGCACCGCCAAGCTTCATGACCCATATCAACAACCTGTTGGTGCTGATCGCGATCTACATGATGAGCCCGGCCCCTAAGAAAGGCCGCTTGCTGCACAAGCTGCGCCATCCAATGCTGGGCGGGTTCAAGCTGTGGGCCTTTGCGCATCTGCTGGTGAATGGCGATCTGGCGTCGATCATCCTGTTCGGTGGTTTGCTGGCCTGGGCTGTGGTCGAAGTGATCGTGATCAACAAATCCGAACCCGACTGGACCCCTGGCGAACCCGGCACCTATGGCATGGACGCGATGTTCTTTGTTGCCTCGATCGTGCTGCTGGGCGTGATCGGCTATATCCACGGGCTGGTCGGCCCGTCTCCATTTGGATGATAAGGACCTTAAAGAATGGCAAAACTCTATCGCCTGCTGACCGAGGAGGACACCTCGGCCTTCTGTCACAAAGTGTCGGATGCCTTGGCAAAAGGGTGGGAGCTTTATGGCGATCCCTCCTATGCCTTCGATCAGGCCAACAACGTCATGCGGTGCGCGCAGGCCGTGACCAAAGAGGTCGACGCGGACTATTCACCTGAGATGAAACTGGGACAGCAATAATGGCAAAAACCAATCCGGGCCGCTTTTTTGAGGATTATTCCGTCGGACAGGTGCTGCCGCACGCCGTCCCGCGCACCGTGACGGAAGGAGAGCGCGGCCTCTACCATGCGCTCTATCCTGCGCGTCATGCGCTGTATTCCTCGGATGAGTTCGCGCGGTCCTGTGGTTTGCAGGAAAGCCCGATTGATGATCTGGCGGCCTTCCACGTCGTGTTCGGCAAAACGGTGCCCGATATCTCGCTGAATGCAGTGGCCAATCTGGGCTATGCCGAGGGGCGTTGGCTGCTACCGGTTCATGCGGGTGACACGCTGCGGTCGGTGTCCGAGGTGATCGGGGTCAAGCAGAACTCGAACGGCAAGACCGGAGTGGTCTGGGTGCGGACGCGCGGTCTGAACCAGTTGGACGAAGTGGTCATGGAATATGTCCGCTGGGTGATGGTGCGCAAGGCAAACCCGGATGCGCCGGCACCGGAAACACTCGTGCCCGAATTGAAGAAAGTGCTGGAGCCGAGCGATCTGGTCATCCCCGAGGGGCTTGATTTCTCGAATTACGATTTCACCCTGGCGGGTGAGCCGCATCGTTGGGGCGACTATGAGATCGGCGAGACCATTGACCACGTGGACGGCGTGACGGTGGAAGAGGCTGAGCATATGTTGGCCACACGCCTATGGCAGAACACGGCCAAGGTGCATTTCGACCTGACCTTCCGCCCTGAAGGCCGCCTGATCTATGGGGGCCACGTGATCTCGATGGCGCGGGCCTTGTCGTTCAACGGCCTCGCCAATGCGCAGATGATCGTGGGTCTGAATGGCGGCGCACATGCCAACCCCTGTTTCGCAGGAGATACGATCAAGGCGTGGTCCGAGGTTCTGGACAAGGCCGAAACCGACGTGCCCGGGGTTGGAGCAATCCGTCTGCGTTTGGTTGCGACCAAAGGCGGCGCGCCGTTCGAGCTGCGCGGCGAAGACGGAAAATACACGTCGGACGTGCTGCTGGACCTCGACTATTGGGCCTTGATGCCGATCTAAAGCGTTTCGGGTTTACCTGAATCATCAAGTGACACGAATGTCCCGAGAACGCTGCAAGCGTGGCAGGGTATTCGTGTCACAGGTTTAACCCGAAACGCTAAAATCGGGTTACAGTGATGTGAACACAGCAACCGCAATCCGTGCTAGGGTGGCGGCATGTTTCTGCGCTTTCTCACCCTTTTCCTGTGCCTTACACGCCCCGCCTGGGCGTGCGATCTGGCGCTGGCCTTGGCGGTGGATGTCTCTGGCTCTGTCGACAGCAGCGAATACCGCATTCAGATGGATGGCCTCGCCGCTGGGTTGCGTGACCCGATCGTGTCCGAGGCCTTGGTGCGCGGGCAGGCGCAATTGATGTTGGTGCAATGGACGGGCGAATCCCGCCAGCGAGTGACGATCCCGTGGACGAAAATCGACAGCTTTATCGCTCTAGAGAAGTTTGCTGATCAAGTTGCGCAGGATCCAAGGGTCTGGCGAAACTTCTCAACCGCGATCGGAGAAGCTTTAGAGGCCACCCTGCTGCGGTTTGACGAAGTGGCAGAGTGCAGGCGACTGCTGATTGATATCTCGGGAGACGGGGTTTCCAACGAAGGGATTGAGCCGACGCAGATTCATGGCCTTCTGAAAGATCGAGGCGTGACAGTAAACGCCATAGCTATTGAAGAAAGTGAACCGGATCTGACGGCCTACTTCTTTGAGAACGTCATCTTCGGAGAGGGGGCTTTTGTCGTGTCGGCCTCAGGGTTTGCAGACTACCCAGAGCGCATACGTAAAAAGCTGCTACGCGAGGTGACGCAGCAATCTGCCGGTTTTCGCTGATCTACAGGGATTCGTGATCACAATGCTTCGACGTTGAAAACGCTAACATAGAATGATCGCATTGTATTTTGTGATCACACTTTTAAAGTGCGTGATCACAATTAGTCAAAATCACCGTTTTTGAGGCAATTTTACCTGTTTTTGCAGGTGCAGCACGTGACAGAAGCGCAAAAACAAGTAAAAAGTCTGGTAGCCAAAGTAAGAGGAGCCGCCATGGCCGATGTCAATCGGGGCAACCGCCCGCTCTCGCCACATATTATGATCTATCGCCCGCAGATGACCTCCATGTCGTCCATCATGGTCCGGTTTTCCGGCCTCGGGGTGTTTGCCGTTGCCATTCTGGTTGTCTGGTGGCTGCTGGCCGCGTCAACTTCGGAAAGTGCATTTGCGCTGATCGACGGGTTCCTGACCAGCTGGTTCGGTAAGCTGATCCTCATCGTCGCGACCTGGGCGCTTTGGTATCACACGCTGGGCCGCCTGCGTCACGTGTTCTGGGACTTCGGCTACTGCCTCGACGTGAATACCTCGGAAAAACTGGGGATGGGCATGTTCATCGGTGCCACAGTCCTGACCATTCTCACCGTGCTTGTGGTTTAAGGAGACGGAGATGCGATATCTGACCGACCGCAAACGCGCGCAGGGCTTGGGCGCAGGGAAATCGGGAACACAAACCCATTGGCGTACCATGGTGCGCGCGATGATCCTGACCGTGCTGGTTCCCATATTTATCATCACCTTCGGAATAGGCCTCGGCGGCACGTATGAAGAGGTTCTGGCCTATTTCAGCCGCCCCTTCCCTGCGATTGTCACCGCTCTGACGCTGGTCGTGGGCCTGCAGCAGCTTATGTATGAGGCGCAGGAAACCATCGAAGACTATATCCATGGCATTCTTGAGAAAATCTCTCTCGTTGCGATGTGGGCGCTTGGTTACACGCTGATGGCTGCGGGGCTGTTTGCCCTGGTCAAGCTGGCCCTGTGACGCGCGATAAGGAACAAGAACAATGACAGCAGCATATGAATATGAAACCCACGAATACGACGTGGTCGTCGTAGGTGCAGGTGGGGCCGGTCTGCGGGCGACATTGGGCATGGCCGAGCAGGGCCTGCGTACAGCCTGTGTCACCAAGGTGTTCCCGACACGCTCACATACGGTTGCCGCGCAAGGTGGTATTGCAGCGTCCCTGTCCAACATGGGGCCTGACCATTGGCAATGGCACATGTACGACACCGTCAAGGGTTCGGACTGGCTGGGTGATACCGATGCGATGGAGTACCTTGCGCGCGAAGCTCCCAAGGCAGTTTATGAGCTGGAACACTACGGTGTGCCCTTCAGCCGTACGGAAGAGGGTAAAATTTACCAGCGCCCCTTCGGCGGTCATACCACCGAGTTTGGCGAAGGTCCCGCCGTGCAGCGTACCTGTGCAGCCGCAGACCGGACCGGTCACGCGATCCTGCATACGCTTTATGGACAGTCGCTGAAAAACAACGCTGAATTCTACATCGAATATTTCGCCATCGACCTGATCATGTCCGAGGATGGGCAGTGTCAGGGCGTCGTCTGCTGGAAGCTGGACGACGGCACGATGCATGTCTTCAACGCCAAGATGGTTATACTGGCGACCGGCGGTTACGGTCGTGCATATTTCAGCGCGACCTCGGCCCATACCTGCACCGGCGACGGTGGCGGCATGGTGGCCCGTGCCGGTCTGGCGCTTCAGGATATGGAGTTCGTTCAGTTCCACCCAACCGGCATCTACGGCTCGGGTTGCTTAATCACCGAGGGTGCTCGGGGCGAAGGCGGTTATTTGACCAACTCTGAAGGTGAGCGGTTCATGGAGCGTTATGCGCCCCAGTACAAGGACTTGGCGCCGCGCGACTATGTCTCGCGTTCGATGACGATGGAGATCCGCGAAGGTCGTGGTCACGGCGATGACGGGGATCATATTCATTTGAACCTGAGCCACCTGCCAGCCGAGGCGCTGGCGGAACGGTTGCCTGGAATCTCGGAATCGGCACGTGTCTTTGCTGGTGTTGACGTTACCAAGGAACCCATCCCGGTTCTGCCGACCGTGCATTACAATATGGGCGGTATTCCGACGAATTATTGGGGTGAGGTTCTCAACCCAACTGCAGACAACCCAACCGCAGTTGTTCCCGGCCTGATGGCAGTGGGCGAAGCGGGTTGTGCTTCGGTCCACGGTGCCAACCGTCTGGGCTCTAATTCTCTGATCGATCTGGTCGTCTTTGGTCGCGCGGCGGCCATCCGAGCCGGTAAAGTAGTGGACGCAGACGCGCCGAACCCTGTGCTGAACCAGGCATCGGTTGATAAGGCATTTGATCGGTTTGACGCCGTACGGAACGCCTCGGGCGCAGTCCCGACCGCTGACCTGCGGCTTGAGATGCAAAAAACCATGCAGCAGGACGCGGCTGTGTTCCGGACCGCCAAGACCATGGCGGAAGGCGTCGAAAAGATGACGGCGATCGCGGCTAAGATGGACGATCTGAAGGTTTCGGACCGGTCTCTGGTCTGGAACAGTGACCTGATGGAGTCGCTGGAACTGACCAACCTGATGCCAAGCGCTCTGGCGACCATCGTGGGGGCCGAAGCGCGCAAAGAGTCCCGTGGCGCACATGCGCATGAGGATTTCGCGGAGCGCGACGATGAGAACTGGCGTGTCCACACCGTCAGCCGGGTCGAGGGTAACAAGGTTGAACTCAGTTACCGTCCGGTGATCGTTGATCCTCTGACCAACGAGGATCAGGGCGGCATCAGCCTCAAGAAAATCGCGCCGAAAGCGCGGACGTTCTAAGTAGGAGCAACCATCAGGCAATGCGGTGCAAGCGCCACATACCCACCGACACGACAAACGCCCCATGCGGGCGCGGTGAGGGGTGCTTGCCATGACGGTTGAACAGCTGCCCTCGGGTCCGCGGGATCCCAAGATCATCCTGATCGGCCTGAACCGCTGTGCCACCACGTCGCTGCACAAGCTGTTTCAGAACAGTGGCATCGCGTCGGTGCATTGGGTGGACGATCAGGGCAACAACTTGGCCCAGAAAATGGTGACGAATATCGCCATGGGTCGGAAACCGCTGGATGGGTTCGGCTCGGTCCGGGCCTTTACTGACATTGCCTTTGTGAATGCCCGGTTCATGCTGGATGGCACGCGGTTTTTCCGCGAGTTGCATGCGGCTTATCCGGATGCCTATTTTCTGCTGAACACGCGCGATCGCGAGGATTGGATTTCGTCGCGCGGGCTGCACAGCAATGGCGGCTATCTTGAACGCTGCTGCAAGGCCAACGGGATGGGCGCAGACGAGGTCAAACAGGGCTGGCGCCGGATGTATGACATACACCACGCCGAGGTGCAGGCCCATTTCGACGGGAACCCAAGGTTCCTGCGCTTTGATATCGACCGCGACGACCCTCAGGCGATTGCCGACTGGTTGTCTGCGGATTTTGACGTGAACACTGCCCATTGGGGGCACCACAATCGAGGCGCGATCGATCGCGCCCGGACAGGCTGAATGGAGAATTGACATGGTTCAACTGACCCTGCCCAAGAATTCCCGGATCACCACCGGTAAGACATGGCCCAAACCGGACGGCGCAAAGAACCTGCGTAAGTTCCAGATCTATCGCTGGAACCCAGATGACGGCCAGAACCCCCGTGTCGACACCTATTTCGTCGATATGGACACCTGCGGCCCGATGATTCTGGACGCGCTGATCAAGATTAAGAATGAGATTGATCCGACCCTGACCTTCCGCCGTTCGTGCCGGGAAGGGATCTGTGGCTCCTGCGCGATGAATATCGACGGGATCAACACGCTGGCCTGTATCTACGGCATGGATGAGATCAAGGGCGACGTGAAGATCTATCCGCTGCCGCATATGCCGGTGGTCAAAGACCTGATCCCCGATCTGACGCATTTCTACGCGCAGCATGCCTCGATCATGCCGTGGCTGGAAACCAAAACCAACCGCCCCGCAAAAGAGTGGAAGCAGTCCATCGAAGACCGCAAGAAGCTGGACGGCCTGTATGAATGCGTGATGTGCGCCAGCTGTTCGACCTCGTGCCCGAGCTATTGGTGGAACGGCGACCGCTATCTTGGCCCCGCAGCTTTGCTGCACGCCTATCGCTGGATCATCGACAGCCGCGATGAAGCCACGGGCGAGCGTCTGGATGAGCTGGAAGATCCCTTCAAGCTGTATCGCTGCCACACGATCATGAACTGTGCCAAGACTTGCCCAAAGGGTCTGAACCCGGCGGCAGCGATTGCTCAGATCAAGAAGATGATGGTCGAACGCTCTGTCTGATTGACCGATGCGCTTGCCGTGCTGCGGCAAGCGCATGCCCCCTTTGCAAAAACGTCCGATGTCGTCGGACCACCGACGCCGTATATTCGCAGAAGGGAGGAGTGATGAAATCAGGATCACTCCGATGAGTACACAAGCAAACACACCGAAAACCGACGCCGAGGAAGCTCTGACCTTGTTGGAGCAAGTTTGGGCGTATTACACGCCAGAACCGGTTGGCGCGCACGATCAGCGAGAGCCTGAGTTGTTCGAATACGCCAACGCGGCGTGACACCAGCCTTGCCATTTGCGGCTGGAGCGGGCCAAACAGAACTATGCCTGTTATTCTGCTTCTTCTGGCCGCTGGGGTTTTCGCCTATTTCTTCTGGCGGTCCCGCACGTCTTCGCTGACACGCGATTGTCGCTGGCGACAGCATCGAGACGAGGATCTGTGGGTCTGCGCCTTTTGCGGCGCGAGATCCGACGGATCAGATCGTCCTTCGAAATGTCTGCGACAATCAATCGGCAAATAGAAATCGGGCCGAGACATGCTCGGCCCGTTTCACTCTATGCTGCGTCCGGGAAGGCCGCTTGCAGTGCGATCTCGACCATGTCGCCAAAACTACGCTCCCGTTCAGATGAGGGCAGGGCTTCACCCGTCAGCAGGTGGTCCGAGACGGTTAGAACCGCAAGAGCACGGCATTTGTGTCTGGCGGCGAGGATATACAGCTCGGCCGCTTCCATCTCGACCCCCAGAATGCCGTGACGCACCATCTGTTCGTTCAGATCAGGGCGCTCATCGTAGAACACATCGGACGAATAGATCCCGCCCACATGGGTTGGTGTTCCCTTGGCTGCCGCCGCATTGGCCGCGGCCTGCAACAGCCCCCAATCGGCGCAGGGGGCGAAGTTCAGTTCCTTCATGATGCCCCGCGACGGTGTGCTGAGCGTGGTCGATGTCATAGCCAGGATAACATCGCGGACATTGACGCTGTCCTGCATACCACCGCAGGAGCCAATGCGGATCAGTGTCTTTGCGCCGAAATCCTGGATCAATTCGTTCACGTAAATGGAAAGTGAGGGCATCCCCATGCCGCTGCCCTGAATGGTGACAGGGTTTCCTTTCCACGTACCGGTGAACCCGAGCATGCCGCGCACGTCATTGACCAACCTAACGTCATCCAAAAACGTTTCCGCCGCCCATTTCGCCCGATAGGGATCTCCGGGCAATAGAACGGTTTCTGCGATGTCGCCTTTTTCTGCGCCAATGTGGATTGTCATTTCTGAAAAGACCTCAAATTCAGATTTCCAACTCGGCGATATCGGTGCCGGAATTCAGCGCGTCATGCACCCATTGAGGTTTGCGCCCACGACCCGTCCAGGTTTGTTCCGGGGCGTTTGGATTGCGGTATTTCGCTTTTGATTTCTGTGACTTGGCGCTTCTTGGCCCGGTGTCCGAAAGCTCGGACAAGGAAAACCCGAATTCGGCTGCGGCTTTTTCGGCAGCTTCCAGAGCGGCTTTGCGCTCGCGCTTTTCAGCATCTACCAGGGCTTTATCTATATCGTCGCGCAATTGCAGAAGTTCATTGCGTGACATTTTTTCAAGCTCAAGTCCCATTACTTTTCCTCTTTCAGGCGTGAGTGGCTACGGTTGAAAAATACAAGCCGTATTTCCATACGCCGATATAGGCTATTCCCGGTATTTCGGGAATAGCCATCAAGAGTTTTTCAAAACGGGTGTTATTCGGCGGCGATTTCCTGCGGGTCCACCAGCGCGACGATGTCGCCCATGATTGCGTTCAATTCGAAATTCTTGGGCGTGTAGATTCTGGCGACACCCATTTTCTTCAAAGCGTCTGCGTCATCGTCCGGAATAATCCCACCGACGATGACAGGCACGTGCGACAGGCCTGCCTGTTTCAGGCGGGTCATTACGTCTTCGACCAGAGGCAGATGACTGCCAGACAGGATCGACAAACCGATCACATGGGCATCATCCTCGGATGCGGCCGAGACGATTTCTTCTGGTGTCAGGCGAATGCCCTCATAGCTGATATCCATGCCGCAATCGCGGGCGCGGAAGGCAATCTGCTCGGCTCCGTTGGAATGGCCATCCAACCCCGGCTTGCCGACCAGGAATTTCAAACGACGCCCGAGCCGGTCACTAACCGCATCGACCGAGGCGCGCAGGTCCTCCAACCCTTCGGTCTTGTTCGAGACCGAGCCGGACACGCCGGTTGGGCCACGGTAGGTGCCGAAGACCTTGCGCATTTCCTCGGCCCATTCACCCGTGGTTGCACCGGCCTTGGCCGCAGCAATCGAGGGCTCCATGACATTCGCCCCGGTTTGTGCCGCCTCACGCAGAGCACCTAGAGCAGCAGCCACGGCTAGGTCATCACGCTCTGCCCGCCATTCGTTCAAGCGATTGATCTGCTCCTGCTCGACCGCAGGGTCCACAACCATGATGCCGCCATCCTCGGTTTGCAGAGGCGAGGGTTCACCGTCGACCCATTTGTTCACACCGACCACAATGGTTTCGTTCCGTTCAATGCGGTTCAGGCGTTCCGCATTGGAATCGACCAGTCGTGACTTCATATATTCGATCGAGGCCACGGCACCACCCATGGAGTCGAGATTGGCCAATTCGGCCCGCGCGCCTTCCTTGAGTTCTTCGACCTTGGCATCAACCGCCGGATTCCCGTCGAACAGATCGCCATATTCCAGCAGGTCCGTCTCATAAGCCAGAATCTGCTGCATGCGCATCGACCACTGCTGGTCCCAGGGGCGGGGCAGGCCCAAAGCCTCATTCCAGGCAGGCAATTGAACGGCACGGGCGCGCGCCTTTTTCGACAGGGTCACAGCCAGCATTTCGATCAGGATGCGGTAGACGTTGTTTTCCGGCTGCTGTTCGGTCAGCCCAAGCGAGTTGACCTGAACGCCATAGCGGAATCTGCGGAACTTGGGGTTCTCAACGCCGTATCGTTGTTGAAGGATTTCATCCCAAAGATCGACGAATGCCCGCATTTTGCACATTTCGGTGACAAAGCGGATACCTGCATTTACGAAGAAGGAAATGCGTCCACATAGGGCAGGGAAGTCCTCGGCAGGCACACGAGGGCGTAGCTCATCTAGCACCGCAATGGCGGTGGCGAGCGCGTAGGCCAGCTCCTGTTCCGGGGTCGCGCCGGCCTCTTGCAGGTGGTAGGAACACACGTTCATCGGGTTCCATTTTGGCACGTTGGTGTAGCAATACTCAGCCACATCCGCGATCATCTTCAGTGACGGCTTTGGCGGGCAGACATAGGTGCCGCGGCTGAGATATTCCTTGATCAGGTCATTCTGAACAGTGCCTTGCAGCTTTGAGACATCCGCGCCCTGTTCCTCGGCCACGGCGATGTAGAGCGCCAGCAGCCATGGGGCCGTCGCGTTGATCGTCATCGAGGTGTTCATCTGCTCTAGCGGGATCTGATCGAACAGGACCCGCATGTCGCCCAGATGGCAGATCGGCACACCCACTTTGCCAACCTCACCCCGCGCTAGCGTGTGGTCGCTGTCATAGCCTGTTTGAGTCGGCAGATCGAACGCCACCGACAGGCCAGTCTGACCTTTGGCGAGGTTGCCGCGATACAGCGCGTTCGAGGCTTTGGCGGTGGAATGACCAGCATAGGTTCGGATCAGCCAGGGGCGGTCTTTCTGCATCTGCGTCATGGGCGGGCCTCGTGTTTCGGTGGGTAACAAAATTACGTCTACGGGTTCTAAATCGCAATTTTCAGGCATTGTCAATTCGCTGCGTTGCGGCATATGCGAATTGTCTAGATTGTGAGCCGCCTCGTTTGGTGGCAGTGTGGCCCGATGTTGAGAACCGTGGAACTTCCGCTGTGGCTATTCCTGTTGATCGTGGTCTTTGCCATGGTCACTTTTGCCTCGCATTTTCTGTTCCCCTCCGTCCGCTGGTTCTTTCGCCGCAGGCTTGAGAGGGCGGTCTCTCGGTTAAACCAACGCCTGCAGAGGCCGATCCAGCCGTTCAAACTTGCGCGGCGGCACGACATGATCCAGCGGCTCATCTATGATCCTCAGGTCGGGCACGCGGTGCAGCAGCACGCCCATGAAGAAGGCATCCCCGAAGCCGTTGCGTTCGAACAAGCCCGCCGGTACGCGCGTGAGATCGTGCCCTCCTTTTCGGCTTTTGCCTATTTCAGCTTCGCCATTCGTCTGTCCCGGTTGCTGAGCAACACGTTCTACAACGTGCATCTCAGCTACAAGGATGAAAGCGCGATCAAGGATATCGACCCCGAGGCGACAGTTGTCTTTGTGATGAACCACCGCAGCAACATGGACTATGTTCTGGTCACTTATCTGGCGGCGCAGCAATCCGCCCTGTCCTATGCCGTGGGCGAATGGGCGCGGGTTTGGCCGCTCAGCCGGTTGATCCGGGCAATGGGCGCGTATTTCATCCGGCGCAAATCAGGCAGCGAGCTGTATCGCCAGGTTCTGGCCAGCTATGTCCGCCACGCGACCGAAGCGGGTGTAACGCAGGCAATGTTCCCCGAAGGCGGGCTCAGCCTGACCGGGGCTTTGGGGCGACCTAAACTAGGACTACTGAAATACATTATCGACGGCACCTCGCCCGACGGGCGCGATGTCGTGTTTGTGCCGGTGGCCCTGAACTATGATCGCGTGCTCGAAGATACGATCCTCACGCGTGCCGCTCTCGGAACTGATCGACGTTTTCGTGCACGGATCGGGGTGATCACAAGTTGGGTCCTCAAGCAGATCTGGCGTCGGCTGATCGGTCGCTACAAGCGGTTCGGATTGGCTGCGGTTCGGTATGGTAAGCCGATCTCGCTGAAAGACTTCGAGGCACGAGCCGGTGATGACGTCATGACCGACCTAGCCCGCGCGTTGATGAAACGGATTGGCGCGGCGATTCCCTTGGTGCCGGGGCCGGCCGCATGCTGGCTGCTGCGCGAGAATGGCCCTATGCCCGAACAAGAGGTGCGAAGTCGAATCCTTGCCCTTATGGAATCTGATGGTCTTGCGTTCGCGGAGGCTGAGGACGCTATCACAAGCGCGGTGGATCAAATGGTCGAACGGCGCATTCTGACGCGTGAAGACGGGGTTTTGAATCTGTCCGGGGAGCGCGAGGATCTTATGCAATACTACGCAGAGTCAGTGCCCGAACATGTGAAATCCGCCAATGCTGCGCCCGCAAAAGACGTTTCTGCACCCGCTGGGTCATAAAATTACAAAAATAGACCAAAGATGGTTGCAATGTTGCGCAACCCCTCCTATCCCTCTGTAGGAGAGGCGGCGATTCTGCGCCGCGGCAAAGATATTGAAAAGGAGGCCAGCATGGCTTTGGACACCGAAAGCGGTATCGCGTCGTACGAGGCACCCGAAAAGGACCTCTATGAAATGGGGGAAATCCCTCCGATGGGGTTTGTGCCCAAGCAGATGTACGCCTGGGCGATCCGCAAAGAGCGTCACGGAGAACCAAATACTGCGATGCAGCAGGAAGTGGTCGATGTTCCCGAGCTGGACAGCAACGAGGTTCTCGTCCTCGTGATGGCGGCGGGCGTCAATTATAATGGCGTCTGGGCTGCTCTGGGCCAGCCGATCAGCCCGTTTGATGGCCACAAGGCCCCGTACCACATCGCTGGTTCGGATGCGTCGGGCATCGTTTGGGCTGTGGGTGAAAAGGTCAAGCGCTGGAAGGTCGGTGATGAGGTCGTGATCCACTGCAATCAGGATGATGGCGACGATGAGGAATGCAACGGCGGCGATCCGATGTACTCGCCCAGCCAGCGTATCTGGGGATATGAAACTCCGGACGGGTCGTTCAGCCAGTTCACCCGCGTGCAGGCGCAACAGTTGATGCCGCGTCCCAAGCACCTGACCTGGGAGCAGGCGGCGTGCTATACCCTGACGCTCGCCACGGCCTACCGGATGCTGTTCGGGCACGAGCCTCATGACCTGAAGCCCGGCCAGAACGTTCTGGTTTGGGGAGCCTCGGGTGGTTTGGGCTCTTACGCGATCCAGTTGATCAACACGGCCGGTGCAAATGCGATCGGTGTGATCTCGGACGAAAGCAAACGGGATTTCGTGATGGGGCTGGGCGCCAAAGGCGTTCTGAACCGCAAGGACTTCAACTGCTGGGGTCAGCTGCCCACAGTCAACACGCCCGAATATGCCGAGTGGTTCAAAGAAGCCCGCAAGTTCGGCAAAGCGATCTGGGACATCACCGGTAAGGGCAACAACGTTGATATGGTGTTTGAACACCCTGGCGAAAGCACCTTCCCGGTGTCGACCTTCGTGGTGAAAAAGGGCGGTATGGTCGTGATTTGTGCTGGTACCACCGGGTTCAACTGTACCTTTGACGTGCGCTACATGTGGATGCACCAGAAGCGCCTGCAGGGGTCGCATTTTGCGCATCTGAAGCAAGCGGCAGCAGCCAACAAGCTGATGGTCGAACGCCGTCTGGACCCCTGCATGTCGGAAGTGTTCGCGTGGAACGATCTGCCCGAAGCGCATATGAAAATGCTGCGCAACGAGCACAAGCCGGGCAACATGTCGGTTCTGGTTCAGGCCCCGCGCACCGGCATGCGCACTTTGGAAGAGGTTCTGGACGCGCGTCCATAAGCCCATCCTGAAATATCTAAAAAAACACCCGCGAATCGGAACTCCGATACGCGGGTGTTTTGCCGTCTTGGAGGGTCCTTTTTTGTTTCAACAGGTTGGAATTTTGCCCCTCACTATTTTTGGGGAGTAGAAACCGGTGAATAGGTCAAAAAGATCGCACATGTTATGGTTGTGTTAACACTTCGTTAACTGTTTCAGAGAGACCCTAATGGCGCAAAATGAGTGGATACTGGACGTATTGTCGGACCTCAACGCGTTCGCTGTTGCGAATGGGTTGACTGCCTTGGCCGAACAGCTGGACGACACCAAGCTGATTGCCGCAGCCGAGATCGCGTCCATGACAGATAAGGCACGGGCGCCCGCAGATGGGAACAGAACTCGATTTGGGTCAGATCCTGAAGGATTTGGAAAACACCAGCACGCTTGATGAGCTTGGCTCGGTCGCCATTCGCCTGCGCGACTGTCTGAAAGTCGAACATCTAACATATCATTGGGTGGATGCCGCCGGGGATCAGTACGGCTATACCACCTATTCCGATGCCTGGGATGAACGGTATCGAGAAAAAAACTATCACCGCATCGACCCTGTGATACTGGGGTGTTTTCAACGATTTCAACCGGTTGATTGGAAATCGCTGGACTGGTCTGGCAGGGTGTCCAAAGCGTTTCTTCAGGATGCATTGGAACATGGGGTGGGCAATCAGGGTTATTCGATCCCGATCCGAGGGCCGAACGGGCAGTTTGCGCTGTTCACCGTCAATCACAGTTGTGACGACGGCACTTGGCAGGATTTCATCTCGACTTTTGGCCGAGAATTGATTCTCGTGGCGCATTACATCAACCGCAAAGCACTGGAGTTTGAAAAGGACAGGCAGCCTGAAGCGACCCGAGGTCTGTCCCCACGTGAAATTGATGCGATGACGTTGCTTGCGCAGGGCTTCAGCCGAGCGCAGGTTGCGCATTCACTGTCGATCTCGGAACACACTCTAAGGGTCTATATTGAAAGCGCGCGCTCGAAACTGGGTGCGCAAAATACGACGCACGCCATCGCGACCGCGCTCAGCCGTGGGTTAATAGTCGTTTAACAATAAACATATAAAAAACAATTACTTAGACACATCACCCGTAATATTCCCGTGATTGTGCAATCATTCCCGTAATCAACCTATAGTAGAACATGACATACGTTTTGCAACTTGACATTAGAATACTTTTATGTTATATTACAAAGACTTACGAGAAAGCTGACGCAGACTACGCCGGAACTGCTATACCAAAACCCGGTTACTCGACGCAAGTAGGCGCTGCGTGGTCCCCCGCCTTGGGGGATGAGGCTACTCGGAATGGAATCCGACGAATTTTGGACCGCTACAGAACTGGCTGAACGCTGGAAAACTACCACTATGGCTTTGGCCCAGCAACGGCACCGCGATCTAGGCCCGCCGTATGTCAAAGTCTCTCAACGCCATGTGCTATACCGCAAGTCTGACATTATCGCCTATGAGAGTGGTAATACTAAGCAGGTGGCAGCGGAATGAGCGCGCCTAACGTAGACATGCTGAAAGACGCTGAATTAGACGACCTCAAAGAAATCATCATGTACCAACAGGGGCAAATTCAGGCTCTTACGAACGTGGTGCAGAAGGTCGCTCAAGACAACGTAGACCTAGCCAAGAACGACAACACCCTGAGCAACAACCAGCGGCTCATGTCTGAGGACATGGCAAAGTTGCGCGATGCTGTTCTATCACTCTCAACCCCCGCAAAGGAAAAGCACTGATGCAGCAATCAATCCTAGACGAAATCGTATTTGGCGTAGCGGAACAGACACCGCCGCAGGGCTTCGAAACTACTGAGTTCGGACATACGCTGCTAAGAGGCCCAGAGGCACAGCTACGGTTGCGGATCATGCAGCTTGAGGATGACCGCGCTATACAGGATGAGCGTATCAACAAGCTAGAAAAAGCGGTCAACGTCATGGTGAAGGCGTTTGATGACCGCTTTAAGAACTTAGACAACTCCGTAGACGGAAACACTATGTTCCGCTTTCGGATCATTCACACGCTGGTAGAGGCGGGGCTGATCCCAGAGCATACAGAGAGCGACCCCAAGGCGGTGCCAGCGGCGCTTATGGAGATTATCAAGTCCGTAAACGATATCTGGGACTTTGCCCGCACAATCGACGCTAAGGCGTCCAGAGCGCACAAGCAGATTGAGGAAGTTAAACAGTCAAGCCAAGTCAAGAAATGACTGGTAAAAACATGTGCTTAGAGCGTAAATATAGCGGTGGTATTTTGGTATAAATCATATGTCCTTCGCGGGACAAGGCAGGGCGAGGACTAGCTATCCGCTGACCCCTGCCAACCGCGAAGGCGAATAAACCGCGAAGAGGCAAATTTGATGAGTAAATTAAAGAAATGGGTTTTAGGGATAAGCGTGTCGGGCATTGTATTAGTCGGCGGTGCCGCGCTTTATGGTTATTCTACCGAAGATGGTAAGCGCTGGTACAACTCTGAATTTGGGTACGTAAAAGCTCACAACTGCGTAAAGCTGTTCAAGTCTACTTGCGCTCTTTTTAAAGAAACCGATGGGGAAGAGCGCCCGATAGAGTCCAATATTTATAGCCAAAAAGAGTTTGAGTACTTGTCGGTCGAAGAAGCGGCCAAGGCGCGTGAACAACGTGAAGTGTACTTGAACACGGCGAAAAGGAACAAGGCCGAAGAGTATGCTCTTGGTGTGTTTCTTGTTTGGCTAGCTCTACTTGCGGTCGCTCTTGTAGTGGCTGTTCTTGTTAAAATCTTCCGGGCCATGTCATTTTATAGCTCGGTCAAAAAGAAAGAGCTTCTGGCGCGCAAAGCCGAAGCAGAAGCAACGTTGAGCCGTTACAACAAAGACGGTGAATAGAGCCGAAGCGAAGGCGAATTGCCGACCTTAAATCTTGGACAGAAAACCCCGCCTAGCGAAAGCTAGAGCGGGGTTTTCGCGCTACAGAGAGATATCACTTATGGCTGTGTTATCCCCTACAGTATATCTCTAAGCTACTGAAAAGTATAGATTTTACTTGACTTTTGTATATACATATGCTATAATAAGTATGCTACAGTATAGGGGGATATACACGATGGCTAACAATCCGGTCACGCCACCGCTCAATTCTGGCTACATGACGCCAGCAATGGTCTGCGCCATGACTGGCCTTGCCTACATTACGCTTTCCAAACAGCGCCAAATCGGTACGGGTCCTAAGTTCATCAAGTCTGGAAACGGGCAGGTGTTCTACGATCAATACGAGGTCGTAAAATGGATGGCAGAGACCAACCGTTTTTACCCTGATGGCTCTTTCGGTCCTGACGTGCTTGCCCGGTATGTCACTACCATGACTGCGCCGATATCCCCTAACGAGGGGGATGAGGAACTAGACGTACCCGCGACAGCAGCGGAGTAACGGCCATGACAGATAAGCAGTTCACGGACGACGAATGGCCGTTTGACGGTAAAGGTTTCTTTGCTGACGACGATCTGAACACAGACGATTGGACAGAGGAAGAGTGCCGCGAGGCATCAGCGAACGCGACCGAGTGTCTACATACGTTTCAAGGCCCGCAAATCCCGATAACTGAGGACTGGCTGTATCAGCAGGTGCTACCGGGGTTCATGCGCAAGCGGGAAGAGTACCGAAAGCAGCTAGCGGCAGATGAGTTTGTCAAAGAGCAGGGCAAGCTGATTGACCTGTCAGATGATGCTTTCATCCTAGATAACTTTGACTTGGTTGAGGGCTTAATTCCTGTACGTGGCAGGGTCGGCATACTTGGCAAATACAAGTCGGGCAAATCGGTTATCTCGACAGCGCTAGGCTTACACATCGCCACTGGCAAAGACATTGGAGACAGGTTCGTAGAACAGGGCGTTGTCATGCACATCATGTCTGAGGGTGACGCCCAAAGGAACAAGAACCGCGTCTTAGCGTGGTGCAGAGAGAACGACGTAAGCACTAAGGATATTCTAGGGCGCTATATCCCGCTTTCCTATAAGTACAACCTGACCGAGACACACAAAGAGCTAGCAGATGACGTCATTTTCTACGGCGGCGCTGATCGCGTTGACGTCGTTATCATTGACCCGCTGATTGAGAATTTCAGGGGCAATGAGAATAGCTCAGAGGACATGATTAGCTTTCTCGACAACGCCCACAAAATAGCAAAGCTGATTGATGGCGTTGTCATCATCCCGCATCACACCGGCATGGATCAATCCAGAGGCGCTAGGGGCAGCACCGCCTACGAGGGCGCTATGGATATTGTGCTGAAAATCGAGAACACGGGCACTCAAGTCAAAGTCAAGTCAAGCGCATCCCGCGACGGTATTCTAGGCGATGGCATCAAGGGCGAAATCATCAGCCACGAGATAGGGACCAACAACCGCAACCGCGCCGTGTCATCGCCTGTTTTCATGTTCAAAGGCAACCTGAGTGGGCAAGAGGACGGGACCGGAGACTACAAACACTGGAACGATTTGACGCCCAATCAAGAACGTCTTGTCACCGCCTTGTATGGAAGGTTCAAGCGTGACCGAGGCAAGCCAGAGCGTGAAGAGTTTGTAGAGCAGATGGTGAGCAACTGGCCGGGGGATAACTTGCCGAGGACTAAGCGCCAGTCAGTCAACCGCACGATTACCTCACTCATGAAAAAAGGCGTGTTGGCAGAGGATGGCACAATGCTTGGCTTGGCGTTTGACTTCCACCAGTTCTGGCAAAATCAACCACGCCCTATAGCTGACGAACCCGCTGAATAGTCCCCCAAAATGGGGGAGATAAAAAAGTCAATAAAAACAATGGCTTATAGGTGTAGCAGGTGTAGCAAGGTGTAGCAGAGGTGTAGCAAGCTACCGTGTGCTACAGTGTAGCAGTGTAGCAAGCGCAGCGCCCCCCTTGGGGGCTGCTACACTGCTACGCTACACCGCTACACCGATTTGGCCGAAATTTGGTTGGCGGGGTCGAGAAATCGACTAACCCCATGTTTTCGTTGAATTTTTTGCTTGACATCCCGTAGGGGATGTGGTATAGTCATTGTATAGACGAAAAAGTCAAAAACCGCGCCCGACAGCCTTGCTAGGTCGCAAGCCAAGTCAAACGAAATCAATGACTTGCAAGCAATTAGGTAAGGCTATGGCACGGCAACGGCGAACGAGTGCCAGCCAAATCTTAGGTGCAATGGAATTCTCCCCCATTCGTACCTTGGTGAGGCAAGCAAAGGCACTGGAAAAGAACGACCCGAACTCGAAAGAGCTTCGGGCCTTATGCGTTGAGCTATTGCAGTATGAGCTACCCAAGCTCAAAGCCGTTGACGCCAACGTAGCAGTAGAAGGTCAAGTCACCGTAACCATCGGCACCGTCGCCCCTATCGTGGGGGACCAAGATGGGGATTGAGCTTCAAGTCAATTTCAGACCTGAGCAGTTGTCGCTGTATAACTCAGCGGCGCGCTTCCAGTGCCGTGTACTGCATCGGCGCTTTGGCAAGACGTGGTTAGCGGTGTGTGAACTGCTCATCAAAGCGTTGACTACAAAGCGCAACGATTGGCGCGGCTACTACATCGCACCGACATTCAAGCAAGCCAAGCGTATCGCATATGACATGCTCAAGACGTTCTGCCGTGGCATCCCCGGCGTGTCGTTCAATGAGCAAGAACTGCGCGCTGACTTCCTCAACGGTTCACGCATCCAATTGCTTGGCGCTGAAACGTATAATTCGCTGCGCGGTATCTACATTGATCACGCCGTACTTGATGAGTGCGCGCAAATACCATCGGCAGCGTGGTCGCAAGTCATCCGTCCAGCGTTGTCAGATCGTCTTGGTACAGCGGTGTTGATGGGTACGCCAGCAGGTAGGCATAACCTGCTGTTTGACTTGTTCAGCTACGCCGACACAAGCAACGATCCAGATTGGGACGCAACGCTGCTGTCAATCAATGACACCAACGTATTGCCTACCCGTGAAGTCAAGGCGATGCAGCGGGAAATGAGCCAGTCAGAGTATGAGCAAGAACTGCTTTGCTCATTCAATGCAGCCATCAGGGGCGCTTACTACTCCAAAGAAATGATGGCGCTGGACGCGCGCGGTCAGATCACCAGCATAAAGTATGAGGCTACAGCGCCCATCTACTGCGCTATGGACCTTGGCTGGTCTGACTTGATGGTGTGTCACTTCATCCAGCCAGTCGGGACAGAGCATCGTTTTCTGACAACCAAGGCGTATGCAGAGACCAAGCTGCCAGACGTTGTGAACGACTGGAAATCGCTGCCATTCGATATTGATACAGTCATCATGCCACACGACGCGGTGCAGCATGAACTGACTAGCGGTATGACCCGTGAACAGGTTGTGCGGAATATGGGCCACAACGTCCGTATAGCGCCGCGCGTCAAGTCAAAGCATGAGGGCATTGAACAGGTGCGGGCGTTGTTGCCTCACTGTTGGTTCGACAAGGACGAATGCGGCACGACAGTTGAGGCGTGTTTTTCCTACCGCGCCGAGTACGACGAAACAAAGCGCGTAGTGAAGCTAAGCCCGGTTCACGACTGGTCTAGCCACTACGTTGACGCAATCCAAACCTACGCGACTGGACGTCCTGACCACTTGGTCAATTGGGACAGCTTCCCGCGTTCCAGATCACCCAGCGCAAGTGTGAGGTTCTAAGATGGCTATCAAGCAGACAAAGAAAGAGCAGCGACTGCGTAGCGTGATCCAAAGCGAGATTGCGAACGGCGAGAACAGCACACAGTCGGAGACGTACCAGAACCGACAAAACGCTCTGGACTATTACGAGGGCAAGAAGCCCGCACCGGGCGAGGACGGTACAGAGGACTTTATCGTCTCTACTGACGTCGCAGACATGACCAATGCAGTGTTGGCGCAGCTAACGCCAATGCTCAGCACAGACGCGCTTGTCACTTTCGAGAGCAACGGCAAGCAGGACGAACAGAACGCTCGGGCAGAGTCAAACGCAGTCAACAACGTGATCATTGAACGCAACCAAGGCTTCATTGAGCTTGAGGAAGCAATCAAGGACGCGCTGTTGATGCGCAACGCCGCAGTCAAAATCTATACCGACGATGAGGTAGACGTTAGGTACATCAACACTGAACTGCCCCCCTCTGATGGGGGAGAACCTGAGACGCTTCCTCCTGAGCAGATTGCAGCGTTGCTACAGCCACGATCACCGCAAGAGACCCGTGAGCTAGTCGGTAAGCGTATCAAGGTCACGACTACAAACCGTCAATTCCGGTTTGATGCAGTGCCGATTGACAACATCATCTATGAGGCCAACGCCACTACGTCGGACGTGCAGAAACTGCGTTTCCTAGCTGAGCGCCTTTACTACACACGCTCTGATCTGGTCGAAATGGGTTTCGATAAGGCCGAGGTGGCGCAGCTACGCTATGTGACTGACGCTCAGCAATTGGTTGAGCGTAAGCGGAACAAGTCAAACCAGACACCGCACCTAGCGCAGACACATGACCAGCAGGTGATTGAGTGTTACGAGGTCTATCTACGCTACGACATTGACGGTGACGGTATCTCAGAGCGCTTGCGCATCCTCTACGCAGGCGGTGCAGGCGGCTATGTGCTTGATTATGAGGAAGTAGACGTAACGCCCTACGCAATCGGGACAGCGTTTGTCAGTAGTCACCGCATTCAGGGCGAAAGCCTGTTTGACCATCTACAGCAGACGCAGGTGTATAAGACCTACCTGCTGCGTCATTGGATGGACAATATCGGCTACATGAGCGGCGGGCGCTGGGTCGCTGATCCTATGGCCGTTGACTTCCGTGACTTCATAAACGGTAGCAAGGTCATCAAGACCAAAGACCCGAACAGACCCCCGCTCAGAGTTGATGAGGCTGACATAGGCGGCAGCATCCTCAACGCTCTGACGTACCAAGACAAGATGCGGACAGAGCGCGGCGGCGCTGCGCTGGATATGATGAGCGCAGACGCGCAGCTAGTGGGCGAAACTGCCTACGGTATTGAGCGCCAGTACGGGCAACGTGAGTTGCTTGTGTCGTTCATGGCCCGCAACCTAGCAGAGACGCTTATCAGGCCCGCTTACCTGCTCATGCACCATTACATGCGCAAGTATTCCAACGCGCCGCTTAGCCTCAAGTTCAATGGCGATTGGGTGCAGATTGATCCTACGCAATGGCCGCAACGTGTGCGCTGCAACGTCAAGGCGGGCATGAGCGCAGGAGAGCGCACACACATTCAGCGTACCTTGTCGCAAATGCTGCAAATCCAGATGAGCGCAATCGGGCAGGGCATGAACGGTGTGCTTGCCGACGTGAATACGATCTATAACACGATCCACGATTGGGCGGTGATGGCTGGCCTAGATGAGCCTGATAGCTACTCGATCAATCCTAACTCTACAGCCGCCAAACAAGCAGCGCAGCGCAACCAGCAGGGCCAACAGGCACAGCAACAAGCGCAGCAGCAAATTCAGCAGGCAATCTACCAGCTTGAAATGCAGAAGCTGCAACAGGCCGCGAAGGAAGCCCAAGACGAGCTTGCCTACAAATACTGGTCAGACCGTCTCAGCGCAGAAGTCAAAGAAGCGGAAATAACCGCAAAAGGCGTGATCGACCTAGAGCGCGTCCAGATGGAAGGGGAGACCCGTGAACGCATCGCACTTAACGGCGCTGAGAGACGCGCTGACAACAATCAAGAAGATAGAGGAACAGCATGAACGAGAGTTCTATGAACAGTGGCTTACTTGCGGAGACGCAGCCTCAGCCGAGAAGCTCAGAAACGAAATCAACGGAAGCCGCGCAGCCTTCCGAAGCCTCTACTTCGAAATCGAAAAAGGGCCGGAGCAAGGGTCGTCAAAGCCAGCAAGACAGGCTGGCAGCGGTAAATGACCTTCTGCAAAACAGCGCGTCCCCCACTGAGGGGGAGCAGCGACCGAGCCAACAAGAAACCGCCGGTTCATCCACTGACAGCGGCGGCTCTGCTGGCGTCCCCGACGATGGAACAGCCACCATCCCGGCGCATGGAGGGGACGTCAGCGACCTATCGGTAAAGGAACTAGCCGAGCGGCTAGGGACAACGCCAAAAAAGCTGTACGACAGTGTGCAGATTACTACCCAAGAGGGTGAAACCTTGACTTTGGGTGAGGTCAAAGACCGCATTCAGAGCCAAGAAGCGGCCACGCGAGAGATCGTGAAACGTGAGACCGCGATTAGTGAGCGCGAGAGCGCGACGTTGCAGAACATGCAACTGCTTCAAGAGGTCATGAGTGATCTGAAAGGCAAACTCAACCCGCAAACCATCCAGAAGCTACAGCAGCGGACAGCAGAAACAGAGGCGCGAGAGCGTCAGATGATGCTGCAAGTCATGCCAGAGCTACAGGACAAGGCGCAGCTTGATACGTTCCGCTCAGAAGCGGCAACGCACATGGAGGCGTTTGGGTTCCGTCCGAATGAGCTAGTGATACGCGACCATCGCATTGCGCTAGCCATCAAGGACGCAATCCAGACTAAGCGACAACTGCAAAAGCTCATGGACTTTGAGCCGACGCAAGACCCGCCGAAGCCTCACAAGCCGCAGGGTAAGAAACGCCGACAGTCAAACATGGCCGAGACAATCGCAACCGGGCGTAAGAGCGCGAGACCACAAGACAAGGCCCGCGCTGCTAACGCCATCTTACATGAGGCCAAACGATAATGCCTAATCCTTCAACACATCAGGATTTTGCCAACGTTGATTTCAACGGCACGATCCACGAGGACGTAATGGACGCTATCTGGGATATCTCAGACTATCCGCTTCCATTCACTGATCTGGTCGGTTCAAGCACCGCCGAAAACCACTACCATGAGTGGGTAGAGGACAAACTGTCCGATCCTGCTGCGGGTGGCTGGGTTGCTGACGGTACGGACAGCGACAAAGACGACAGCAAACTCGGTACACGTCTGGGCAACCACACCGGCATTTTGACTAAAGAAGTCAAGGTGTCTCAGGCTGCGCAGGACGCCAACAGCATCGGCAATATTGCATCGCTGGGCTATCAGGTCATGCAGCGCCAAAAGGAACTGCGCCGCAACTATGAGGCCAACTATCTTGGCTTGCAGGGCAACACCGCAGACAGCGGCGACGGGGTAACGCCCGGTGTTCCTGCTGGTCTGGCTTGCCAGTTGACCCAGGTAGATACAGGCTCAGGCGCAACAGGCGGCGGCTTTGCTGCTGGCGTATGGACCGGCATCACGCCCGGTACGCGCACACCGTTGACTGAGACGCTGGTACGCGATGCGTGTCAGGCAGCATGGGAAGATGGCTCAAACCCGAATGTGATCATGTCGGTTCCGTCTGTGATCCGCGCACTCAGCGAGTACATGTTCACGTCGTCCAGCCGCATCGCCACTCTGACCCGCGAAACGGTTGGTGTAGGCAAAGGCGGCGCTGCGGAGGCAATGGGTTCGGTCAACGTGTTCATCACCGACTTTGGCGTCACGTTGGACATGATCGCAAACCGTCTGCAACTGACCTACCAAGACGTAGGAACCGACATTGCAGCAGCGGTGTATGTGATTGACCCCATGTACGTCGATATCAGCTGGTTGACTGGCTACACCGTCGATGAACTGGCGAAAACCGGACTTGCCGACAAGCGTCTGATGCATGCCAACGGCACCGTATGCGCTCTGAACCGGGACGCGGGCCGTGTCCTTCTGGATATCAACCCAGAAGCCGCAGTGACGACCTAAGCGCTAAGCTAGTTCCCCCATCTTGGGGGAGCTAGCCCACATAGTCTGGGGGGACACTATGGAGGGCGAATACAAGCGCGGTCAGCGCAAGCTAACAGAAGAAGAAGTGCATGACATAAAGTACGGCGATTGGGATGGGTGGACGCAGAAAGAGATAGGCGACCTTTTCGGCATAACTCAAGGCGCTGTCTGTAAAATACAAACCGGGGTTACTTGGAGAAAAGCATAATGGCGAAGTTAGCAGCACCATACGTAGCCAGAGGCGGCAGAGCCACGACTAAGAGCGCTTTCAATGAGGGAATTTCCGTCCCGCAGAAGGACTTCGACGCCATCGCCAAGCGTAACCCAGCGCTCAAGTCAAAGAACCGCCTAGAACGCTCTGAGGCGATGAAAAAGGAAATTCTGACTGGCGAACTAGCCAAGTATAGGAGGCGCTGACATGCCCGGTAAACTAGATATCGGTAGAGACCCACACTACGGCTTTTATCCGAAGCTAGCAAAGCTTGAGGCCGAGGGAGCCAACGCGGTAGCGGCGTTTAACGATATCAGGTTTTCGCAAGTTACTAGCGGGCCGTATTCGTCTGCCAACGGTCCCGACTACTCGGTAGCTGAGAACCTAAACGGGTCTTACGTGCTGGTTGAGGGCGATACGTGGTTTCTCAGCACGTTCATGGGGCTACCGACTTACAGCCAAGCGTACAAAGACGCTGTGTACGCAAAGGCCGTAGCGCAGTTGCAGAGTGTGGAGTGATGGGAAAGCTAACGCCGCTCAAGCAGACGCCCGCGACCATTGTACGCAAACCGGGGCAGTTGATTGTGCCCAAGAAGCCGCCGAGGAAATCCAGCTAATGCAGATGATACGACACAGACAGCGCGTCATTTCCGCAGTACGCAGACCGGGGCAGGCACTTGTGCCTAACCGTCGCGCAACCACCCAACTAGGTTTTGTGGTAAGCGGTGCTGAGGACTTGGGCGGCGGGCAGTACCGACTGACAGGACCAAGCGACGAAATGTCGATTAGCCTAGACAGCGCAGCCCAAGCGGAGTGGGGGCCGATAGGTGGCAGGTTCAGGCTCTACTTTGATGTCATCAACTGCTTTAAAGGCGGTGTTTTGTACGACACGCCAAAAGGCGACAACTATTTTGACACTCGTAGGTCTATCTGTAGCGACCCGCTGCAAGATGGCGAAACCCAGAACCTTGCGGGCATGATCCCCAGCCAAAACGGTAAATACTACGCGCTGCAACTTACACGCGGCGTACCTGCCAATAGCGACTTGTCCAAACCGCTTTTCAAGGTTCGGTTCTGTAGCAATGTGCCTGCTGGTGACTACGAAACCTACGGAAACTTCAAGCTAGAGAGGTACTTGTAATGTCGATCGGCGGTAAAGCATCCGAGGACAACACTTATAGCTACACTAACCGGGATGCGTTTGACTTTAGCAGCGCAAGCGGCGGCACGTTCATTGATCCGAGCCAAGCACCGTTTCTAGACAGTCTGCGAAGCATGGCGATGGGGCAGTATTCGAATGAAAGCCCTGCCTTTGGCAACACCGCCGCAGCCGTTGATGCAGTTGGTACAGGTGCGGTAAACAACCTAGGCGCTCTAGGTAACACCGAGCAAGTTGTAAACGCGCAGCTTACAGGTCTGCGCTCTGGGCTGGATCAGATACATCAAAAAGGGCTGAACACGCTGGGCGACAATGCTGCCGCCGCTGGTGCCTTTGGTGGGTCACGGCACGGCGTAACTGAGGCAGCGTTAGCGGGCGAAATCGGTGACGCTTACACGCGCGGTTATGGCGACATCATTGCCAATGCTAACCGCCAGTCAATCGACGCCAACCTAGGCGCTATTGCTGGTGGTAGTCAGGCACTAGGCAACGCTCTCACCGGAAACTTTGGGATGCTGCAAGGGCTGCAAGGCTTGCTTGGTGATCCAACCATTCTGAGCAGTCAAGAAAGCATCGGGTTTGGTTCTGACACGACCAGAAGCGAGAGCTTTGGTGACTCTCAAAGCGCAGGGTTCGACATCGGGATTAAGTGATCCCCCTCAGTGGGGGACTTGGAGGATAGACAATGGTAGCACCAGTTTTACTAGGCATCCTTGGGGCGGGGCTTGCTACCCAAGCAGCCGCGCACGGTTGGGCTATACCCAAGTTCAAGGAGCGCCAAGGACAGAAAGCCAAAAGCATTCTGGACGAACTGCCTGACGATGCGGGTATTGACGACAAGCGCCGCGCTCTGATGGCAGGCGGTCTGCTTGACCCTGATCGGTTTGCAGAAATCGGCTTTGACGACGCCGCCAGTAGCCGTGACTTCTTTGAGGCATTGCAGCTTGCCAACACGAACAACGCCGCCGCAATGGATCGCGCTATTCTGGGTGAGGAAGGCGCTAACAATCGCACCCAAATCACTCAGGCAGGCGCAGACAGGCGGCAAGAGAATAGCCAAAACTTCACCGCTGAACAGAACGAGCTAGACCGTCAAGCTGATCAAGACGTGATCACCGCTAACCAGTGGCGTGAGGCTGACGACACGTTCTGGGCTACGCAGAACGCCCTAGAAAGCGTGGTTGCACCAGTCAACAACAACATTGCGATGCGTAACCGCGCTATTGAGATTGCGCAGACGCTGCAAGATCAAGGCAGGATTGGCGGTGTCTTGTCGCCAGAAGAACGCAACGCCCTGATGTTTGAGTTGAGTGAAATCGACGACCAACTGTTCTTTGAATACAAGAACAAAGTGTACGGCGAGGCAGAGCCGCCGCCAGCGGTGCTTGAGCAACTGCGTCAGTCCTACCCAACGTTTACAGACCAGCCGCGTAGACGCTGGAATGAGACGTTGAAGCAGTACACGCGACGAAACGATGAGGACGCCGGGACTGTTCAAGGTGCAATCGACAAAGCGCAGCAGACCATTGACCGGATTAACCAGCGCTTCCCCCAAAGTGGGGGAGGATGGGCGCTAGAGAACCCTGACCAGTACGTTGTTCAACCGTGGCAGTCGGGCGGCGGCGTATCTGACGACGAGGTAGTGAGGGACTAAGCCAATGCAAACCGGACGCACAAAAGACGGTCGCTTTGTCATCAAGCGTACTGAGGATACTACGTGGACCGAAGTACCAGAGGACGTGTACCGCGCCGCAAAGGCAGGACCGGCTGAGGCTTTTGGGCGTAGCGCTGTTGAAGGTACGCGGGACTTAGGGGCTGGCGGTACTGAGCTACTGGCAGGTGGTCTACAGGTTGGCGAGAGTGGGCCAAACTTTGACTTGCTCAACCTCATGCCCGGCGGTGCCTTGGTGAGGCAGGGTCTAAACGCCATGCAAGGCGTCAGCAGCGTTGACGCTACCGAACTTGCGCGTGAAATCCGCACTGAGAACGACCCACGCCAAGAAGCGCTGAGAGAGGGACAGCCCGTCGCTAGCTTTGCTGGTGAAATGCTTCCAGAACTAGCCCTAGGAGCGCCAGCGCGGACTATTCGCGGTGCTATGGCCCTAGACGCCGCTCTAGGGGCCGCTAGGAACCCTGACGACCCGCTTACAGGGGCAACGATAGGGGCAGGCATCGGCGGGGCTGCTAACGTCGTTACAAAGGGCGTCACAAGAGCTACGCAGCGGGGTTTGAACATCGGGCAGAACGTCGTGAACACTGTCAGAGGCAGACCACGCGCTGATAGCGTGAACGCCGCTAGAAATCCTGACCCAGAGTTCACCAGAACTGAGCGCGAGCTTAGGGGCTTTATTGAGCCTAGCCGCGCTGAGCAATTGGGTTTCCGTTTGACACCGGGCGAGCGCATGGCGCTAGAGGCTACCAGCGCTGAACAACTCGCAATTGCTAACCGTATCCGTGACACAGAGGACTTGGTAGCAAGTACGAATATCACTGGTACTGGCATCAGAGGCAGCGACATACCGGGCGTAAGCCGCTTTGCGCGTGACGATCACCGCCAAGCCTTCACAAGCTATATCGGTGACATTCTGGATGAACCCAACGTAGACACGCTGACACCGCGCCGCCTTGGTGACTTGTTGGCTGATACGCAAGCGGTGTTCAAAGAGAACATTGACGAACTGGACGCGCCTATCCCTTCTGCGACCATCGTTGACGACGTGTCAGAAATGGCCGAGGAAATCGGACCTACTGGACAGTCTCAGCTAGCTAAGCTGGCTAAGGATATCCAGAAGCTAGGCGAGGATGGCAACCTAGACGCTCAGGCAACAACGTCGCTCATGAACATACTGCAACGCCGCTCTAAGGCTGCGTTTGATGCAGGCAACTATGAGCTTGGGTCTGCTTACTCAGCGGTGCGTAACTCGCTGAATGACGCGATTGTAGCAGTTGCAGAGGAAGTCAGACCGGGGGCAGCGGTAGAGCTAAAGCTAGCGCGTCAGAGATACGGCATCATCAAGTCTCTGCAACGTGGTAGGGCTGTTGATCCCGGTGGTATCATCAACGCGCAGACGTTCAGCAACAACTACGCCAAGACACATCGCCGTTACGCCAACGGACAGGACGACAGCGAACTAGCGCAGGTCATGGACACCATGAACTATCTGACAGCGCGTCAGACAGGCGATAGCGGCACCGCTGCGCGCCTCATTGCTGCTGGCGTAGGTAGCGCACCAGCCACTGCAGCAGGGGCAGGAGCCGCCGCCGCTGGCTACAACGCACTGTTTGGCCGATGAACGTAGTCACGCCGCCTGAAAGTCTCACTGAGACGCTGCTTAGGTACAAACCTCAGATAGAGGCTGCGTTAGGGTACGCGGATTCCTCCCACAGCTTTGATCAGATTGTGCAAGCGGTACTGTCTGGGAAGCTGCACTTCTATCCGCTAGAAAACAGCTTTGTCATCATGGAGCTACGCCAGTTTGGTAACTGGTCTAGCTATCACTGTTTTCTAGCGGGTGGTCTTTTTGAGGAAATCAACGCGCTAACTGAGATAGCCGCCGACAACGCCCGCAAGCTAGGCGCAAAAAAGCTGACACTGACAGGGCGTAGAGGGTTTGAGCGGCGGCTAAAGCCGCATGGCTGGAAAGCAACGCATATCCTTATGGAACGTTCCCTTTAAATGCAGCTACATCGCTTCGCAGACGAAGAGTAGTGCTGTCACTGTGTCCCTTTGGTCGTCTTCATCTTGTGTCGCGCCAAATAGGTGGGAAAAACCTCCGCGCATTGTATGGACACTAAAATACAAACTGGCTCCGAACTTATCACCGCATTGATACAATCCGGTAGACGTATTTGTGCAGTCTATGTAATCCGAGTTCAGGTCGCCAGCTTCAAGGATTGTTGATCCATCTGTTTTAATGAAAAATGGAGGTCTAACTCTGAAGCCAGACCGCTCCCATCGCCCATTATTGAAAATAAAGCCGATGGCGTCAGAATACTGACAAGCATAAACCTTGGCTAACTCAGCGTTTGCCGTTGTTGACAGCCCAGCAACAACACAAGCTGCGGCGCACAATACTCTTTTCATTTGTTTCTCGTGGTTTGATCGGGAATTACCATACCCGCCAGAGTATGAGGGCGAGTAGTACAATTTGGATAACGGCAAAGCTGGCTAAGACAAAAAATACGGCCTTTATTTGATTTTGTACTGTGTCCCTACTCATCAATACCGAGAGTTCAACACCTTCTAGCGTTGATGGTTCTATTTGCATTATGTTTCACCTTTGATGATCAAGCAGGCTCTCTGGCGTGATATGCGTGTATCGTTTTAAAGTGTTCCAGTTCTTATGACCAGATACCAAGGCCACTTGCGGAACGCCGTAGCCTTTTTCGAACATCCTAGAGATACCTTCATGGCGGCAGGTGTGCGCGGTGATACCTTCCAACCCCGCTTTTTCTACTGCGGCGGTGATAGCTTCATTGACTTTGCCTTGACTGAACGGGAAGGGCCGCAAGGTGGCAGTGCCGCTCAGTATCTCATACGACCTACCCAACAGCGGTACGCGGTCGATACGTCCCCTCTCATGGGGGTCTTTGCGGTCACGAATTGTTATGATCTGCCCGTCAATATCGTTCTTAGTCAAAGCGCACATTTCGCCAGAGCGGATAGGCGTATCTATCAAGAACGGCACAACGTAGGAGGGGATGCGGTTGCTCTGCCAGTTGCGGATAATGGCGTTTTCTTCCTCTATGCTGATGCGCCTGTCACGGTGCTGCACCTTCGGCATATCACCGCCCTTTTCTAGCGACATTCTAGCCGCCTGCACCGCGTCTACATTGGTCTCTATAAACCAAACCTGCTTAGCGTGTTTGAGCATCCCTTGCAGCGTGGCTAGGTCGATCCGCGTAGTACCCAGACCAAAGCGACGCTTTAACGCCCACTCTCTAACAGCGCTTGGCGCTAGCTCATCAGTGGTCAAGTCAAAGTCAGAAATCAGCCGCCCTACAGCGCTAGCCTTGCTCTCTGACCACGTATGGCCCTGCTCTTTTTCATACCGAATTAAGAGTGAACTGATCGGTACACCTACGGGATTTTCAAAACCTGTAAGCTGTTTAGCCTCTAGCAAGCGCTCTGTATCCTCAGCCCACCGCTTTGCTAAAGCCTTGTTTCTAAATGTCTTACTCTTACGCTGGCCCTGCTTATATACCTGCGCTTCCCATCCCGTAGCTGTCTTTTTAAAAGTAGCCATTTCTCACTCACAAATCCGTAAAATTCCCGTAAACGATATATAATTTGGGTCAATCAACGTCAACCAAGTCAAGCCAAAAGCCCTTATTTTTATGGACTATTGCTGTGACATATGAGTTATAATCTTAATAGTCGTTTAAGCAACGTACGGTCTTAGAACAGTAAATTAACCACGACTTCGTACCCCTTTCGTTCCTGCACAGGACGACAAGGGGAATTAGTCATGTTGCGTTATTTGTATGCTGATGAGCTGCATAAATTTCCAGCTTTGGCCGACGGGATGTTTCGCGATCGCGCGGATCAGTTCAAGACCCGGCTGGGATGGGACGTTTACGTTAATGAAAAAGGGGAAGAGCGGGATCAATACGATGACCTCAACCCGCTCTATGTGATTTGGGAGGAGCCGGATGGTAGCCATGGCGGCTCAATGCGGGTTCTGCCGACCACTGGCCCGGTCATGGTGAACGAGGTGTTCGGTCATCTCAACGAGGGCGAGCCGATCTGCAGCCCTCTGATCTGGGAGGTCACGCGCTTTTGCCTATCGCGCACAGCCAGCCCCCATACGGCTGGGGCTATCATGCTGAGCGGCGGTGAAATGATGGAGGGGTTCGGCCTGACCCATATCGCCGGCGTCTTTGATGCGCGGATGATCCGGATCTACCGGTTGATCGGGTCGTCTCCGATTGTGTTGGGGTCCGAGGGGAAAGGGCGCGATCAGATCTCGGTCGGCCTGTGGCCCTATTCCGCGGATGATTGCAACCGCGTGGCCGAACGGGCGGGCATCCCGCGCGAGCTTTCGCGCCTGTGGTTCAAAACCGCGTTCGGCCCGGCGAAACAGCACCGATTTGCGCTGTCGGCTTAGGAGCTTGAAAACCCAAATCCGTATCTGGTGAAGGGTGGCGCGGCCCTGTAGGGTCGCGCCATGTCTTTGCCCAACGTGACCTTCTCAGAAGATCAGGCCGCCGCCTATGACAGCATCGCCGAGATGCTGCGCTCTGCCGGGGTGGACCTTGAAGATGATGCGCTGCTGAAACTGCCAGGACACGGTGAATCGGGCGTTATGGCCGTGATCGGCAAGGCCGGTTCGGGCAAGACCCTTTTGCTGGCGGAACTGTACAAGGCGCTGGCCGAGACGGGCGTTCACATCGTCTCGGGCGACTATGAAAGCCGCAAGTCTCGCGACAAACGCAGTCTGGCGATTCTGGCCCCCACCAACAAGGCCGCCAGCGTTTTGCGCCTGCGGGGGGTACCCGCGACGACCATCCATCGCATTCTCTATACCCCTGTCTACGACCCGGAATACGAACGCATCGCCGAATGGCTTGAGGGCAATGATGAACGGCCCGAGATCGAAGGCCTGACGGATGAGGCGCTGGACCGGGCGGCTGCCTTCTACCAGAACAACAAGTCGATCCCGGGTGCTCTGGCCGCAGCCGGTTTGCGCGGGTCGGATTTCATCACCGGCTGGAAGCGCCGGGAAGAGCCGCTGGATATCGGTTTTGTCGACGAAGCCTCAATGCTGGATGACCGCCAGTTTGATGATCTGAAAGAGATCTTCCCGACATTGCTGCTGTTTGGCGATCCAGCACAGCTGGCACCGGTCAACCAATCCGGCAGCATGGTATTCGAAACCCTGCCCGAGCCGCGCAAACTGACCCTACACCGCATACACCGTCAGGATGCCGACAATCCCATCCTCGATCTGGCCCATGCGCTTGCCGACCCCGCCATGGGGTTTGAGGAATTCGAGCGTCTGGTCGAAGACACCGCGCGTCGCGATGACCGTGTGGTCTGGGGGCAGCGGGTCGAGGTCGACCTGATGGCCCGCAGCCCGGTTCTGGTCTGGCGCAACGCAACGCGCATCCGTCTGATCCAGGCCTTCCGGCAGGTCCACGGCGCACCCGAGACCGAGTTGCTGGAAGGTGAGCCGCTTATCTGCGACGGGATCGAGCTGCCTCTCAAACACCGCAAGAAACGGCTGGATCTTGAGGCGCGCGGCCTGATCAAGGGTGCTCAGGTGGTTTATCTGGGGCCGGGGCGAAAACCCGGTTTCTCTCGCCTGCATGTCATGGGGGCCGAGGACCCTCAAGTCAGTGCCGCGTCGATTGTGCAGATCGAAAAGCCGGATGAAGAGGAACCGTTCATCCCCTATGCAGCGCGTATGGGCGCGACCTTTCTGCATGGGGCGGCGGTCACTATCCACAAGGCGCAGGGCTCGCAATGGGATACGGTGCAGGTCTTTGCGCCAGACATCTACGCCGCGGCCCGCATGGGCCGAACCGAGGCCGGACAACCCTTGTGGAAACGACTGGCCTATGTTGCCATCACCCGCGCGCAGGAACGGTTGATCTGGGTGGTTCGTAATCGGTTGTCCAAACCCACCCATCCTCTGCGCGTCGATGATCTGCGCGCCATACCGGCGGCGACCCTGACACTGGAGGCTGAAGAGACATGAAATCCATCCTCATAACCGGCGCGAGTTCCGGGATCGGAAAAGCCACGGCAGAGCTGTTTCTGACCGAGGGCTGGACTGTTGGTCTTCTTGCCCGCAGCGAAGACAAATTGGTGGAAATGGCCGAAGGGCATCGCAACGCGATCCCTCTGGTTGCGGATGTGACGGATCCGGTGGCGGTTGCGCGCGCCTTCCGGTCTTTCTCCAACAGGGCCGAGCGGTTGGACGTTCTGTTCAACAATGCTGGCATCTTCGCGCCCGGCGGTACGATTGATGAAATCGCACTGGAGGACTGGTACCAGAGCGTCAGCGTCAACCTCAACGGCATGTTCCTGAGCGCGCGTGAGGCGTTTCGGATCATGCGTCATCAAACCCCGCAAGGCGGGCGCATCATCAACAACGGCTCAATCGCGGCGTATGTGCCGCGCCCGAACTCGGTGCACTATTCGGCAACGAAACATGCCATCACCGGGCTGACGCGCAGCCTGTCGCTGGATGGGCGCGATTTTGGCATTGCATGTGGCCAGATCGATATCGGGAATGCCCGCACTCAGATGGTGCAGGGGCTAGTCGATGCTGCGATTGCCGACGGTGCGACGCCCGATCCGACTATGGATGTGGAAGATGCCGCCAAGTCGGTGCTGCACATGGCCAATCTACCGCCCGAGGCCAATGTGCAGTTCATGACCGTGATGGCTACGACCATGCCGTATATCGGCCGGGGCTGAGGGCTACTTTTCGCGGAGCAGACGGAAAGCCGTCGAGGCCCCCCAACCAGCGGCGATTGCGATGACCAGTGACATCAGCCCGTACCAAACGGGCTGTTCGCGGGACATGTTGTAGAGAAACCGCTCCAGCCCCACTTTGCGCACGTCGATCGTGGTTTCGTATTGCGACACCACATTGCCGCCCCGTGTCAGGAAAATACGCGCGGCGTAGTCGCCTTCAGTCAAGTCGGCGGGCATGTCGATGGAGGTGCGGAACAGGGTCTGTTCGTCCACCGCAACCGTGTTTTCGCGGATCGAATACAGGCTCTCGCTTTCGCGAATTCGTACCACGGCATCGGCAAAGTCCTGAGCGGCCTCGATATGCATGGCCGCCCCGACCGAGCGGATGGCCCGCTCGATGGAAACCCGATAGCGGAGATCCTCGGTATTGGTGAGGATTTCTTTGAATGGCCCGCTGGTGGCAACAGCGTAGAAGCTGGGGGCCAGATCGACCTCGACGCTGTCGGAGTTCACCCAGATTCCCAGCTTGCGCTCTTTACGACGCACGGTCAGAGGCTCGGACGGGCCTGCAACAGTGACGATCACCTCAAGCGGAGGGCCTTCGGGGATCGGGGCTTCGCGCTTGATGGCCCCGAAGATCAGAATTTCGGACCCGTCGAACGTAGCAGTAATGGCAACCCGGTCCTGGCTGAGGCCCAGTACCACCTGCTCTTCCGCGGCAGCGGCGGGCAGGCAGAACAGGCACAGGGCGGCGATCAATGAGCGGACCATAGTCAGTGTCCCCCGCTGGCGCCAAGCGAATACAGCTCGGACGGTTCCAGAAGCAGATCAAGTGCCAGCTTGCCACATACGACCAGCACCAGCGCGGCCAGCAAAACCCGCAATTGCTCGGCTGGCATCCGGGCGCCGATCACGGTTCCGATCTGAGCCCCAATAACGCCGCCGACCAGAAGAAGCACAGCTAGAACCACGTCCACGGTGTAGTTCGTGGTGGCGTGCAGCATTGTCGTGAAGGCGGTGACGAAGATGATCTGGAACAGGGATGTCCCGACTACAACCTTGGTGGGCATGCCCAGCAGGTAGATCATCGCGGGCACCATGATAAAGCCGCCGCCGACGCCCATGATCGCGGACAGAACCCCCACGCAGAGGCCCACCAGAACCGGAGGGATGACCGAGATATACAGGCCCGAGGTGCGAAAGCGCATCTTGAATGGCATCGCATGGACCCAGCCGCGCTGACGACGCTTGGCAGGTGCCGCCCCGCCTTTCTTGGCCTTGCGCAAGGCGCGCAGGCTTTCGATGAACATCAGGCTGCCGATCACGCCAAGGAAGACGACGTAGCACAGCGTCACCAGCAGATCGACCTGGCCCAAGCTCTTGAGGTAGTTGAACACGACAACGCCAAGCGCGGCCCCGATGAGGCCGCCGATCAAAAGCACCGTGCCCATCCTGAAATCGACCGTCCTTCGCCTGAAATGAGCCAGAACGCCCGAGAAGGACGAGGCGACGATCTGGTTGGCTTCGGTCGCGACGGCAACTGCCGGAGGGATGCCGATAAAGAACAGAAGCGGCGTCATAAGGAACCCGCCGCCGACCCCGAACATGCCCGACAGAATGCCGACCATGCCTCCAAGCCCTAGCAGTAGAAAGGCGTTTACGGAGACTTCGGCAATCGGAAGGTAAATTTGCATGGCATGCTCTAGTCGTATTGAGTTCGGCTGTGCAAAGCGGTGAACCCGCCGGCATCGGAAATGCGTGCAGCCTGAATATCGGGCGCTGCGGTCACAGGCCTACCACCCGCCTTTGGCAAATACGAGGGGAGGTTTGCACTCTTTTCTATCAGAGGAAACACGCACATACCCTCTTAGAGCGGTTGCGGCATGCAAAATCAACTCTGCATGCCGCTCTGCAGCGAACAGGACCCAGAATTGGCCCTGAACTGGACTTATCAGCGTTCTTTCACGTAAGGCTCGCCACCAGCGCGGGGCGGAACCGCCTTGCCGACGAAGCCCGCGAGAATCACCACGGTCAGGATATAGGGCAGGGCGTCCATCACCTGCACAGGGATCACGATGCCGCCCAAGTCGATATTCTGGAATCGCAGCGCGATGGCCTGTAGCAGGCCAAACAGCAAACAGGCCCACATCGCGTGCCAGGGACGCCATTTCGCAAAGATCAGCGCCGCCAGTGCAATGAACCCGCGACCGGCGGTCATTTCCTTGACGAACCCGGCCTGCAGCGCAGTTGCAAGATAGGCTCCGGCGATACCGCAGAGTACGCCGCAGATGGCGACAGCCGCAAAGCGCAGGCCGACGACCGAGACACCGGCTGTGTCCACGGCAGCCGGGTTTTCACCCACAGCGCGCAACCGCAACCCGAACCGGGTGCGATAAAGGATCCACCACGTCGCAGGCACCATCAAGAAGGCGATATAGACGAGGATCGAATGGCCGGACAGCAGTTCGGAATAGATCGGGCCGATGAAGGGCACCTCACTTAGCGTTTCGGCGAAGGGGAAGTTGATCGGTTCAAACCGGCCTTGCCCGAACAGCGACGGGGTGCGCCCGCCTTGTTGGAACCAGCTTTGAGCAATCAAAACCGTCAGGCCAGAGGCTAGGAAGTTGATCGCCACGCCAGAGATCAGCTGATTGCCCCGGAACGTGATCGACGCCACGCCGTGTAGTGCCGACAAAACCAAAGACGACGCAATCCCCGCGAGCAATCCCAACCAGACCGAGCCGGTCACTGCAGCAACAGCGGCCGAGAAGAAGGCCGAGATCAGCATTTTGCCTTCAAGCCCGATGTCGAAAATCCCGGCGCGTTCGGAATAGAGGCCGGCAAGACAGGCCAGCAGCAAAGGCGTCGCCAGACGGACGGTGGAATCAAGGACCTGGATCAGTGTTACGAACGAATCCATCACTGAGGCTCCTTCCGCAGGGCAAGGAACAGCTTTTCAAGCGGCATCCGCACCATGTTGTCCAACGCTCCGGTAAACAGGATCACCAGCGCCTGAATGACGACGATCAATTCGCGCGGGATGGATGTCCACAAGGCCAGCTCTGCACCGCCTTGATACAGGAAGCCGAACAGAAGCGCCGCGAGGAACACGCCGAACGGGTGCGAACGGCCCATCAACGCCACGGCGATCCCGATGAAACCCGCGCCTTCGGTCGAGTTCAGAACCAGTCGCTCTGCCTCACCCATCACGTTGTTGATCGCCATCAGACCTGCCAACCCGCCCGAGATCAGCATGGCGATGATAGTGATGCGAACCGGCGAGATTCCCGCATAGACGGCACCGGTCTCCGAATGACCATAGGCCCGAATTTCATAGCCTAACCGAGTGCGCCAGATCAGCGCCCAGACCACGAAACAGGCGATGATCGCCACGAAGAACGAAATATTGGCAGGTGCGCCGCGGAACATCACGTTTTCGGCGGTTGAGAACATGGATTGGAAGGTCGGCAGGTGTACCGCCTCGGGGAAGCGCGCTGTTGCCGGGTCCTGCGAGCCTTGCGGGCGCATGACATTGACCAGCATGTAGTTCAGGAAGGCAGCCGCGATAAAGTTGAACATGATCGTGGTGATCACGATGTGGCTGCCACGTTTGGCCTGCAGGTAAGCCGGGATTGCGGCCCATGCTGCGCCAAATACAGCGGCCCCCAGTCCTGCAGCGATCAGAGCGATGCTCCAATGCGGCCAAGGGATGTAGAGACACACCATGGCAACGCCAAGACCACCCAGCATCGCCTGACCTTCGCCACCGATGTTAAACAGCCGCGCGTGAAAGGCTACGGCCACCGCAAGCCCGGTGAACATGAAGTTGGTCGCGTAGTAGAGCGTATAGCCCCAGCCATAGGTCGACCCAAGCGCGCCTGTGACCATTAGGTTCACGGCCTCAATCGGGTTCTCTCCGATGGCGAGGATCACCAACGCCGACAGGATCGTGGCCAACACCAGGCTGATGATGGGGATCAGCACGACGTCGGCCCATTTGGGCATTTTTTCCATCTTACGCGGCCTCTCCCGCAACACCGGCCATCAGCAGGCCCAGTTCTTTTTCATCTGTCTCATGGGGTAGACGTTCACCCATGATATGTCCGTCAAACATCACGGCGATCCGGTCCGAGAGCGAGAAAATCTCCTCCAGCTCGACCGAGACCAGCAGGATCGCTTTGCCTTGGTCGCGCAGGGCTACGATCTGTTTGTGAATGAATTCGATCGCGCCAATGTCGACGCCGCGGGTCGGTTGGCCAACCAGCAACAGGTCTGGGTTCCGCTCAATCTCGCGCGCGACGACGATTTTCTGCTGGTTGCCTCCGGAAAAGCTTTTGGCGGTCAGCCAGCCGTTCGGGGGACGCACATCGAATTTCTCGATCTTGGCTTCAGTGTCCGCGCGCAGGGCGGCGTTGTCCATGAACAGGCCGCGCTTGTAGGCCGGGTCGCGATGATAGCCGAAGGCGACGTTTTCCCAGGCATGGAAATCCATGATCAGACCTTCGCGCTGACGGTCCTCGGGTACATGCGCGATGTGCTGCGCGCGACGCGCCTGACCGTCGGATCCAGCCCCGCTGAGGGGAAGCGGTGTACCATTCAGCTTGATCGACCCCTGACCGGGGCGCATCCCGCCCAGAACTTCCAGCAGTTCCGACTGCCCATTGCCTGCGACGCCCGCAATGCCGACGATCTCACCGGCACGGACGGTCAGGTCGATGCCTTTAACGCGTTCAACACCTGCCGCATCGAACACGCGCAGGTCTTGGACCTCAAGAATGGGTTTCCCGGGCTGCGCGGGCACCTTGTCGACCTGTAGCAGGACCTTGCGGCCCACCATCAGCTCGGCCAGATGCTCAGGGCTGGTCTCGGACGTTTTGACCGTTGCCGTCATCTCTCCGCGCCGCATGACTGAAACGGTATCGGTGTTCTCCATGATCTCGCGCAGCTTATGCGTGATCACGATGATCGTCTTCCCTTCGGCCCGAAGGCGATCGAGGATGCGGAACAGCTGGTCTGCCTCGGCCGGGGTCAGAACCCCGGTGGGCTCATCAAGGATCAGGATCTCGGCCTTGCGATACAGCGCCTTGAGGATCTCGACCCGTTGCTGCATGCCCACGCCGATTTCATCGATGCGCTTGTCAGGGTCGACGAACAACTCGTATTCTTCTTCCAGCGCTTTCAGCTCTTTCCGGGCCTTGGCCAGAGACGGGGCCAGCAGCCCGCCATCCTCGGCGCCCAGAACAATGTTTTCCAGAACGGTGAAGTTTTCGACCAGCTTGAAGTGCTGGAACACCATCCCGATACCCGAGGCGATGGCCGCCTGACTGTCTGGAATGTCGGTCTTGGTGCCGTTGATCCAAATCTCACCTTTATCGGCTTTGTAGAAGCCGTAGAGAATGCTCATCAGCGTGGATTTGCCCGCACCGTTTTCACCGATGATCCCATGGATCGTGCCGGGGGCGACGCTGATGGAAATGTCTTTATTGGCCTGAACCGGCCCAAAGGCTTTGGAAATCCCTTTGAGCTCAATGGCGGGGACTGTCATGTCTTGTCCTTGGGTTGCCGAAGGGCCGCGCGGTTCGCGGCAGAGTGGGACCGAGGCGGAGGTCACCCCCCGCCCCGTGCGATATCAGAACTGCAGCGCCGGGCAGCTGTCGTTCTCGTAGTAGCTGACAACGGAGATGTCGCCGTTGATGATCGCTTTGCGTGCTTCGTCCACGGCGTCGTTCATACGAACCGAGACAAGTTCTTTGTTGTTCTCGTCCATGGCAACACCAACGCCGTCCTCGGCCAGGCCCATGGCGAACACGCCGGTTTCGAGGTTTTCACCCGCTTTCATCGCGTCATAGACGGCCACGTCCACGCGCTTGAGCATCGAGGTCAGAACCTTGCCCGGGTGCAGGTGGTTCTGGTTGCTGTCCACACCGATCGACAGGATGCCTTCATCCGCCGCGGTCTGCAGAACACCAACACCGGTGCCGCCCGCGGCTGCATAAATCACGTCAGCGCCCTGGCTGATCTGCGCTTTGGTCAGCTCGGACCCTTTAACCGGGTCGTTCCATGCGGCTGGGGTGGTGCCAGTCATGTTGGCAACAACGTTGATGTCAGGGTTCACAGCCTTGGCGCCTTGCGCATAGCCGCAACCAAAGTGGCGGATCAGCGGAATATCCATGCCGCCGATGAAGCCGACAGTGCCCGATTCCGACGCCATCGCAGCCATCATACCAACGAGGTACGAGCCTTCATGCTCGGCAAAGCCGATCTGACGGATGTTCGGGGCGTCCAGCCAGGTGACGTCAACCGCAACGAACTTGGTGTCAGGATAGTCGCCGGCAACGGCGGACAGAGGATCGGCCATGGCAAAGCCCATGGTGATCACCGGGTTCGCGCCAGCTTCGGCGAAACGGCGCAGGGCCTGTTCACGCTGTGCTTCGGACTGAAGCTCAATCTCGCGATAGGTGCCGCCGGTTTCGTTGGCCCAACGCTGTGCGCCGTTATGTGCGGCTTCGTTGAACGACTTGTCGAACTTGCCACCCAGGTCAAAGATCAGAGCCGGTTCGGCCAGTGCGGCACCCGCGGTCAGAGCGACGGCGGCGGCAGCGCCCATCAAGGATTTCATCAGGGTCATTTGGTACTCCCGTTGTTTTTGTCGGTTCGAGGTTAAACTAGCCTCGTTTACCCACCTATAGCGAGCATAACCGTTGTGATGACGGGAATTAAGGCCGTATGCAACAGGCAGGGTCAACTGATTTTTGACCACTTGGTCTAAAAAATGGCGACTTTATTCAAGGCAGGGCGCGTTCCATCACAATTGCATCGCAATTTGAGACGGAATCGCGTGTATAATAGGCTTTTCGCCGCCCGCATGGGCTGTATCCGAAGCGTTCATAGAGCGCGATAGCGGCCCCATTGTCTGCCGCCACGTCAAGAATCGCGCGCGCCGCGCCCAGATCAGCGGCAACCGCATGCCAGTTTTTCATGCTGGCTGCAGCCAAACCCTGACGCTGATACAGGGGGTGAGTCGCGATGGTCAGCAACTCGGCCTCGTCCGCGATGACCTTAAACAGGGCAAAGGACTTGGGGTCTCCGACAACATGGGTGAAGCGGTTTTGCAGCAGGTCTTCGAACTCGGCAGCCGTCCACGGGCGCGCCTGTGTGAAGGCCGCAGCGTGGGTCAGGGCCATGTCGTTCGGGGTCATTCGTCCAGCAGCACAGGAGGGAGGTCGCGAGAAGGCGCCGCATCCGCGGGACGAATGTAGAGCGGTGCGGGTGGTTCCGTTTCCGTGCCGAACCTGCGCGCCGCGACATGGGCGATGGCCTGAACATGCGCGTTTGGGTCCGTGGCAGTGAAGAGGGGGCCAAGCCCCTCGGCCTCGGCCCGAAGCATCAGGCGTGGGCCTTCTGAGGTCTGTACATAGACCTGATCGCGCGGGGCCGAGATCGCGGGTAGGTGACCGTCGGGCACGTTCTCGGTCAAGGCATCAAAACCTGACACGCCGACGGCCGGGATGTTCAGACCCAATGCAAGCCCACGCGCCGCTGAAACCGAGATTCGAATGCCGGTGAAGTTTCCTGGGCCGATGCCAACACCGATGGCGTCCAGGTCTTTCCAGCCAAGACCGGCCTCAGACAGAACCTCCTCCAGCAGCGGCAGCAGGCGTTCGGCCTGCCCACGTGACATGGCCTCGGCCCGCGTGACAACAATTTCAGAGCCACGCAACAAAGCGGCCGCGCAATGCGCGGCCGATGTGTCAAATGCCAGAAGGGTCGGTTCAGACGGCAACGGGGCGAACCTCGGTCACTTCGGGGATGTAGTGGCGCAGCAGGTTCTCGATCCCCATTTTCAGGGTCAGGGTCGAGGACGGGCAGCCCGCGCAGGCCCCTTGCATATGCAGGTAGACCACGCCGCGGTCAAAGCCGTGGAAGGTGATGTCGCCACCGTCCTGAGCCACCGCTGGGCGCACACGGCTGTCCAGCAGGTCCTTGATCTGATCGACGATTTCCGAATCCTCGCCGGTATGTTCGGCATGGCCGGATGCGGGTGCCGCTTCGGCCCCCATGACGGGCTGGCCGGATTGGTAATGCTCCATCACCGCGCCGAGGATGCTTGGCTTGATATGGTCCCAATCGACGTCATCCGCTTTGGTCACGGTGACAAAGTCATTGCCAAAGAACACGCCGGTCACGCCGCTGACCGCAAAGATGCGCTGGGCAAGCGGCGATTTTTCGGCGGCTTCTGCGGATGGGAAGTCGGCTGTGCCTGCCTCAAGCACCGTCTGGCCGGGCAGGAACTTCAAGGTTGCCGGGTTCGGGGTGGATTCGGTCTGAATGAACATGAGGCAGCTCCGTTTTCGTTGCTTCTGATATGCGGGCAGCCGCCGTGGAAGTCAAGATTTGGAACCGTTCTAAATTGCGAGAGCGTGGTTTATCGCGTCAACCAACCGGTCATCACCCCAGAAAACCTCATCCCCGACGACAAAACTGGGTGCGCCGAACAAGTCGAGTTCTTTGGCGCGGCTGGATTGAGCAAAGAGCGCCGCTTTTACCTTTGGGTCTTGTGCGCTCTCTATGAAAGCGGCGGGCAGACCTACGGCTGCAAGGCAATCGGTCAGTGTCGATGCGGCCGAGATATCGCGGCCTTCGCCGAACTCGGCCATGTAGACGGCACGGGTAAACGCGGCCCGCTGGTCTTGGGACGTGATGGCCACTGCCAAACGCGCAGCGGTCAGGGAATTCTGCGGAAACGGATCGGGGCGCTGAAACGGCAGCGCGCGCGCGGCGCATAAACGCTCCATATCGCGCCACATGTAGCGGCCCTTGGCGGGGTAGATCGTGAATGGAGACGTGTTCCAGCCCTGTTCGGCAAAGATGGGCCCCAAAAGAAAGGGCTGCCAATCTATGGGCACCCCCTTTTCAGCGGCCAGTTGCTCGATCCGCATCGCGCTGAGATAAGAATAGGTTGAGGCGAACTCGAACCAGAACTGAACGGGTGCTGCCATGGTGCCTCAGGTAATCTCTTCCAGTTTTTCCTTGCTCAGATCACCTGGCACGATGGTGATCGGGATCGGCATGCTGCCCGAGTTCTTGGTCAGCTGAGTCACCAGCGGACCCGGCCCTTTCTTGTCGGTGCCGGCGCCCAGAACCAGGACCCCAATCTCCGGGTCGGACTGCACGTGTTCGATGATCTGTGCAACCGGATCGCCTTCGCGAATGGCCAATTCAGGCTCAACGCTTTGCTTGTCGCGCATCCATTTGGCGAAGACTTCGAAATGGGCGTGGATGCGTTCGCGGGCCTCTTCGCGCATGGTTTCGGCCACACCGATCCAGTGATTGAATTCATCCGGCGGGATCACCGACAGGATTGTCACGCCGCCGCCGGTATGCGCGGCCCGCATCGCGGCAAAACGCATGGCGTTCAGGCATTCGCGGCTGTCATCCAGAATGACGAGAAACTTGCGCATTTGGGTCCTCTTGATTTTCTGGGATCATGCCCGACCGATAGCGTGCTGGCAACTCGGGTAAATCCCTAGCGCTCGCTTGCTGCCCAATCCCAGTAGAGCGCGCGGGCGCGACGGGCGATAGGGCCAACCTGATATTGCGTGTCGTCCAGAGCGGTCACGGGCGTCACCTTGTTCATGTTGCCGGACATGAACACCTCATCCGCCGCATGGAAATCATCAAAGCTGAGGACTGACTCATGTACATTAAAACCATCGGCGCGCAGGTTCTTGATGTGCCGTGCGCGCGTGATCCCGGCCAGAAAGGTGCCGTTGGGCATGGGGGTAAAGACCTCACCGTCTTTGGCCATGAAGATATTGGCCGTGGCGGTCTCGGCCACATTGCCCATCGCGTCGGCGACCAGCGCGTTCGAGAACCCTTTGGAGCGCGCCTCAGTCAGCATCCGGGCGTTGTTCGGGTAGAGACACCCGGCCTTGGCATTCACCACGGCGGATTCCAGTACCGGACGGCGGAACCGGGTGGTCGTCAACGTTACCGAGGCCGTTTCGGGCGCCATTGGGATCTCTTCGAGACAGATGGCGAAACCGGTAATGTCTTTCTGGGGCACGATGGCCGTGACGTCTCCGTGGATGCCCCAATACATCGGGCGAATATAGACAGCCTGATCCGGGCCATAGGATTGCAGCCCCTCGCGCACCAGATCGACCATCTGTTCCGGCGTTACAGTCGGGGTCAGCATCAGCGCCTCGGCGGAGCGGTTCACCCGGGCGCAATGGGCCAGCAGGTCAGGGGCCATGCCGTCAAAGTAGCGCGCGCCATCAAAGACTGAGGACCCAAGCCACGATCCATGATCCGCCGCCCGCATGATCGGTGCGTCCCCTTCATGCCATTGGCCTTCGAAATAGGTGCGGATATTCTTGCCGACTGCCATAGCGCCCTCCCTCAGCTTTCGGCAAACCTAGGAGGGCGTCAGGCGAAGGTCCAGTGCAATCAGCGCGATGCAGCGCCGACCATGCCCACAATCTCGTAGGTTTGTTTCAGGATCGGGGCAGCAATCGCGCGCGCCTTTTCCGCACCACGGGCAAGGATCTGGTCAATCTCGGACTGCTCGCCCATCAGGCGGGCCATCTCGGACGAGATCGGAGACAGCTTTTCGACCGCCAATTCCGTGAGCATCGGTTTGAACTCACCGAACTGCTTGCCGCCAACATCGGCCAGCACCTGCGCGGCCGAGCTGTCGCTGAGCGCGGCGTAGATATTGACCAGATTGCGCGCCTCAGGGCGATCTTCCAAACCGTCGACTTCTGAGGGCAAGGCATCCGGGTCGGTTTTGGCCTTGCGGATTTTCTTGGCGATCGTGTCCGCATCGTCGGTCATGTTTATGCGGCTCATGTCTGACGGATCAGACTTGGACATCTTCTTGGAGCCGTCACGAAGGCTCATGACCCGTGTGGCCGCCCCTTCGATCACGGGTTCGGTGACCGGGAAGAAGTCGACGCCGAAATCGTTGTTGAATTTGATCGCGATGTCGCGCGTCAGCTCAAGATGCTGTTTCTGGTCCTCACCCACAGGAACATGGGTCGCGTGATAGATCAGAATGTCCGCGGCCATCAGCGCCGGATAGGCAAACAGGCCCAGCGAGGCGTTTTGCGTGTTCTTGCCCGCCTTGTCCTTCCATTGGGTCATGCGCTGCATCCAGCCCATACGGGCCACGCAGTTGAAGATCCACGCCAGTTGCGCATGTTCGGGCACCTGGCTTTGGTTGAACAGGATGGATTGTTCCGGGTCGATGCCCGCCGCGATATAGCCCGCGCACAGTTCGCGCGTGTTGTGCGACAAGGCGGCGGGGTCCTGCCAGACGGTGATCGCATGCAGGTCGACCATGCAATAGATGGTTTCGAACTCTGGCCCCTGCATATCCACAAAGCGCTTCATCGCGCCCAGATAGTTGCCCAAGGTCAGCCCGCCCGAAGGCTGGATGCCGGAAAACACGCGCGGCGTGAATTGGGTCTGGGTCATCGAAGGGAACTCCCGTCTGGAAAAATCAGCCCTCGTCGCTTACCCATGAGGCCAAGGGACGTCAACAGCCGCGAAAGGCCAGCCCAATGAGCAGTGAGCATTATACACCCGCCGTGAACCCTCTGCCGCCTGTCGTGGTGGCCTTGGTTCTGTTCATCATGGGGATCGAACTGGCGTTTACGCTGGGCGCCCGGGGTCTGGTCGGAGGGCCCGGCGCGGTCGGATGGCGGCTGGATGCGCTGCAGAGCTACGCGTTCTCGGCCGATATCTTCGATTGGATGGTCCAGAACGGGCGCTGGCCGTTCGAGCATGTTATCCGCTTTGTGACCTATCCGTTCGTTTCGGGCAGTTTTACGCAGGCGGTTTTTGTCTGCGTGTTCGTGCTGGCAATGGGCAAGATGGTGGGTGAGGTCTTTGGCGGCTTTCCGATGCTGCTGATCTTCGTTCTGTCGGGTGTTGGTGGCGCGCTCGCCTATGCGCTGTTTCTGGACCCGTCTTATCCGCTGCTCGGAGGGTTCCCACCGGTCTACGGGTTGATCGGGGCATTTACTTGGTTGCTGTGGCGCAAACTTTCTTTGGTTGGGGCCAATCAGGCGCGGGCATTTCAGTTGATTGCGGTGCTGATGGGCATTCAGCTGCTGTTTGGCCTGATCTTTGGCGGCACATCCGATTGGGTGGCCGATCTGGGCGGTTTTGCCACCGGGTTCGGCCTGTCCTTCTTTTTGGCGCCGGGTGGTTGGGCGCGGATCAAGGGCCGCATCCGGCGTGATTAATCATGACCGGCGCAGGGCCGTTTTGAACTCGGACAGTCTAAATGCCCCCAACAGGTGGCCAAATGCGAAGTAGCTGACCGCTGCAACCATGATCAGCGCAAGCAGAGCCAGATAGCGCCACCCGGGCACATCAAGCGTCCAGCCGAACAGTTGAATGGCGGCAAACAACACCGCGCCCATCCCGACAGATGCCAAGATGATCCGCCCCGCGCGCCGCCGGAAGCGGTCGTCGAACCGAGTCTCATCGCCCATATTCCGCGCGCCGAAGGCCAGTAAGCCAACCATGGCCCAGCCAGCGGCAGAGGCTGCGATGGCAGGGGCAATCCATCCGAAAATCGGGTAAAGACCGAAGGCAAGCGCCGCGTTGACGATCATTGCCACCAAAGCATAGTGGAACGGAGACCGCGTGTTCTCGCGCGCGAAATACAGCGGTTGCAGCAGCTTCTGTAGCATGAATGCGGGCAGGCCGATGCCATAGATTGCAACGGCCAGGGCTGTTGCGGCTGTATCCTCGGCGGTGAACTGGCCCCGCTGAAACAGGACTGACACCAGCGGGTTCGGGATGATCAGGAAGGCTACGGTCGAGGGCAGGGTGAGCAGCAACATGAACTCTCCGGCCCGCGAAAACGCATTGCGCGCGCCTGCTTTGTCATCCGCGCGCAAGCGGCGAGACAGGTCGGGCAGCAGCACGATTCCGATGGCAATCCCAACGACGCCCAGAGGCAGCTGATACAGACGATCTGCAGCAAATAACCAGCTGACAGCTTTCTCGGTCTTTGAGGCCACGAGTTGCCCTACGACCAGATTGACCTGCGTCACCCCCATGGCCAAGGCGGCGGGTACGGCGATGCGGACCATATTCCGCATCTCGGGCGCCAGACGCGGCAACCCAAAACGTATGCGGATACCGGCGCGTTCGGTGGCAAACCAGACCAACGCCAACTGCGCCACACCTGCCAAAGGGATCACGGCGATGAGCCAGCGAATGACCTCGCCTCCGGATATCGCGCCAGCGATCAGGGCGGTGCAGGCGAAGATGTTTAGAAGAACCGGCGCTGCGGCGGCGGCAGCAAACCGCCCGGTCGCGTTCAGAACGCCCGAAAACAGCGCCGCCAGTGACATGAAAAGAATGTAGGGGAAGACGACATAGCCATAGTCGACGGCCAGATCAAAGCGTTCATCGCCGTAAAACCCTTCGGCCGTCAGCCAGACGAGGCCCGGCATGAAGACCATTGCCAGCCCGACCAGGGCCAATACCGCGGCGACCAAAAGGTTGAAGGCGTCTTGCGCGAACCCTTGCGCGTTCTCTCCGCCTTCTAGCCGCTTGGAAAACATCGGCACGAAAGCTGCGTTGAATGCGCCTTCGGCAAAGAAGCGGCGGAACATGTTGGGCAGACGGAAAGCCGCGACGAAGGCGTCCATCACCGGGCCGGGGCCGATGAACGCGGTCAGCAGGATTTCACGCAGAAAGCCCAGAATGCGACTGGCCAGTGTCCAGAAGCCGACTGTGAAGAAGCCGGAAAACAGCCGGATCTGCTTCATGACGCCGCTCGCTCGGCGCCCTCGGTTATGGCTTTGCGCAGTTTGGTCTCAAGCCCGCGCTGTTTGCTTTCCGAGTGGTATTTCAGCCCGAACATGTCCTTGACGTAGAATGTATCCACCACCTGCTCGCCATAGGTCGCGATCACGGCGTTGGCGATATAGACATTGGCCGCTGCCAGCGTGCGCGTCAGGTCATAAAGCAAGCCGGGGCGGTCGCGGGTATCGACCTCGATGATCGTGTAGATCTCGGACCCGTCATTGTCGAAGGTGATATGGGTCGGCACGTTGAAAGCGCGTTCGCGTTTCTTGATCTTGTCGCGCGATTTCAGCGCGTCGCGGGCCACGACCTCGCCTTTCAGCGTTTTGTGAATCATCTGGGTCAGACGCGGCAGACGGCTGGCTTCGAACGGGTGACCTTCGGCATCCTGTATCCAGAACGCATCCGTTACATAGCCATCCTTGGTCGTGTAGCTGCGGGCATCCACGACGTTAGCACCGACCAAGGCCAAGGCCCCGGCGATCCGCGCAAAGATACCGGGGTGATCACCCATGGCAAAGCAGGCGCGGGTGGCGTCTCGATCCTCGTCCGGGTGCAGGCGGATTTCCATCGCGCCGGGATCGCCGCTGTGTTCCAGCGCCCGTAGCATCTCGGCAAATTCCACATGGGTCGAGACGTTCAGGCCCTGCCAGTACGGAGCATAGTGCCGCCCGGTTTCCGTCTTCAGATCGGCCTTGGACCATTCGGCCAGTTCTGCGCGCAGAAGTTTCTTGGCCTCGGCCCCGCGATTGGCACGGTTCAGATCCTCCATGCCGGTTTCCAAGGCACGTTTGGTTTCCGCATGCAGCGCGCGCAGCAACGTTGCTTTCCAGTTGTTCCACGTATTGGGCCCGACACCGCGAATGTCACAGACGGTCAGCACGGTCAGCAGATCCAGCCGTTTGACCGTTTGCACAGCCTTGGCAAAATCCCGTACGGTCCGAGGGTCCGAGATATCGCGTTTCTGCGCCATGTCCGACATCAGCAGGTGATAGCGCACGAGCCATTCGACGGTTTCGGCGTCGGATTTGTTCAGCCCCAGCCTGGGTGCCACTTTCCGCGCGATTTGTGCTCCGAGGATCGAGTGATCTTCAGGCCGGCCCTTGGCGATATCGTGCAACAGCAGCGCAACATAGAGGACTTTGCGGTTCACGCCCCCTTCAAGGATCGAGGACGCCAGCGGCAGCGATTCAACAAGCTCTCCGCGTTCGATCTGGGCGAGGTTGACGATGCACTGGATGATATGCTCGTCCACCGTGTAGCTGTGATACATATTGAACTGCATCATCGCTACGATGGGTTCGAACTCGGGTATGAAGGCTGATAGCACCCCAAGTTCGTTCATCCGGCGCAGGGCGCGTTCCGGGTTGCCATGTTTCAGCATCAGGTCGAGGAAGATTCGCTGGGCTTCCTTGTCGTTGCGCATATCTTCGTCGATCAGGTGCAGATTGGCCGTGACCAGCCGCATAGCATCCGGATGGATCAGCATGCCTGTGCGCAGGCCTTCCTCGAACAGGCGCAACATGTTCAGCTTGTCGGTCAGGAATGTATCCGGATCGGCAATGTCCAGACGACCATGAACCATGCTGTACCCGGGTTTGACCCGAGGGCGGCGGCGGAAAATCCGCTCCAGCAGCGGAGCGCCTTTCATGTGCAGGGCTTCCAGCTTGGTCAGGAAGATCCGTGTCAATTCCCCTACGCTGGTGGCATGGCGGAAATACCGCTGCATGAACACTTCGACGGCTCGCCGCCCGGCCCGGTCTTCATAGCCCATGCGCGCCGCGACCTCGACCTGCATGTCGAAGGTCAGCTGCTCGGTCGGGCGCCCCGTCACCAGATGCAGGTGCGAGCGTACGGCCCAGAGGAAATTCTCGGCCTCGGCAAAGGTCTTGAATTCATCGGGTGTGAACAGGCCCAGCGGGACCAGCTCGGCCACGTCTTGCACACCATAGATGTATTTCGCGATCCAGTAGAGCGATTGCAGATCGCGCAGCCCGCCTTTGCCCTCTTTCACATTGGGTTCGACCACGTAGCGTTGACCCTGTTTCAGATGGCGTTCGTCGCGTTCCTGAAGCTTGGCCTCGATGAACTCTCGCTCAGTCCCCTTGAACAGATCGGCCTTGAGGCGTTGGTCCAGCTCCCAGGCCAAACGCGTGTCTCCTGCCAAATAGCGCTGTTCCAGCATCGCGGTCCGGATGGTGAAGTCTTCGGTCCCGAGACGCAGGCAATCCTTGATCGTGCGCGAGGAATGGCCGACCTTCAGGCGCAGATCCCATAGGATATAGAGCATGGATTCAATCACGCTCTCGGCCCAGGCGGTGATCTTATAGGGCGTCAGAAACAGCAGATCGACATCCGAGGCGGGTGCCATCTCACCGCGCCCATAGCCGCCGACCGCCAGAACAGCGATGCGTTCCCCCTGTGTCGGGGTGGCCAGAGGGTGCAGATGCTCGCTGGCGACGCGCATCGCAGTGCCGACCAGACAATCCGTGAGGTAAGTATAGGACCGGGTCAGAGGGCGCGCGTCGAATGGGCGGGCGGCAAACGCCTCGGCGATGGCGGCGCGCCCGGCCTTTTGCGCCTCACGCAGAATGCGCACCGTTTCAGCACGCAGCGTGGAGTTGTCAGTGCCTGCCTCGAACGCTGCAGCAAGCTGAGCGTCAACGCGGGCGCCGTCGAAAATATCCTCTGGCGGGCAGATAAGTGAGTTTTCAGGCACTGCAGTCAGGTGAGGCTGGTCAGAAACCGGCCCCTGAGAAGCTTTGCGGGGCAGGGTCAATCACAACCACCTGTTTGTTCTGGATCGTGGCAACCGCCAGACCGCGTTCATTGGTACCGTCCGAGCGCAGGCGGAAGATGCCGCCAACACCCTGGAAACCGGCGCTCTGCGTCAGCGCAGCCCCGGTCAGAGCGTTCGATTTGCCTTGGCTGACAAGCGCCCCGATCGCGGCGATCCCATCATAGGCCAATCCGCTGATCGGATGAGGTGCTTCGCCATAGGTCGCATTGTAGCGCTGACGATAGGCCTGCGCTTTTGCGGGATCAGGCAGGGCAAACCAACCGCCCTGAACGCCGGGCAGTTCCAGCGTTTGGGCCGGAATGTCCCACCGTGTCAGACCGATATACTGGGAGGTCGATGGCGAAACCCCCGCTTCGGGCAACAATTGCGAGAACAAGGGCAGCGCGCCTGCGGTGGTTGCAGTCAGGAAGACCGAGTCCGCCCCCGTCGAATCCATGGCGGACTTGATGTTGGGCACCGCGTTGATCACGCCCTGCTGCGACCGGTCGTAACCGACGCTGCCAGCGTTGTTCATGCTGCTGCTGGCCAGCGCATTGGCAATGGCCGAGCGGCCGGCCTCTCCGGCTGCGTCATTGCTGTGTACGATGATTGCTCCGGTCTTGCCCTGTCTTCCGCCATAATTGGCCAGTCGATTGGCCGTGTTCTGGAATGTCGGCCCCAGCACAAAGACATTTCCACCCGCGATGCTGGTGTTGTTCGAGAAGGACAGGACGTTCACGTTGTTGTTCAGCACCGCAAGGCCGGCCGCGTTGGCCGCCTGTGCATAGACCGGTCCGATGATGATCTTGGCACCGTCAGCCACAGCCTGTTGCGCCACGCCTGAGGCCGTGCCAGCATTACCCGCCGTATCATAGACACGCAGGTCAATCTGGACGTTCGGCAGGTCCGACATCGCCAGACGTGCTGCATTTTCAAGGCTTTGCGCCAGCGCCGCGTCGCCGGACTGGCCTGATCCGCGCGGAACCAGAAGCGCAACGGGCACCGGTTCCGAGGTGTTGATCGAGGGGCCTCCGCCGACGCCAGTGGTTTCACATGCGGCCAGAAAAACGGCGGTGGTCAGGGCGATCGTGGTTTTGGCCAACTTGCTTACGGACTTGCAAACGGTAAACATCTAAAAGAAAACTCCCTGATCCGGCGGCTTGCGACGCTGCTGTTCTATCGAGCCGCGATAATAAACGTCACGCTGTGAGGGTCCAGCTTTGAATTTCCAAAACATAAGTTTGGCTGCTGGCCTGTATTTTGTTGCCACTCCGATCGGTACGGCGCGCGATATTACGCTCAGGGCGTTGGATGTGCTGGCTTCGGCCGACATGATCGCGGCGGAAGACACCCGCAGTCTACGCCGGTTGATGGAAATCCACGGTATCCCCTTGGGTGGACGTCGCATTCAGGCGTATCACGACTACAGTGGAGCAGGCGCACGCGGCAAGATCATGGATGCTTTGGCTGCAGGGCAATCCGTTGCCTATGCGTCCGAGGCCGGTATGCCGCTGATCGCCGATCCAGGCTACGATTTAGGGCGGCAGGCGGCCGAGGCCGGGCACACCGTCACTTGCGCTCCGGGCCCGTCCGCCGCGCTGACGGCGCTGACGCTGGCGGGTCTGCCAACGGATGCGTTCTTTTTTGCGGGCTTTTTACCGAATGCGTCTGGCGCTCGTCGCAGCCGAATCGAGGCGCTGCGGGATATTCCCGGAACGCTGGTGTTCTACGAGTCACCCAAGCGCGTGGCTGGATGCTTGTCCGATCTGTCCGACATCCTCGGCTCCGACCGGCAGGCGGCTTTGTGCCGCGAGCTGACGAAGAAGTTCGAGGAAGTCCGACGTGGCTCTTTGCAAGACCTGGCAGAGGCCTACCGAGACCAAACCCCCAAGGGTGAGGTCGTTCTGCTGGTGGATCGCAGCCATTCGCCAAGCGTTAACGAATCTGACGTAGAAGAGGCTTTGAAACAGGCCTTGCAAACCCATTCGGTTCGGGATGCGGCGGATTTGGTGTCAAAGATGTATGATCTTCCTCGACGCCCCATTTACCAGCAGGCCCTCAAACTGGGAAAGGGATGACATGGCGCAGCGTGCGGTGCGGGGGTCGGTATCTTATCATGCAGGGCAATCTGCGGAATTGCGGGTTGCAGCCGACTATGAACGCCGTGGATTCTCGATCGCTCACAGACGCTGGCGCAGTACCGGGGGTGAGATTGACCTGATTGCGCGGGGTGACGAAGGGCTCGTTTTCATTGAGGTCAAGAAAAGCACCAGTTTCGACAGGGCTGCGGCTCGGATCACCCCACGGCAGACCCAGCGTATCTGCGCATCAGCGGCGCAGTTTCTTGAAAATGAACCGGACGGGCAATTGACGAATGTTCGGTTCGACGCGGCGCTAGTCGATGGCACAGGCGCTGTTCAAATCATCGAAAACGCCTTCGGACCGGTCTAAGCCCCATTGAACCCCTCGGCCTGCTGCGCCATGTATCTGGCGTGAAGTTGAGGGACATGCCATGAAAATCGCCTTTCAAATGGACCCGATCGGGGCCGTGGATATCAACGCCGATAGCTCTTTCCGCCTTGCGGAAGAGGCGCAGACCCGCGGGCATGAGCTGTTCTTCTACGGGCCGGATCAATTGGCCTATCAGGAGGGGCGGATCACCGCGCGAGGACAGGACATGCAAGTTCAGCGCGTTGCTGGAGATCCCGCGATCCTGGGTCCCGAGCGTGAAGTTGATCTGGCTGAGTTTGACGTGGTGTGGCTACGTCAGGACCCGCCGTTCGACATGCATTACATCACCTCGACGCATCTGCTGGATCGGTTGAAGGGGCAGACATTGGTGGTCAATGACCCGTTCTGGGTACGCAATTACCCCGAAAAACTGCTGGTTCTGGATTTCCCCGAATTGACCCCTCCGACCACGATTGCGCGGGATATGCAGACCATCAAGGCCTTCAAGGACAAGCATCAGGACATCATCCTGAAACCTCTCTATGGAAATGGAGGGGCTGGGGTGTTCCGGTTGGATGCCAATGACCGCAACCTGACCTCGCTGTATGAGCTGTTCACCGGATTCTCGCGCGAGCCGTTGATTGTTCAGAAATTCCTGCCGGATGTGAAGAACGGCGACAAACGTGTGATTCTCGTGGACGGAGAGCCGGTGGGTGCCATCAACCGCGTCCCGGCCGAAGGTGAGACGCGTTCCAATATGCATGTCGGAGGGCGACCCGAAAAGATCGGTTTGACCGAGCGGGATCTCGAAATCTGCGCGGCCATTGGGCCTCTGCTAAAAGAAAAAGGTCAGATCTTTGTCGGGATCGACGTGATCGGAGACTACCTGACCGAGATCAACGTCACCTCCCCCACCGGCATTCAAGAGCTTGAGCGCTTCAACGGTGAGAACATCGCTGAAAAGATCTGGCAGGCGATTGAGGCCAAAGTCTAAGCGCTACAGGCGTTGGGCGGCGATTAGGTTTTCGATGCGGTCCGTTCATTGGAATGCACGGTTGCACTGAAGGTCGATTTCTTCGCTTGAACATGGCGCAAGCGGTAAGCTACCGGACTTGTCTAGGACAACGGGCAATGATCAGTTCCGCCGTAATTTGTACCCCAAACAGCCTCGCAACAAACTGAGTGCGAACATCTAAGCCATGGCCCGTGCGCCGATCCGAAAACTTAGCGCTTCGGCCACGTGTGGTCGCCGGATATCAGGGGAGCCATCAAGATCAGCTATGGTTCGCGCGACCCGTAGGATGCGGTGGAATGCGCGTGCTGACAGGCCGAACCGGTCGGCGGCCTTGAGCAACAGCTCTTTGCCCTCAGCATCTGGGGTGGCGACTTCTTCCAGTAATTTTCCTTCGATATCAGCGTTTTGACGTACGCCCTCGTGACCTTCAAACCGAGCGGCCTGAACGGCGCGGGCCTGCTCCACACGCGTAGCCACGGTGGCCGAACTGTCGCCAGACGGCGGCAGATCAAGGTCGGTGAACGCTACCGGAGGCACCTCGATGCGCATATCGAACCTGTCCATCAATGGGCCTGAGATGCGGTTCAGGTAGTCCTCACCACAGCCAGGTGCGCGGGAACAAGCGCGGGACGGATCGGTCAAGTACCCACATTTACACGGGTTGGCTGCCGCGACCAGCATGAAACGGCAGGGATATTTCACATGGGCGTTGGCGCGGGCAACCATGACCTCTCCCGTCTCAATCGGTTGGCGCAGGGTTTCCAAAACGGTGCGAGGGAACTCGGGGAACTCATCCATGAACAGTACCCCATTGTGGGCCAGAGAGATCTCTCCGGGTTTTGCACCCCGCCCACCGCCGACAATCGCCGCCATCGAGGCAGTGTGATGCGGTTCGCGAAAGGGCCGCGTCCGGTTGATGCCGCCTTCGTCCAATAATCCGCAGAGGGATTGGATCATCGACGTTTCCAGCGCCTCGATCGGGGTCAAAGGCGGCAGGATGCCGGGCAGGCGCGCGGCGATCATGAATTTGCCCGATCCCGGCGTGCCGATCATGATCAGGTGGTGCCTTCCCGCCGCAGCGATCTCAAGCGCGCGTTTGGCGCGTTCCTGTCCTTTGACGTCGCGCAGATCGCGGGTGTTGGAGGACAGGCTGACTTCGCCCGGTTTGGCCGCTGCCAATGGGGCCTGGCCCGAGAAATGGCGCACCACGTCACCCAGCGAACCGGCTCCGATTACCTGAGTGGCGTCCACCCATGCAGCCTCGGCGCTTGAGGCGCGGGGGCAGAGCAGGGCGCGATCCTCGGCCGCAGCTGTCATCGCGGCGGGCAAAGCGCCTACGACTGGAACCAGCGACCCGTCCAAGGATAATTCGCCTAACGCAACAGTGCCCTCGGCCGCGTCTGCTGGGATGATTTCCAAAGCGGACAGGAGGGCGACGGCGATGGGAAGGTCGAAATGGCTGCCCTCTTTGGGCAGGTCAGCGGGGGACAGGTTGATGGTGATCCGCTTTGACGGCAAGGCGATGGCCATGGAACCAAGCGCGCTGCGCACTCGATCTCGCGCCTCGGATACCGCCTTGTCCGGCAGACCGACGATTGAAAAGGCGGGTAGGCCCGGTGAGACGGCGCATTGCACCTCGACCGGGCGGGCATCAACCCCTTGAAACGCAACCGTGTGAGCGCGGGCAACCATGGCAATCCTGTTCTTGGTTAACAGGACGTTGCTGCCATGGCCGAGGTTTAAGAATGGTTAACGGCTGCGCGCATTGCGGTGAATTTGGGCCATGCGCCCGGGTCGGCGACTGTTTTGTCGCGGCAGAACGCGTTGCAGAACCCCCAGCGATGGCCGTCGAGGTCGAGGAAATCGGTGACCGGGTCGCCGGAATACGGGCAGTGCGCGTTGACCGAGGGGCCTTCGTCGGCGGGTCGTGCCTCGGACGGTTCGCCAACTGGCCAGTGGGCCGAGGGGTAGTGTTCCGGGTAGGGGTACGGATCGTATTGAACGGTTAGCCCCATCGCGCGCCATTGTCGGACCGATGTGTCCGACAGCAGGCTGAGGCAATAGTTGCGATTTTCGGCTGAGACCGGCAGATCATACCCAATGATCCGAGCAGCGACAGGGGTGTAGAAGACATCGACCAGCGAGTAGGCTCCGAACAACGGCCCCTCTGACGCGCCTGAGATCGTCCGGGCATGCGCCCAAAGACTCTCAATCCGGGCGAGGTCTTTCAAAGTGTCCGGTGACGGCTGAAAACCCTTCCAAACATGCGCCAACTGCATCGGGCATTCACTGCGCAGTGCAGTAAAACCCGCGACCATTTCGGCGCAGAGCCAACGGGCGGTTGCGCGCGCGGCTGGGTCTGATGGCCAAAACCCAGCTTCGGGGTGGCGTTCAGCCAATGTCTCGGCCATCGCGAGGCTTTCGCCCACAACCGTACCATCGGGCAGACGCAGAGCAGGGACCAGACGGGCCGGGGCAAGGGATTCCAAATCCGCGGCCATGGTGCCGGAATAGAGGCCAACTAAGTGGCTACGATAGGGCAGGCCGAACTTCTCGAGCATCAACCAGCCGCGCATGGACCAGCTGGAAAACAGGCGGTCACCGACAAAGAGGTCATAGGTCATGATCAAAGGATGACGGAGCCGGAAGCGCTCGTAAATCAGTGATTTGTGACCTGTCGGATCACGGAAGATGATTGATGGCGCCGACGGACCATTCGCCCGCGTTATAGGCGATTTGGGTAACCGACAGATTGTCGATCCGGTGTGAAAACGCTTGTTGCGCCTCAATATCCAAAGCGCGCTGTACTTGCGTCAGGATCACTCCGAAATGGGCAACAATGACCAAATCCGCGCTCTCATATGCAGCCATCAGCGCATCCACGGTTTTGTCGACGCGTGCGCGGACGTCGTTCCAGCTTTCTCCGTTCGGCGGTCGCACTTCGCCGGGATTGTCCCAATAGGCAAAGGCAAGCTCGGGGTCTTCGGCTTCGATTTCGGCGAAACCGCGCAGCTCCCATGTGCCGAAGTTGATCTCGCGCAGGTCAGGATGGTGGGGCAGGCGCAGGCGCTGGCCTTGGATCGCCGTTGCCGTATCCGCCGCGCGCGACAGGTCGGATGAGACAACAACCGCGTCCGCAGGGATGTGATCATGCAATCGCTGAAGCGCGGCCTGATCGCTCAGATCGGCGGGGAGATCGGACCAGCCGACCATCGTTTTAGCATGGGTAGGACCGTGGCGGACCAGGTGCAGACGCGTCATGGCAATTGTCCCTTCAAGACCATCGGCAGCCCCGCGGTGACCTGAACCACCTGGTCGGCCTGTGCTGCTAGCGCGATGTTCAGCCGGCCCTGCGCTTCGCGAAACTGGCGGGCGAGGGCGTTTTCGGGCACGATGCCGTGACCAACCTCATTCGAGACGATAACAAGCTGCGCCGGGCAGCTGCGCAGGGCGCTCAGCAGTTGGGTCTGGGCCTGTTCCAGATCGTTCTCGGCCAGCAGGTGATTGGTCAGCCACATCGTGGCGCAGTCAATCAGGCAGGCTTGGTCAGGACTCAGTTCCGCTAAAACCTGGGCAAGGTCCAACGGTGCCTCGATGGTTTCCCAACCGGACCCGCGTTGTTCGATGTGGCGATCGATCTTTTGCTGCATCTCGCCATCAAACACTTGTGATGTCGCAAGGTAGACCCGGTTTTTCCCTGAGGATACAACCAGTTGTTCAGCATAGACCGACTTTCCCGATGCGGCTCCTCCCAGCACAAAGGTTAAATTGGCGGTCACAATTCTTACCTTTCTGGTGATCCACTTGGTGATGATCTGCGTATCGACCCTAAGTCGGCAAGGCAAGCCCGGCTGATGCCTACAAAAAGGGAGATTTTCATGGCACTGGACAACGCATCCGATTTCTCGATGTCCCGCAAAGCGATGAAGGCCGAACTGCTGGACGCGGAAACCGAATTGCAACTGGCCTATGCGTGGCGTGACAACCGCGACGAACAAGCACTGCACCGACTGATCACCGCCTACATGCGTCTAGCTATTTCGATGGCGGCCAAGTTCAAGCGCTACGGCGCTCCGATGAACGACCTGATCCAAGAGGCCGGTCTTGGATTAATGAAAGCCGCAGACAAGTTTGACCCTGATCGCGGTGTGCGGTTCTCGACCTATGCGGTGTGGTGGATCAAAGCCAGCATCCAGGATTACGTGATGCGTAACTGGTCGATGGTGCGGACCGGTTCGACCTCATCCCAGAAATCCCTGTTCTTCAACATGCGCCGCGTTCAGGCACGATTGGAACGTGAAGCCGCCACCGAGGGGCAGGAGTTGGATCGGCATCAGCTGCACCAGATGATTGCTACGGAAATCGGTGTGCCCTTGCGCGATGTCGAGATGATGGAAGGGCGTCTGTCCGGCTCGGATTTTTCGCTCAACGCGGTGCAGTCAGCGGATGAAGATGGGCGCGAGTGGATTGATGCGCTGGAAGATGATCGTGAGCAGGCCGCCGAGGCGGTCGAACATCGCCACGACACCGAGCAGCTGCGCGAATGGTTGCTGATGGCGATGCAATCCCTCAATGACCGCGAAAGATTTATCGTGCGTGAACGTAAGCTGCGCGAACCGGCCCGGACCCTTGAAAGCTTGGGGAATGAGCTGGGTCTATCGAAGGAACGTGTACGGCAGCTTGAGGCCGCAGCCTTCACCAAGATGCGCAAGAACCTTGAAGCCCAATCGCGTGAGGTGCAACACTTCATCGCATGACAAGATTTGCGATTCTGTTGTGTGTGCTGGCGTTTACAGCCAGCGCGGTGCGCCCGGTCCAAGCCGGTGAGTTGATCCCCGATGATGTCCTGGCAGCCATGCAGGACGCAGATGTGGTGATTCTTGGTGAAATTCACGACAATCCGCGTCACCACCTTGTGCAGACCGAGGCGTTGGGCGCGATCGCTCCGTCGGCTGTGGTGTGGGAGATGGTAACCGAAGAAGGCGCGCAGCGTCTGGCTCAGACAGCCGCCTCCAACCCAGAGGAATTGTCTCGCATCCTGCGCTGGGCGGAGTCTGGCTGGCCCCCACTGAGTATGTATTACCCAGTCTTTCAGGCGTCGGACGCGCCAGTCTATGGCGCCATGGTTCCACGCACAGCTGCGCGCGCCGCGATGGAAAAAGGTGCGGCCACGGCCCTTGGTGCAGACGCTGCGCGCTATGGCCTGACCGTTCCTCTGTCGCCAGAAGATCAAGCCGCGCGCGAGGCGGATCAACTGGCTGCCCATTGCGATGCTCTGCCAGCCGAAATGTTGCCGCAAATGGTCTCGATCCAACGTCTGCGAGACGCGGTGCTCACCCGAGCGATCCTGCGCGCGGACGAAGAAACCGGTGGTCCGATTGCTGTGATCACCGGCAATGGCCACGCTAGGACAGACCGGGGCATCCCGACCTTTTTGTCGCGCCTGAAGCCTGGGCTGAAGGTCTTTGTGCTAGGCCAGTCCGAAGGCGGCGCAATTGACGGGACCTTCGATGCGGTGATCGACAGCCCGGAAATAGAGCGTGAAGACCCTTGCAAAGCGTTTGAGACGCAGAATTAACCGCTGGAACTACCCGGTGGCCTTGCCTAATGTCAGGACCGACCGGGACGGGAAGGGCTGAACATGCTGGCATCCAAACGCATTCTGCTGATCATCGGCGGTGGCATTGCGGCCTATAAGTCGCTCGATCTGATCCGACGGCTGCAAGAGCGCGGTGCGCAAGTCACTCCCGTTTTGACCCGCGCCGCTGAGGAGTTCGTGACGCCGCTGTCGGTCTCCGCGCTCTCCGGTCAGAAAGCCTATCGCGATCTCTTCGACCTGACCGATGAGGCCGAGATGGGGCATATCCAGCTGTCGCGCTCGGCTGACCTGATCGTGGTTGCCCCAGCCACCGCAGATATGATGGGCAAGATGGCGGCAGGATTGGCCAACGATCTGGCCTCGACCCTGCTGATGGCCACGGATACGCCGGTTTTGTGCGCGCCTGCGATGAATGTCCGCATGTGGGATCACCCGGCGACCCAGCGAAATCTGAAACAATTGCAGCAGGACGGCATACGCTTTGTAGGACCCAACGAGGGCGACATGGCCTGTGGCGAATATGGCCCGGGCCGGATGTCCGAACCGCTAGAGATCGTTGCTGCCGTTGAGGCGCAACTGGCCGACGGGCCGTTGAAAGGTAAACGCATCCTTGTAACCTCTGGCCCGACACATGAACCGATTGATCCGGTGCGCTACATCGCCAACCGCTCATCCGGGGCGCAGGGGACTGCCGTTGCCCGCGCCTTGGCGGCGCTTGGGGCTGATGTGGTTTTTGTCACTGGTCCCGCCGACGTTCCGCCGCCCCAAGGCGTGCAGGTCGTGCAGGTCGAGACAGCACAGCAGATGTCGGACGCAGTGGATGCGGCGCTCCCTGTGAATGCAGGTGTGTTTGCCGCAGCGGTCGCCGACTGGAAAGTGGCCACCGCCTCGGATCGGAAACTAAAGAAAAGCCGTGATGGTCTGCCCTCGCTGGAGTTCGCCGAGAATCCCGACATCCTGAAACGCGTCTCGCAGATGGGTGCGGGTCGCCCTGATCTGGTTGTGGGCTTTGCAGCGGAAACCGATGATGTGATTGACAACGCGACTGCAAAGCGCGCCCGCAAGGGATGCGATTGGATCGTGGCAAACGACGTCAGCCCGGCGACCGGCATCATGGGGGGCTCGGAAAATGCGGTCGTCCTGATCTCGGATCAAGGGGCTGAGAGCTGGCCGCGCATGGGCAAAGACATGGTCGCCACGCGTTTGGCACAAAAGATCGCCGACGCGCTGGCCGAATGAGACAGAAGGAATACAGATGGTAGCTATCCGCGTGATCCGGGAAGAGGGTGCAGACGTTTCTGTTCCTCTGCCTTCATATGAGACCTCGGGCGCGGCCGGTGCTGATGTACGCGCCAACCTGCCCGACGGCGAGTCGATCTTTCTGGATCCGGGGGAGCGCGCCCTTGTCCCCACCGGCCTGCGAATCGAGATCCCGGCGGGCTATGAGGCTCAGGTCCGCCCACGCTCCGGGCTGGCATTGAAGCACGGCATCACCCTGCCCAACACGCCGGGGACCATCGACAGCGACTATCGCGGCCCGCTGGGGGTGATCGTTATGAACGCAGGGCAGGACCGTTTCGAGGTCACCCACGGAGAACGCATCGCGCAGCTTATCGTAGCGCCTGTCGTGCAAGCCACGTTCGAGCTAACCGAAACCCTTGGCGAGACCGCGCGTGGCGCTGGCGGGTTCGGCTCAACCGGGCGCGGCTGATGCTGCTGGTTCTGGTCCTTGCCGCGGGTCTTTGGGGCGTCGGCTATATCGCGGGCGTGTCCCGGACGGCGCGTGTGACCTCAGTCAGTGTGCTTATGGCCGGTGTGATCCTGTCGCATCTGGTTTTGCCGAGCGGCCATCCCTTGCGCGAAGCAACCGGAGGATCGGCAGCGCTGTGGCTGATGCTGGCCGGAGCGGCTGCGCTGATCATGGTCTATGGCAAGGGGCTGAAAGCGCTGCGTAATCGGGCGCAGCCCGAAGCGGACAAGACCGAGGCCAAACCCTCGGACCGGTTCGCTGAAACAGAGCTGGACCGCTATGCCCGCCATATCGTTCTGCGCGAACTGGGTGGACCGGGGCAGAAACGGTTGAAAAAAGCGCGCGTGCTGGTGATTGGGGCCGGGGGTCTCGGCGCACCAGCCTTGCAGTATCTGGCTGCAGCGGGTGTAGGCACGATCGGAGTGATCGACGACGACGTGGTCGAAAACGCCAATCTTCAGCGTCAGGTCATTCACCGCGACGCCGATATCGGAATGCCCAAAGTGTTCTCGGCCCAGCAGGCGATGGAGGCTCAGAACCCCAACGTCACCGTCCTGCCCTACAATCGGCGTCTGAGTGAAGAGATCGCGCGAGACCTATTGGGCGACTTTGATCTGATCCTGGATGGTACCGACAATTTCGAAACCCGCTATTTGGCCAATCGCACGGCCGTTGCGTTGGGCAAACCGCTGATCTCGGGCGCACTGTCGCAATGGGAAGGGCAGCTGAGCGTCTTCGACCCGACCAAGGGTGCGCCCTGCTACCAGTGTATTTTCCCGGAGGCCCCCGCGGCCGGTCTGGCCCCATCCTGTTCCGAGGCGGGCGTTATCGGCCCCTTGCCGGGTGTGGTTGGGTCCATGATGGCGGTTGAGGCGATCAAGGTCATCACCGGGGCTGGCCAAGCGCTGCGCGGCGAAATGCTGATCTATGACGCGCTTTATGGGGAAAGCCGCAAAATCACCCTGTCCAAACGCTCTGACTGCCCGATTTGCGGTGCGGGTGGTGAATAAACGCCGTGTTGCTCTGGATCATCTGATCGGCCCTTCCTAGGTTGTGGTCAAAGGAGATCTGAATGACCAACCCGATCCTGTCCGACTGGACCACTCCGTTCGAACTCGCCCCTTTTGCCAAGATTTCGGATGATGATTTCGCCCCTGCTCTGGATGAGGCACTGCAGGCGCATAACGCGCAGATCGACGTGATCGCTGCAAACGCTGAAACTCCGAGTTTCGCCAACACGATCGAAGCGCTTGAGGCGGCGGGTGAGCAACTGGACAAAGTGCTGTCGGTTTTCTTCACAGTTGCGGGCGCGGACAGCAATCCGAAACGTGAGGAATTGCAGCGAGAATTCTCGCCAAAGCTAGCGGCGCATTTCTCGGGGATCTCCTCGAACAAGGCGCTGTTCAAACGCGTGGCGGACCTGTGGGCGCGGCGCGATGATCTGGGTCTGAGTGATGAACAGGCGCGCGTGCTGATGCTGTCTCATCGCGGTTTTGTCCGGGCTGGTGCTGCGTTGGAGGGCGAGCAGGACGCCCGGATGCAAGAGATCAAAGCGCGGCTGGCGTCACTGGGAACATCCTTCACCCAAAACCTGCTGGCGGATGAGCGCGACTGGTTCATGGACCTGTCCGAGGATGACCTGCAGGGCCTGCCGGATTTCGTTGTCGATGCCGCACGCGCGGCAGGTCAGGAAAAGGGCGCCGCTGGTCCCGTAGTCACTCTCTCGCGGTCAATCATTGTGCCGTTCCTTCAGTTCTCCCCCCGTCGCGATCTGCGCGAGAAAGCCTATCGCGCCTGGACCGCGCGCGGGGCGAATGGTGGTGAGACCGACAACCGCGACATCGCCGCCGAAATCCTGTCCCTGCGTGAAGAACGCGCCAAGCTGCTGGGCTATGACAGCTTTGCCGACTACAAGCTGGAAACCGAAATGGCCCGCTCGCCTGACCGCGTCCGCGACCTGCTGATGCAAGTGTGGGAGCCTGCGAAGGCGCGCGCCGACGCAGATGCCGAGGTGCTGACCGCGATGATGCAGGAGGACGGCGTCAACGGCCCTCTGGCGGCGTGGGACTGGCGCTACTACGCCGAGAAACGCCGCAAGGCTGAGCATGATCTGGATGAGGCCGCGCTGAAGCCCTACCTGCAACTGGACCGGATGATCGAGGCCTCGTTCGCCTGCGCCAACCGTCTGTTCGGATTGGAGTTCAAACCGCTGGACGCGCCGCTTTACCACCCCGATTGCCGGGCGTGGGAGGTGACACGCAACGGCAAGCATATCGCGGTCTTCATTGGTGACTATTTCGCACGCGGGTCCAAGAGATCAGGCGCATGGTGCAGCGCGATGCGGGGACAGGCGAAGTTCCCCAAAGAACAGGCTCCGGTCGTGATCAATGTGTGCAACTTCGCGAAAGGCGATCCGGCACTGTTGTCCTATGACGATGCGCGCACTTTGTTCCACGAATTCGGGCACGCCCTGCATCAGATGCTGTCGAATGTGACCTATGAAAGCATTTCGGGCACGTCCGTGGCGCGCGACTTTGTCGAACTGCCAAGCCAGCTTTACGAACATTGGTTGGAAGTCCCCGAGGTTCTGGCCGAGTTCGCCACCCACGCGGACACTGGCGAGGCAATGCCGCAGGAAATGCTTGAGAAAGTTCTGAAGGCCGCGAATTTCGATCAGGGGTTTCAGACGGTGGAATATGTCGCCTCGGCCTTGGTTGACTTGGCTTTCCATGAAGGCGCGGCCCCGGCGGACCCGATGGCGAAACAGGCCGAGGTCTTGAACGGTATCAGTATGCCCGCAGCCATTAGCATGCGCCACGCGACCCCGCATTTCGCGCATGTCTTCGCGGGCGATGGCTATAGCTCGGGCTACTACAGCTACATGTGGTCCGAAGTGATGGATGCCGACGCGTTCGAGGCCTTTGAGGAGGCCGGAGGGGCCTTTGATCCGGAACGCGCCAAAGCTCTGGAAGACAATATCCTGTCCACTGGCGGCTCGCGAGAGGCTGAGGAGCTGTATCTGGCCTTCCGGGGCCGGATGCCTGATGTCGAAGCTTTGCTGAAAGGGCGCGGCCTCATCGCAGCTTAAACCCTTCGCCCCCGGTTCTGGATCGCTTCGGTTAAAACCTGCGACACGAATATCCTGCCACGCTTTCAGCGTTCTCGGGACATTCGTGTCACTTGATGATTCAGGTAAAACCCGAAACGCTTTATGTCAGGGGATCAATACCCCAGCTGGCGATCCACCAGATGCACAAATGGCTCGCCAGCTTCCCCGCGCCGGATATTCTCGACAATCACCTGCGCCGCCGTGACCGGCCGCGTTTCCGAGGCGATATGCGGCGTCACCGTCACGTTCGGATGCGTCCAGTAGGGATGATCGGCGGGCAGAGGCTCAACCCGGAACACATCCAGCGTGGCATGTCCGATCTGGCCTGTGTTCAACGCCTGCAACAGGGCGTCATCGTCGATCAGAGGCCCACGCCCCGGATTGATGATCCGCGCGCCTTTGGGCATCAGCGCAAGTGTTTCGGCGTTCAGGGTGTTCTCGGTCGCCGGTGTGTCGGGCAGCAAGAGGACGGCGATCTCGGCCTTTGTCAGAGCCTCTCTCAATCCGTCTTCGCCGCTCAGGCAGGTTACTCCGGGGATGTCTTTGGGGGTGCGACTCCATCCGGTGACGTTGAAATTCAATGCGGCCAGCGCTTGGGCGGCTTCCTGCCCCAATGCGCCAAGGCCCAGAATGCAGACCTGACGTTCGTTCGCCAATGGCGGCGCGTCAGGCGACCACACACCATCTTGCACTTTGATGTGCTGGTCCATCCCCAGGTGATAGCGAAGCACATGCCCCACGACCCATTCGGTCATGCCTTGGGTCAGTCCATGATCTACCATCCGCGCCAGTGGCACGGTCAGCTTTTCGTTCCCTGCGATCTGCTCGACCCCGGCCCAGAGGCTCAGAACCGCTTTCAGTTGGGTGTAGGTTGTGAAATCCAGCAGCCCGCCGCTTGGGGCGTAGACGATGTAGTCCACCTCATCCTCTGGGAATTCGGTTGCCAGATTGAACGCGACGCCTGCCTCTCGCAGGCCCTCGGTCAGAAGCGGCTGGTACACCGGCCAAAGCTCAGGACGTGCGGAGAACAGGATATTGACGGGCATAGAGGGGCTTTCCGATCAGCGGGGGCGATGGATATGGGCGCTTTGCACGACGCCGAAGGCGGCCATCAGAACCAGCATGGCCGACCCGCCATAACTGACCATGGGCAGAGGCACCCCGACAACCGGAGCCAGCCCCATCACCATCGACATATTTACCGCAAAGAACAGGAAGAAGTTCAGCGCGATCCCCATGGTGACCAGCGACGAGAACCTGTCTTTGGTCGACAGCGCCGTGACCATGCAGAAGATCAGGATCAGAGCATAAAGCACCAATAGGGTGATGCCACCGACAAAGCCGAATTCTTCGGCCAATGTGGTGAAGATGAAATCGGTGTGTTTTTCAGGCAAGAAGTTCAGCCGTGATTGCGTGCCCTGCATGAAGCCGCGCCCATTCCATCCACCCGATCCCAGGGCGATCTTGGATTGGGTGATGTGATAGCCCGCGCCCAGCGGGTCGGTCGAGGGGTCAAGAAACGTGTCGATCCGGCGGAACTGGTAGTCCTTCAGCAACTGCCACTCGGTCCCTCGGCTATTGAAAACAGCTGCAATCAAGCCGACCACGGCTGCGATCACGGCCGCGAAATAGGCCCAGTGGACACCGGCCAGAAACATCAACCCTCCGCCAGCGGCCAGCAGCAGGATCGAGGTCCCAAGGTCCGGCTGGCGCAGTACCATGAAGGTAGGGATCAAGATTAGGATGACCGGGATCAGAACCCAGAGCGGACGCGAGGTTTTATGCGAGGGCAGCCAGTCGTAATAGGCCGCCAGCAACATCACCAGCGCGACCTTCATCACCTCGGACGGCTGCAAACGCATGAACCCAAGGTCGATCCAGCGCTGTGCGCCCATGCCAATCGTGCCGAACAACTCCACAAACACCAGCAACGCGATCGAGGCCAGATAGGCCAGTACCGACATGTTGCGCCAGAACCAGATCGGCACCAGTGCGACGATGAACATCACTGCCAGGCCCAGCCCGAAACGTTCGATCTGAGGCTCGGCCCACGGCATCCACGAACCACCGGCCACCGAATACAGCATCAGGAACCCGGCACTGGCCGTGCTGATCAGCAACAGCGTCAGCGGCCAGTTCATGTACAGGAATTTTCGGAACCCCGATGGCGTGGATTTGACCGCATATTCAAGATAGCTCATGCGCGGTCCTTCTCGCTGGGGCGCGCTTTGGGGCGGCGGTCGCCCTCGAGCCGTTTCTGCTGCTCCTTGATGCGTTCTCGATCTCCGGCCGGGTAGGCCTCGAGCGGTGGGGTGCCGTTGTAAAGCGCCTGAAGCATGATGTCGCGCGCGACCGGGGCCGCCGCCTTGGAGCCACCGCCGCCATGTTCGACCACAACCGCGATGGCGTATTTGGGCTTGTCGTAAGGCGCGAAGCTGACGAACAGCGCATGGTCTCGCCGCTCCCAGGGTAGGTCCTCATTGCGGATCACACCTGCGGCACGTTCCGCTTTGGTGATGTTGCGCACCTGACTGGTGCCGGTCTTGCCCGCCATGCGCAGGTCATCGGCGATGATCCGGCTGCGATAGGCCGTGCCACGCCGGTCGTTCGATACTGACCACATCGCCTCGCGGATGTAGTTCAGATTGGCTGGGCTGATCCCAAGCGGCTCACCCGCGCCGGTTGGCTGTTCGACCCCATCAATCGAGCGGACCAGACGCGGTGTCACGGCCCGCCCCGTGGCGATCCGCGCGGTCATCACGGCCAGCTGCATTGGCGAAGCCAGCATGAATCCTTGACCGATCGAGGCGTTGGCCGTATCGCCGCTCAACCATTCCTCACCATGGGTTTTCAGCTTCCACTCCTGATTAGGAGCCAAACCTGCCCGAACGGCGGACATGGGGATGTCATGCTTGATGCCGAGCCCAAGGGTTCGCGACATTTCTGAGATTTTGTCGATGCCAACCTTCAGCGCAACGTCGTAGTAATAAACGTCGCAACTGCGCTTGAGCGAAGTATTGAGGTCGACAGTGCCGTGACCTCCGCGCTTCCAGCAGTGGAAACGACGACTACCGACCTTGAGGTGGCCGGGGCAATAAACAGTGCTACCGGGGCCAACGACGCCGGCCTCAAGTGCGGCCAGCGCAGTGACCATCTTGAAGGTCGATCCAGGCGGATATGTGCCCTGAACCGTCTTGTTGGCCAAGGGGCGATATTTGTCCTGCGTGAGGATCTGGTAATCCGCGACCGAGATACCGCGCACGAACAGGTTGGGGTCGAAGCTGGGGGCCGAGGCCATTGCCCGCAGATCGCCGGTTTCGCAATCAATGACAACGGCGGCGGCGCTTTCTCCGGCAAGTCGTGCCTGAGCGTATTGCTGCAGGTCCGCGTCGACCGAGAGTTGTAAATCGGCGCCCGGTTGGCCCTCCTGCCGGTCCAACTCACGCATGACGCGGCCGGTGGCGTTAACCTCGACCCGCTTGGAGCCTGCTTTGCCGCGCAGGTCGATCTCTTGCTTGGCTTCCAACCCGACCTTGCCGATCTGGAACCGGGGGATGCGCAGCACTGGCTCGGGGTCTTCGATCTGGCTGAGGTCATAGTCGCTGACCGGGCCGACATAGCCGACGATATGGGCGAAATCCTCATAGCGCGGGTATTGCCGGGTTTGCCCGACCTCGGGCGTGACCCCTGGTAGGGCCGGGGCGTTCACCGCGACTTTCGAGATATCTTCCCACGTCACCTGATCGACCAATGTGACTGGCAGGAACGGGGCCGAGCGTCGCATTTCCGTGCGCGCGCGCTCAATCTCATCCTCGTTCAGGGGGATCAGGTCCGAGAGTTTGGCGATCACCTTGTCGATGTCACCGGCATCCTCGCGCACAATTACGATGCGGTAGGAGGGTGAATTCTGCCCTATGACCTGCCCATTGCGGTCATAGATGCGCCCCCGCGTCGGCGGGATCAGGCGGATGTTGATGCGGTTTTCTTCGGCCAAAAGGCGATATTCATCCGCTTGATCGACTTGCATGTACCGCATGCGTGCGGCCAACCCGCCAATGAAAACCGCCTGTAAACCGCCCAGCAGCAAGGTCCGCCGGGGCAGACGTTTATAGGCGACACCTTCGCTTTTGATCTTGCGTTGTTTCATGCACGCGCCCCTGCCGCACTGGCATCCGCCGCCGAGACGCGGCGTACGCCGAATACACTTTGAGACAGTAGTACAATGACTGGATAGGCGAGAATTGTCAGCACAAGCTGGATCAAAACCGGTAACAAAGCTGCCTGATCAACAGACAGGATTGCAAGGATGACCCGATTGCCCAGAAAGACGCCAGCAACGACGGCACTGACCGACATCCATTCCGCCACAAAGCCCGCATCCCGCATCCCCGGTGCCGCAGACCGCAAGTAAGCCGCGCCCAGCACCACCAGTGCGGCCAATAGGCCCGGAGGGCGTTGCAGCAGCAGATCCGCCAGCAACATAACCAAAGCGACCAAAACGGTCGGCACATAGTCCGGTCGCCTGAGCACCCAAGCAAAAGTAAGGACGATCAGAAAGTCCGGAAAAGGCCAGCGATCCGGCTGCGTATCCAGCGGCAGCAGATGCAGGAACAGAACAAACACCGCGAGCGCCCCATATAGACCGCGCATCGCCCATTTGTGAGAGGCCGGTTTATCCATCACCAGCTTCCTCAGGTGACAACGAAGCAGCGGGGCTCGAGGGGCCAACGATCTGACCCGGATCGCGGATCGTGGGGGCCGAGTTGTAGCGAAGAACGCGCAGGAACTCCAACCGTTCGAAATCGGCGGAGAGACGCACGCGCAGGCGACCTCCGGGGTCGGCGGCGATCTGGCCGATCAGCAGACCGGCCGGAAACACACCGCCATCACCCGACGTCACGACACGGTCGCCGGGGCGCACAAGCTCGCGGTTTTCCAGAAACTCGACCGATGGGGCCGGGGTATTGTCGCCCGTGATCAAAGCGGTCTGGCCAGAGGGTTGGATGGTTGCGGGAATGACGCTTGAGGCGTCAGTCATCAGAATGACGCGCGCCGTATCCGGCCCGACGCCCGAGATACGGCCAACCAGCCCGATCCCGTCCATCGTAGCCCAGCCATCGACGATCCCGTCCCGTTCGCCCACATTCAACAGCACCGATTGCCGGAAGGGAGAGCCGCTATCGGCCATCACAACACCGGTGACATAGGTCAGGCGAGGATCAAGCCGCACATTGTTCAAATCCAGAAGCCGCGCGTTTTCCTGTTCCAACTGCAACGCTGCCTCTTTCCACGCACGCATCAACCGCAGTTCCGAGCGCAGCTCGCGGTTCTGCTCGCTCAGGCTCTGATAGCTTTGGAAATCACGAAACAGGTTGACGGTTGCGGTGACCGGAACCATGGCCCAATCCATCGAGGGCACAACAGCATCCACAACCTGCGCGCGGAACCGTTCTACCCGAGGGCTGTCGATTCGCCAGACAATGAAGATGCCCAGCAGGCACAGCACAACGATCCCCAGAAGCAGACGCCGCAGTGGGGCCGTGTAGTCATCGCGCTGTGATCGGTCTTTTGCCACAGGTTACCTTCCCGTGCTGCTCGGGCCGAATTTACCCTATTTTCTAAAGGGTGCGCGCCTTAGCTTTCGTAGTCAATCGCGTGGCGCAGCTGTTTTTCGTATTCTAGCGCCTTGCCGGTGCCCAAAGCCACACAATTCAGGCTTTCATCGGCGATCGACACGGCCAGTCCTGTCTGTTCGCGCAGAGCAAGATCCAGATCCCCCAGAAGCGCTCCGCCGCCGGTGAGCATCACGCCGCGATCCACGATATCCGCGGCCAGATCGGGGGGCGTGGTCTCTAGCGCGGTCATCACAGCCTCGCAGATTTGCTGGACGGGTTCCGATAGTGCCTCGGCCACCTGAGCCTGACTGATCTCGATTTCTTTTGGCACGCCGTTCAGCAGGTCGCGACCACGGATATGCATCGACTGGCCGCGGCCATCGTCGGGCATGCGCGCGGTGCCGATGGTGGTCTTTATGCGTTCAGCGGTGGATTCGCCGACCAGAAGGTTCTGCTGACGACGCAGGTATGAGATGATCGCCTCGTCCATACGGTCTCCACCCACGCGGACCGAGCGGGCGTAGACGATGTCGCCCAGCGACAGAACCGCAACCTCGGTGGTACCGCCGCCGATGTCGACGACCATGTTGCCGGTCGGATCGGTGATTGGCATGCCTGCCCCAATCGCCGCTGCAATCGGTTCGGCAATCAGGCCAGCGCGGCGCGCGCCTGCGGACAGAACCGACTGACGGATTGCACGTTTTTCAACCGGAGTCGCGCCATGCGGGACGCAGACGATGATCTTTGGCTTCGAGAAGGTTGAACGCTTATGCACCTTGCGGATGAAATGCTTGATCATTTCCTCGGCGGTGTCGAAGTCGGCGATCACGCCTTCGCGCATTGGGCGAATGGCCTCAATGGATCCCGGCGTCCGACCCAGCATCAGCTTGGCGTCTTCGCCAACCGCCAGAACCTTTTTAACGCCATCCTTGACGTGATAGGCCACAACCGAGGGTTCAGACAGGATCACACCGCGCCCCTTGACGTAGACCAGCGTGTTTGCCGTTCCAAGGTCGATAGCCATGTCCGCTGTGAACAGGCCGCCCAGATTGCCAAAGATCCCCATGATTCCCCTGATCCTGTATGTCGGTTTTTCTACTGCCCGCGACTCGACGGTTCCGGGACGGATGACTTATAGGGTGCCAACTCGCCCGGTAAAAGGGCTGATTCCGCGGCAATCAGCACCTTTTCGCCTCATTTTCAGGGACTGTAGAAGGCAATATGCTCTCATATCAACATATTTACCACGCCGGGAATCTGGCTGATGTGCAAAAGCACGCTTTATTGGCATGGTCGCTGTCCTATCTGACCCAAAAGGACAAACCGCTGACCTATGTCGAAACCCATTCGGGACGTGGGCTTTACAAGCTAGATTCAGATGAGGCCCGCAAGACCGGAGAAGCAGCCGCCGGGATCGAGCGGGTGCAGCGTGGTGCATGGTTTGGCGATGATCATCCGCTGGCGCAGGCGATCGAGTTGACCCGCGCGCGTTTTGGAGAGGCCAGCTACCCCGGATCGCCCCTGATTGCAGCTAGCCTGCTGAGGTCGCAGGACAGTCTGCACCTCGCCGAATTGCATCCGCAGGAATATGCGGCATTGTCACTGGCGGTGCCGGGGGGCAATGCGCGCGTCTACAAGCAAGACGGGTATGAGCTGGCGCAGTCCCTACTGCCGCCGACGCCCAGACGGGGTATGCTGTTGATTGACCCCAGCTACGAGGTGAAGGCGGAATATGACCGCCTTCCGGGGATAATCGCCAAGCTGCATCGCAAATGGAATGTGGGCGTGATCGCTTTGTGGTACCCGATCCTGAAGGATGCCCGTCAAAAGCCGATGGTGGACGCGCTGACGTCTCAGGATTTCCCGAAGGTGTTGAAACACGAGGTGACATTCCCCGCAGCGCGCAAAGGGCATGGGATGGTCGGGTCTGGAATGTTCGTGATCAACGCGCCCTTTGGGTTGGATCAGGAAACCCACAGACTGTCTACTTTGTTCAAAAAACTTTGAGGTCTTGGAGAGGAACAAGCAAACCTCGCGCCCCGTTTGCCTGCATCAAAGATGCCGTCAAACGCGTTGGGCCCGGCAGCGCGCCGCAGGCGCGCTG
>NZ_JBQFYA010000010.1:0-225108 GCF_056541245.1 Ruegeria sp. AI3
ATCGGAACGCTGTTATTCTCATAAAAACCACTATCCGCGGTCTTAATGTCCAAATCCGTAAACGGTTCTTTAATCGACATCAATTTCCTCCCATTTTTCGTTTCTTGCAGCCGTTGCACCCCGGGCCATCCGGCATGCAACGGCACTGTTCTTAAAGTGCTAGGACCAGACGGTCCGATTTCGCCCTGGAGACACAGGTGCATAGGTAGCTGTTCGAGGCTTGTTCCTCGGGAGTCAGAATGCCGTCCCGGTGGTCCACCTCACCTTCGACGACGTCCACCATGCACGACCCGCACAAACCTTCGGAGCAACCGAAATCCACATGAACCCCGTTGGTTCTGAGGACGTCGAGAATAGTTTCTTCCTTCGACACTTTGAAGACAGCTCCCGTCGACTGGACCTCGACTTCAAAGCTGTCATTGGGCGTGTGTTCAATATCGGATGCAGCTGCAAAACGCTCAAAGTGGATGGCCCCACCGCGCAGAGCGCTGCCTGACTCAAGGACCGCGTTCAGCATCGGTTCCGGACCGCAAGTGTAGACATCAGCGCCCATCGGCATGGATTGCATGACAGCGGTCAAATCGAACTGCCCGTCTGTGTCGTCGCAATGCAGATGGTACCACTCATCCAGACCCAAAGCGCGAAACTTGTCATCCATCGCGGCTAGATCCTTGGATCGGACCAAGTAATAAACCCGGAAATCCTGTCCTCGATTCAGCAGCTCCCGGGCCATTGCGACCATCGGGGTGGCACCAATACCGCCCGCGATAAGGGTCACGTGGCGATCATGGCTTTCCAGTTTGAAATGGTTGCGCGGACCTCCGATGGCGAGTTCGGCGCCCTCTTCCAATGCGTGCATTGCCAACGAGCCACCGCGACCACCATCCTCACGCTTGATGGCGACGTTCAGGGTGCGGCCGTCCTGGCTCCAACTCCAGAGCGAATACTGGCGCACCAGATCGTCGCCAAGGTGGATATCCACGTGCGCGCCGGGTTCAAGTCCGGTGAAACGCCCCTGTTCGATTTCGAAGCAGAAATCCGAAGTGTCCGAGCTGAGTTCAGTTTTTCGGATCAGACGCGCTTTCTGAGTGTTCATCGGGTTACTCATCTTATTTTGCGCCGAAAAGAACCGCAGAGAGGCGGTCGTTGTGTCGGCCTTGGTGTTGACTACTACCTGGCTTGGGTCGGGGCGCGCCTCGGAGGGAGGGCAAAGAACTGCGATACCGGCTTTCGAGAAAGGCGGAACTTCATCGGGCGCAAAACTGCAGAAAAAACGATAGTTTTCAATTGCAATATTTTTCGCACTCAGGTGAAGGTAGCTCAATCTAAAACCTCAGAGCCACGTATCCCCTATGTCGCGACGTCACTACAATCTGCCTCCGCTTGCCTCGCTTTCTGCTTTCGAGGCCGCCGCCCGGCACCTCAGTTTCAAGGTTGCTGCAAGCGAATTGTCCGTCACGCCCGGTGCTGTCAGTCATCAAATCAAAGCATTGGAGACCGAGCTGGCATCCCCTCTTTTCATACGCAAACATCGCGGCGTTGAACTGACAGAGGATGGTGCAGAGCTGCTAGAGGCACTGGGAAGCTCTTTCCTGAAGATCTCAAAAGTTCTTGAGCAGATTCGCAGTGGGGATTCCGACAATCATGTCACCGTGGGGTCCACAACAGCGGTAGCCGCCTTGTGGCTTTCCCCGTCGGTCATTCGGTTTTGGCAGGACTATCCGCACGTAAAAGTGAACCAAATGGCCGAGGACACGTATTTCGCAGATCGTTCTGACGTGGACTTTTTCATTCGATACGGCAAAGACCCGAATGCCTCTCTGCCGCATACCAAGCTGTATCGGGATATCCTGACACCGGTTTGCAGCCCCGAACTGGCGGAAGATCTCAAAGGGGCCAGTCTCCGGGACCTGACAGAACACCGTTTGATTCACCTTGCAACCAAACACAGCAACTGGACCACATGGACGGACTGGTTTCAGGCGTTAGGGTTTAATGAGAGTATTCAGACGCAGGCGCGTGTCAGCAGCTATGCTCTGGCCCTGCAGGTCGCCAGAAAGGGCGCTGGCGTCGCCCTCGGCTGGAAGCGTTTGCTAAAACCCATGCTGGATTCAGGAAAACTTGTGGCTTTAGAGGACTTCAACATACCTGCGCCGCATAATTTCTATCTGGTTGAACGGGAAAACGATAGCCTGTCAGAAGGGGCGCTGGCCTTGAAAGAATGGCTGCTGAATGAGCTTGAGGAGAATTCGGTTTAGCTCCCCTCATCTAGCGGTTAGGATTTTTAGTATTGAATGCAGGGCCTCTGCGCTGCCAATGGGAGCCTAGAAAAACGCCAATTCAAAAGTCTTAGGAGTGACTGATGAACAAGCATGCACCGCTTTCGTCTGTTCTGACCCCGTTAAACACAGCAAAGGGGCTGCCGAACGCGCATTATATCGACCCTGAAGTGTTTGCCGAGGAACGCGACTCGGTCCTGTTTGCGAACTGGTCCGGGATCGGCTTCGGCAAGGACATCCCTGAAGCAGGGGATGCCTATCCCATTGATTTCCTTGGCATGCCCCTGTTGATGGTCCGTGATCGCGACGGTCAGATTGGCGTGTTCCAGAACACCTGCCGCCACCGCGGCATGATCCTAGTCGACAAGCCTCAAAAAATCCGCGGCGCGATCCGTTGCCCCTACCACAGCTGGTGCTACGGCCTGAATGGTGAGCTGCGCACCGCTCCTCATGTCGGCGGCCCCGGTCAGAATACCCACGAAGATCTGGATTTCTCGGAACTGGGTCTGATCCGCATCCGCTCCTACGTCTGGCGCGACGTGATCTTTGTGAACGTCGACGGCAACGCCCCCGAGTTCGAAGAAGTTCACGGCGAGCTGATGGAGCGCTGGAAAGAGTTCGAACAGCCTATGTATCACGGCGGCGCTGGCGCGTCGGTCCGGCTTGAGCTGGATTCGAACTGGAAATTGGCGGTCGAAAACTTCTGCGAAAGCTACCACCTGCCCTGGGTTCACCCAGGTCTGAACAGCTATTCCCGTCTGGAAGACCATTACAACATCAACGAGCTGGGTAAATACTCGGGTCAGGGCACCCTTGTATATCGTCAATTCGAAGGGGAAGACGGCTCGAAACTGGCGGACTTTGATGGCCTGAGCGAAAAGTGGCACGAAGGCGCGGAATACATCGTGGTCTACCCCAACACCCTGCTGGGCGTTCAGCGTGACCACGGTTTTGCCTTCATCATCGACCCAATCAATCATGAGCGGTCGAACGAGCGGATTGAGCTGTACTATGCTCAGAAACCCGAAGACAGCCCCGAACATGAAGGCCTGCGCGCGCAAAACGCGGCGCTTTGGAAAACCGTGTTTGAAGAGGACGTCTTCGTGGTCGAAGGCATGCAGAAAGGCCGCCATGGCATCAAATTTGACGGTGGTCGCTTCTCGCCTGCAATGGACGGCCCCACCCATTGCTTCCACCACTGGGTCGCAACGCAGATCGAAAAGGCACGCGCGGAGGCATGACCACTTTTCTGAACGACGGCTTGGCCAGGAATTTCCTGGCCGGGTCGTGGGTGGAGGGCGACAAGGGCGCCTCCATCGCGGTGGAAGATAACCGTTTCGATCGCCGGTCGTTCGCTCGCTCTGTCTGTGGCCGCTGGAAGCTCGACCTTGCTGGCCGGTGTCAACCCTGCCCGCCACATCACGCAAGAGGTCTTTGCCCCGTCACCTGCTACGCGCCAATCGATACCGAAGAGGATGCCATGGCCAATTGCATCGAATTCGGGGTGGCCGCGAAAAAGGGCTTGAGGCGCTTTACAACTACGTTCGCACTAAAAACATCGCCATTTCGCTAAAGGGATAGCCATGGATCGCGAAGCCTTAGACCGTGAACTGCTAGAGGCACATGCCAATTGCGACCAAGAGGCGCTTGTGCGCCTGTATACGATTGCTGCCGACGAACGAGAGCTGGCCCAGGACATTGATGCCGCCTGTTTCTATCTTACCCACGCTTTCGTTTTTGCACTGGAATCCGGCCACCCAGAGGCAAGCAATCTGAACAAACGGCTGGCTGACTATGGCCGCGCCCACAGACTGGAGTTCTGAGCAATGTCGGCAAAGCATAGGTGAAATAATGCGCGGTACCCGGCGGTGCCCGTATCCCCAAGAAGTGAATGCAGGCTGCATCTCTGGTCAAACAGGGTTCTCAGTTGACGCGTTTAGAACAGTTATGGGTCTGAATCGCCATATTCTTAACGAAAGACCGGTTCTGACATGACACAGCAAATCAGGAAGATGAAATGCGCGAAGAAGCACAGGCGGTAGTTATCGGCGGCGGGGTGATCGGTTGCTCGATCCTCTACCATTTGGCCAAATTGGGATGGTCCGATGTGGTCCTGCTGGAGCGGGATGAGTTGACCTCTGGCTCAACCTGGCATGCGGCAGCCAACATTCACGGTCTGCATGACAGCACCAATATCAGCCGCATCCAGCACTATACGATGAACCTGTATAACTCGCTGGAGGAAGAAACCGGCCAAAGTTGCGGTGTCTTCCAGCCCGGCTCGCTCTATCTGGCTCAGACAGAAGAGCGGGAACACCAGCTGAAGCTGCAGGCCGCAAAGGCCAAGCTCTATGGCATGAATTTCTATGAGATTAGCATTGAAGAGGCGCAAAAGCTGAACCCGCTGGTCAATTACGAAGGCATCCGTTGCGTGATGTTCGAACCAGATGGCGGCAATGTTGATCCGTCGGGCGTGACCAACGCCTATGCGGTCGGTGCCCGCCAGCGTGGGGCCGAGATCCATCGTTTCACCCCTGTCACCGCGACTGAGCAGCAGGAAGACGGCACTTGGATCGTGAAGACCCCCAAAGGTGACATCAAAACGCCTTGGGTCGTGAACGCAGCGGGCCTCTGGGGTCGCGAGGTGGCCAAGCTGGCTGGGATCGAGTTGCCGCTGCAGCCCACCGAACACCAGTATTTCGTGACCGAGGCGATGTCTGACGTCGAAAGCCACGGCACCCGCCTGCCCTCTGTCTCGGACCGCGATGGCGAGTATTACCTGCGTCAGGAAGGTAACGGCTTGTTGGTCGGCGCTTATGAAAAGGACATGAAATTCTGGGCCGAGGAAGGCACACCTCTGGATTTCGCCCATGACCTGTTCCCAGACGATCTGGAGCGGATTGAAGAGAACATGATGAACGCGATCGAACGTCTGCCCGCTGTGGCTGAGGCCGGGATCAAGCGCGTTATCAACGGCCCGATGATCTGGTCTCCAGACTCTAACGTGCTGATGGGACCAGTACCCGAGGTGGATGGTTATTTCTGCTGCAACGGCATTATCCCCGGCTTCTCGCAGTCGGGCGGCATGGGCCTGATGGCGGCGCAGTGGATCATCGAAGGGGAAACCCAATACGATATGTTCGCATGGGACATGGCGCGCTTTGACACCTGGGCCACCAAGGAATTCACCAAGGCCAAGGTGCAGGACCAATACGCGCACCGTTTCGCCATTCACTTCCCGAACGAAGAACGCAGCGCAGGCCGCCCCGCCCGCGTGCGCCCCATCTACGAGACGCAGAAAGCCATGGGCGCTGTCTTTGGCCTGAACGTCGGTTGGGAACACCCGCTGTGGTTCGCTGATGAGCCGGGTGTCGTGGATACAAACGGCTTCACTCGTCAAAACTGGTGGGCCCCGGTTGGTGAAGAATGCAAAATGCTGCGCGAGCGTGCGGGGATCATCGACATCTCGAACTTTGCCAAATACATCTGCAAAGGCCCCGGCGCTGCGGATTGGTTGAATGCGGTCTTCGCCAACAACATGCCCAAGGCGATCGGCCGGTCGTGTCTAACGCCGCTGATCTCAAAACGCGGTGGCATTGCCGGGGACTTCACCGTCACCCGTGTGGCCGAGGATGAGTTCTGGGTCATTGGATCGGGTATGGCGGAACGCTATCACAAGCGCTTCTTCAAGCAGGTCCCCCTGCCCGAAGGCACCACATTTGAAAGCCACACCGAGGCCATGTGTGGCTTCAACGTGGCTGGTCCGCAATCGCGCGAGATCCTGCAGCGGCTGACCAACACGTCGCTGGCGAATGAGGACTTCCCCTTCATGCGCTCAGCCAAGATTGAGCTGGCAGGCGTTGAGCTTCTGGCCCTCCGTGTCTCCTTCACCGGTGATCTGGGGTGGGAGCTGCACTGCAAGACCGAAGATCAGGCGCGCCTCTACGATGCTCTGCTTGAGGCAGGCAAAGAATTCGGCGCAGGACCAGTTGGCAGCCGTGCCCTGATGTCGATGCGTGTTGAAAAGGGTTATGGCTCCTGGAGCCGCGAATACAGTCCCGAATACTGGCCGCATGAGGTGGGTCTGGACCGCCTGTGCAAGTTCGAGAAGGATTTCCTCAACAAAGACGCCGCGCAGAAAGTGCTGGAAAACCCTGCGCGTGAACAGTTGGTCTTGCTGCGTCTGGATGAGGCCGACGTGACGGCCTCCAACGCGGACGCCACTGGCGGTGAGCCGATCTTCAAGGACGGCGAAGGCATCGGTCGCGTCACCTCGGGCACCTATGGCTATACCGTCGGTATGTCGCTGGCTTTGGGTTATGTCAAAAACGCCCAACCCGGAGACGAGGTTGAAGTGATGGTTCTGGGCCAACCCCACAAAGCCACTATCCTGCACGAGCCGCCCTTTGACGCGGCGGGCAAAGTCCTTCGGGGCTAAACGTCGAACAATCATGTTTAAGCCAGTCCTTCTCTGGGCTGGCTTTTTCATTTCTGCATCAAAGTCGCGTGGCACTGCAAAGGCGCGTTCGACCCAGCTACGCTCAAGCAGACTTCAGACAAACAAATGGCCAGCACCCCAAATGCTGGCCATTTTTTGAGTGAGTGATAGGCCCGAAGGCCTCACCGGTGAATCTCTTGTCTTGGACAAGTTATCAAGCGGGGACGGATCAGTGTATTGGGGGAATCCCGTAGATCATGCAGTTTTAGTCATGTCTTGCGGGCAAAGCTTCGCAACAGTTTGAAGCGAAAGGAAAAACTGGTCGGGTTTCCGCACCAGTGGGAAAGACCCGCGCCACTAGGGCGCGGGTCGTTTTCTTAGCCGATGATGGCGTTCAGCGTCGCACTCGGACGCATCACAGCCGCCGTTTTGGCGGGATCGGTGTGGTAGTACCCACCCAGATCGGCAGCCCCACCTTGGGCCGCGGCAAGCTCACCCAAAATCTGCTCTTCCTTGTCGGCCAGAGCAGTTGCAAGCGGGGCAAATTCAGCTGCCAATTCCGCATCATCCGACTGCGCGGCCAGCGCTTCGGCCCAATAGCGCGCGAACCAGTAGTGGCTGTCACGGTTGTCCGGCTGACCAACCTTCCGGCTGGGGGACCGGTTGTTGTCCAGAATGCCCTGCGTTGCCGCCTCCGCCGCCGCACCCAGAACACCCGCCTTGGTGTTGCCCTTGCTGTCGGCGAGGAAGTTCAGGGATTCACCCAGCGCACAGAACTCACCCATCGAATCCCAACGCAAGTGGTTTTCTTCGACCAGCTGCTGCACATGCTTCGGAGCGGACCCACCTGCACCGGTCTCGAACAGACCACCGCCGTTCATCAGTTTGACGATCGACAGCATCTTGGCCGAGGTGCCCAGTTCGAGGATCGGGAACAAGTCAGTCAGATAATCGCGCAGCACGTTGCCGGTGATGGCGATGCTGTCATTTCCGGCGGTGATGGTCTCCAGCGACTGACGCGTCGCCTCACGCGGGGCCATGATCAAGAATTTATCTGCAACACCAGCCGCTTCCAGCGCGGGCTTAACATATTGGATCAACTCGGCGTCATGGGCACGGTTTGCGTCGAGCCAGAAGATCGCCTCGGACCCGGTCAGGCGCTGACGGTCCATCGCCAGTTGGATCCAGTTCTCGATGGGCGCTTTTTTCACTGTGCAGGCCCGCCAGATGTCTCCGGCCTCGACCTCATGCGAATGCAGAGTTTCACCATTGGCAAGAACGACACGGATTGTGCCATCCGCAGGTGCCTGGAACGTGGTCGGGTGCGAGCCGTACTCTTCGGCCTTTTGAGCCATCAGGCCGACGTTGGCCACCGCGCCGGCAGTGGCCGGGTTCAGCGCACCATTGGCTTTAAAGAAGTTGATGGATTCGTCATAGACCGACGCGTAGCAACGGTCAGGGATAACACAGTTGGTGTCGCCTTTGGCTCCGGTTTCATCCCAGCCTTTGCCGCCTGCGCGGATAACGGCGGGCATCGAGGCGTCGATGATCACATCGGACGGGACGTGCAGGTTGGTAATGCCACGGTCCGAGTCGACCATATACATGGACGGACGGTCACCCTTGAGGGCGTCGATGGCGGCCACGATGTCAGCATTGTCCTTCACGCGGTCCAGCAGATCCCCAAGACCCGAGTTCGGGTTAACACCCAAGGCCTCAAGCTCTGCGCCAAATTTCTCGAACACCGGAGCCAGCCACGCGCGAACGGCATAGCCGAAGATGATCGGGTCGCTGACCTTCATCATCGTCGCCTTCATGTGCAGCGAGAACATGGTGCCATCTTTCTTGGTGTCCTCAATGGCATCTGCTAGGAAGGACGACAGCGCTTTGACCGACATAAAGGTCGCATCGGCAACGGTTCCCTCTTCCAGCGGCCAGCCGTCTTTCAGCACGGTCACGCTGCCATCTTTGCCGACAAATTCGATCTTCGCGTCACCGGCTTGCGCTGCGGTGATCGTCGCCGATTTCTCATTGGCGTAGAAATCGTTGCCAGACATTGAGGACACTTTGGTCTTGCTGTCCGACACCCATTCCCCCATCGAATGAGGGTTCTTCTGGGCGTAGTTCTTCACCGCCCGCGCCGCACGGCGGTCACTGTTGCCTTCGCGCAGAACCGGGTTCACCGCCGAGCCTTTGATCGCGTCATAGCGCGCGCGGATCGCCTTTTCTTCGTCACTCGAAGGCTCTTCGGGGTAGTTGGGGATGTCGTAGCCCTGCGACTGCAGCTCTTCGATCGCGGCGACAAGCTGAGGAACCGAGGCCGAAATGTTTGGCAGTTTGATCACGTTGGCGTCGGGCGTTTTTACCAGATCGCCCAATGCGGCAAGATCATCGGTGATGCGCTGCGCGTCGGTCAGCTTCTCTGGGAACGTCGAAATGATACGGCCTGCAAGCGAAATATCCTTAGTGCCAACGCTGACACCCGCCGCCGAGGCGAATTTGCGAATGATGGGCAGAAATGAGGCGCTGGCCAGCTCAGGCGCTTCGTCTACAATGGTATACAATATGTCGAAGTTCGATTTATCTGCCATATTCTTTCACCTTTTTTAAGCCTTTAAGGGGCAATCGCTGCAAGAGTTTGGGCCGCTTCATTGCGGCGCGGGAGGGGCGCTAATGACATAACACCCCTGAGTGACTCTGATTTGACAGGGCTTCCCTTAAATCAGGTTTGCGTTGGGATCAATCGTCTACTGGGGGCGCAAATTGCCACGGTTGGGGAAAAACACGCCGATGGGCCTGTGATTTCGCGCCCTTCAGCGCCCAACGCCCCAGGTATCACTTAGCCGATATCCGCCAGGCCATGGGTCATCCGGGTCCAGCATGTGCTGATGAACGCCGGTGATCCAGCCTCGGCCGCTGATCTCGGGGATGATGGCCGCGCGGTCCCCGACCTTGGTTTCCTCGACAATCCGGCCGGTAAAACGCGATCCGATGATAGAAACGGCCTCGAAAGATTGACCAACCTTCATCTGGCCCTTCGCGGCCATAAGGGCCATGCGCGCCGAGACCGCCGTTCCGGTTGGCGAGCGGTCAACTTTGCCGGGCTGGATCGCAACGGCGGATTTGCCTGTGAGTCCGGTTTCGGTTGTCTTCAAAGGCCCACAAAAAGCACAGAAAGAGATATGGTTCCAAGCCGCGTTTTGCGGATGGGTAAAGCCAAGCTGATCATTGGCGGCATTGGTGATGGCAACGCCCAAACGGGCGATATCGCGGGCCTCGGCCTCCACAATTTCCAACCCCCTAGCATCCGCATCGACCACCACGAAACTATCGCCTCCATAGGCCGTATCCACGGCAAGGGTGCCCACACCCGGCACTTCCAGGGGGACCGCGATCTTGTCGGCAAAGCTTGGCAGGTTTTGCACATGGATACGCTGGGCCTTACCATCCCCACACTCTGCCCGGACCCGTACCAAACCGCCGGGAGCCTCGAGTGTCATACGCGTTTCCGGCTCTTGCATGGGGATGATGCCGCTGTCCAAAAGAACAGTGGAGACACAGATCGAGTTTGACCCCGACATGGGCGGCGTGTCCTCCGGCTCCATGATGATGAACGCCGCATCCGCCTGCGGATGTTTCGGAGGGACTAGCAGGTTGACGTGGCGAAAGACGCCGCCTCGGGGTTCATTCAGCACGAAATTGCGCAAGTTCTGATCCTGCGCAATGAATGTGCGTTGATCCCACAGGGTTTCTCCGGGTGGTGGTTGCACGCCACCGACGATGACGTCGCCCACCTCGCCTTCCGCATGGGCCGAGATCACGTGGACGGTTTTGACGCTGCGCATGGGGCCTCTCTACTCGAAATGAGTCGGGCCGACTGGCCTCGTGTGGGCCAGTTCAGAGGACGACCCCGTTTCGGTCAAGCCTAAACCTGCGCTCAAAACACACCGGTTGAACTTGAATCGATGCTACCTAAACCGAACGCCAGTCTCAGGGTCGAACACCATGGCACGTTCGGGTTGGACCGTGATCCCGATCTTCTCGCCTGTCGTGCTGCGTTGGTCATCCCGTTCTTCAACGATCAGCTTGTCGCCATTCGGGGTCAGAAGATAGGAATAGGACACGCCCCCAAGCGCCTCGGTCAAATCAACGGTGCAGGTGTCGGCACTGCGGTCGATCTGGATGTGTTCGGGCCGCATGCCAAGGGTCACCTTGTTTACCCCAGCCGGAACTTGGGCCGATACCGGCAACGGTTGACCAAGGGCCGGATGCGTGACGTGGCCGTCTGCATAGTCGCATTCGAGAAAGTTCATCGCTGGCGAGCCGATGAAGCCCGCCACAAAGCGGTTGTCCGGATCGCGGTACAGGTCCATTGGCGCGCCCACCTGCTCGATCCGGCCATCGCGTAGCACGACAATTTTGTCGGCCATTGTCATCGCTTCGACCTGATCGTGGGTCACATAGATCATGGTGGCGCCGATCTCTTGATGCAGGCGTGCGATTTCGACCCGCATCTCAACCCGAAGCTCGGCATCTAGGTTGGAAAGCGGTTCATCGAACAGGAACACCTCGGGACCGCGCACAATCGCACGCCCGATGGCGACTCGCTGGCGTTGACCACCAGACAGGGCCTTGGGCTTGCGTTTCAAATATTGATCCAGTTTAAGAATGCCGGAGGCGTCCTGAACCTTCTGGTCGATCTCTGCCTTGGGAACGCCATTCATGCGCAGGCCAAAACCCATATTCTCGGCGACCGTCATATGCGGGTACAAAGCGTAGGTCTGGAACACCATCGCCACGCCGCGTTTTGCAGGATCCATGTGGGTCACTTCGCGCGCGCCAATATGAATTTGGCCTTCCGAGGTTTCCTCGAGACCCGCGATCATCCGCAGTAGGGTGGACTTACCGCAGCCCGAGGGGCCGACGAATACACAGAATTCACCATCTTCGATTTCCAGATCAATCCCGTGGATCACCTGAGTCTGGCCGTAGCGTTTGATCGCCTGATTGAGCGTTACACCTGTCATGTCGATTGCATCCTGTTGTTCTGTCCATTCGGGCGGGTTTCAGGGAACCGCCAAGCCTGCGCCTCGGTCGCGATCTGGTCGGCAACGCGCCGCACCCGAGGGACCCAGGCCTCTAGTTGATTGAAATCCATCCGCCCGGTTGAACCGGTTACCGAAATCGCGCCCAAAACGCGCCCGCCCGAGGTCAGAACCGGACAGGCAACGCAGATAATACCGGGTTCATGCTCTTCGTCGTCGATCGCGTAGCCTCGGCTGCGAATCAGTTCCAGATCCGCCCGCAACGCCGCCTCCGAGGTCAGCGTCTTGTCCGTGAAACGGTGATAGCTTTGCTGGGATACGGCGCGATCTAATGCGGGCCCATCCAGAAACGCCATCATCGCTTTTCCGACGCCGGTGCAATAGGCCGGGCCGACCTTGCCGGCCTGCGAATACATCTCGACAGGCTGCGCCGCGTTGCGTTTGTCGACATACAGCACCTGATTGGAGTCCAGCTGCGCCAAATGCACCGTTTCACCTGTCTCGGAGCTGAGTGTATCCAGAAACGGCCGCGCGATAGGGGCCAGAGAGCTTTGCGTCCACGCCGTATGCGCCAGACGGACCAGCCGCAGGCCCGGCGAATAGGTCTGGCGGTCTGGCTCATAGGCCAGCATGCCCTGATTGGTCAGCGATTGCAGAAAGCGATAGAGCGTTGCTTTGGGAAAGCTGCTGCTCTCCAGCAGTTCGGCAAACCGCACCGGGCGCTCGAACGAGGCCACGTGCTCCAGCACATCACATGCTTTGCCTATTGTTCCGTCACCAGCCACGGGTGTGTGTTCTCCTCCGTTTGACCCCCGTTCAGCCACGGTGTTTGCACGAGGGTCTTGACAAGACTAGCCGAGTCGATGTGTAGTTTTCAATATATAAAACACGGTTTCACTATTTGGAACTAAAATGGAAGCTAAGGGAGGACACCATGCATTCCATGTTCAAGCGCACCGCTGCCGCACTGGCGGCGAGTGTGGCACTAGCTGCACCCGTTGCCGCCGAACTGACCGGCGAACTGCGCATCTTTCTTGACACCTCGAACCCGGCGCCGCGTGCGACGATGGAAGCGATGATCGAACAGTTTCAGGCTCAGCACCCGGATCTGGCCATCGAAACCACAGTGATCGACCGCGAGGCGTATAAGACGCAGATCCGCAACTTCCTGACGGCTGACACGCCGGACGTTGCTACATGGTATGCCGCAAACCGCATGAAGCCTTATGTTGAGGCGGGTCTGTTCGAAGACGTTTCGGACCTGTGGGCCGAGCCGGAGATCGCCGAGAATCTGGCCTCGACCAAAGGTGCAATGACCCTTGATGGCAAGCAGTGGGGCGTGCCCTATACCTACTATCAGTGGGGCGTTTACTACCGCAAAGACATCTTTGATGAGCTTGGCCTGACCGAGCCGACCACCTGGGAAGAAGAGCTCGCGAACTGCGAGAAGATCGTCGCCTCGGGCCGCGCCTGCTATACCATCGGCACCAAGTTCCTGTGGACCGCCGGTGGCTGGTTCGACTATCTGAACATGCGCACCAACGGGTTCGACTTCCACAACCAGCTCGCCAATGGCGAAATCAGCTGGGAAGACGATCGCGTCAAGCAGACCTTCGCCAACTGGAAGCAGCTGGTCGACATGGGTGCCTTCATCGACAACCACCAGACCTATAGCTGGCAGGAAGCCCTGCCCTTCATGGTGAACGGAGACGCCGCCGCCTATCTGATGGGCAACTTCGCTGTTGCACCTCTGCGCGAAGCGGGTCTGAGCGACGATCAGCTGGACTTCTACCAGTTCGTCGCGATCAACCCCGATGTTGAACTGTCCGAGGATGCGCCGACCGATACGTTCCACATCCCGGCCAACGCGTCGAACAAGGAAGCCGCGCGTGAGTTCCTGCGCTTCGTCGTGTCTCCGGACGTTCAGACCGAAATCAACAACGGTTCCAACCTGGGCCAGCTTCCGGTCAACGCGCAATCCTCGGTGGATGACGACAAGTTCCTGCAGCAAGGGTTCACCATGCTGTCCTCGAACAGCCCCGGTGGTGTCGCACAGTTCTGGGATCGTGACGCACCAGCTGAAATGGCCAAGGTCTCGATGGAAGGCTTCCAGGAATTCATGGTCAAGCCCGACAATCTGGACAAGATTCTAGCCAAACTGGAACGCGCTCGTAGCCGTATCTACGACAACTGATCTGGCAGGGGCCGGGTGAAAACCCGTCCTACGCCTTCCTCAATTGCAAGGCGAGCTGAAGCTCGCCTTCGCCCCCAGATCCGAGATAGCCCATGTCAGCCGTCGACACACCGGAACAGGAAAGCTGGTTCCATCGCAACCAACAACGCATCGCGCCTTGGCTCTTTCTTGCGCCGGGCCTGTTGTTCTTCATGGTCTATGTGATCATCCCGGTCTTTCAGTCCTTCAACCTGTCACTTTATGAATGGGATGGGCTGGGCGCTGCTGAATATGTTGGTTTCCGCAACTACGAGGACCTCTATTGGGAGTGGGTGGATCGCGATGCATTCTATATCTCGCTCAAGAACAACCTGATCTGGTTGATCCTGTATCTCGCAGCGATCCCCGCGGGCCTGTTCATCGCCCTGTTCCTGAATCAGACGGTCTGGGGCATTCGACTCTACAAGTCTCTATTTTTCTTTCCGTTCGTGATCTCTCAGGTCGTTGTCGGGCTGGTTTTCACATGGTTCTACGATCCGACATTCGGGCTACTGAACGAATTCCTCAGTTTCTTTGGTCTTGGCCCGCTGAATGTGCTGGGAGATGAAAAACTGGTCACTTACGGCATCATCGTCGCTGGCCTGTGGCCGCAGACGGCCTATTGCATGATCCTGTATCTCACCGGCCTAAACGCCGTGGACCCCGAACAGATCGAGGCTGGACGTCTGGACGGTGCAAAGGGAGGGCGGATGCTGTGGCACATCATCCTGCCGCAACTACGCCCCGCCACGTTTATCGCCTTTGTCGTGACAATCATTGGCGCTCTGCGGTCCTTCGACCTGATCTCGATCATGACGCAGGGCGGGCCGTTCGGGTCGTCGCGCGTGCTAGCCTATTACATGTTCGAGGTCGCCCTGTCCGAATACGGCTTCCGCATGGGATATGGCGCCGCCATCGCTGTGATCCTGTTCCTCATCATGCTGTGTTTCATCGCCTACTTCCTGTGGTCGATGTACCGCGAAGAAAGGGGGCACTGAGATGTTTCCCAAACCCATCGAAAAACAACCCCGCGCGGCACAGATCACCTATCAGGCCATGCTGCCCATTGCCCTGCTGCTGTGGCTCGGCCCCTTGCTTGCAGTTGCCTTGTTCTCAATCAAGCCAGAGGCGGATTTCACCAACGCAAACTACTGGGGCTTGCCGTCCCGATTTGAAGGCGCGGTCAACTATGGACAGGTCTTCTTCAACTCGGACATGCCGCGATATCTGCTGAACTCGTTCTTGATCACAATCCCAACGGTGATCGGAGCGGTTGCACTCAGCTGCATGACAGGGTTCGCGCTGGGGATCTACAAATTCAAGTCGAACTTGTGGATCTTCTTCATGTTCGTGGCGGGCAACTTTGTCCCGTTCCAGATCCTTATGGTTCCGGTCCGCGACCTGACTTTGGAGCTTGGCCTCTACAATACCAAAACCGGTCTGGTCCTGTTCCACATCGCGTTCCAGACCGGGTTCTGTACACTGTTCATGCGAAATTTCATCCGCGCGCTGCCTTTTGAGCTGATCGAAGCCGCCCGGGTCGAAGGCATCAGCGAGGTCCGTATCTTCTGGTACGTGGTCCTTCCCCTGATGAAACCCGCCATCGCGGCGCTGAGCGTGCTGATCTTCACCTTCATCTGGAACGACTATTTCTGGGCCGTGGTCCTGACACAAGGGGCCGAAAGCCAACCTGTGACCGCTGGGATCACCAGTTTCAACGCGCAGTACCGCGCGGCATATCAACTGATGAGCGCGGGCTCCCTCGTTGCCGCCTTGCCGCCGGTGGCCATGTTCTTCTTGATGCAGAAACACTTCATCGCGGGTTTGACCCTTGGAGCTGTTAAATAACGCCAAACGAGAGTTTTGCAAAATGACCAAAATCACCTTTATCGGCGCGGGTTCCACGATCTTCATGCGCAATATCGTGGGCGATGCGCTGCTGACCCCTGCGCTTGCCGACAGCCATTTCGCGCTTATGGATATCGACCCGCAGCGTCTGGCCGAAAGCGAAACCGTAGCGCGGGCCATGATCCGTTCGGTCGGCACCGGAGCAACGGTGACCACCCACACCGACCGCCGCGCGGCGTTGGAGGGGGCTGATTTCGTCATCACTGCCTTTCAGGTCGGCGGGTATGAACCCTGCACGGTGACGGATTTCGAGATCCCCAAGCAATACGGGTTGCGCCAGACCATCGCAGATACGCTCGGGATCGGAGGGATCATGCGCGGGCTACGCACCGTTCCAGTTCTGTGGGGCGTGGCACAGGATATGATGCAGCTCTGCCCCAACGCGACGCTGTTGCAATATGTGAATCCGATGGCGATCAACACCTGGGCTCTGGCCGAGCAATTCCCGGACCTGAAACATGTCGGCCTGTGCCATTCGGTCCAGAATACAGTCGAAGAACTTGCCCATGATCTGGACCTGCCCAAGGATGAGATCCGCTACAAGGTCGCAGGCGTGAACCATGTGGCTTTCTTCCTGCGGCTGGATCATCAGGGCCGCGACCTGTATCCCGCCTTGCGCCGGGGCTATGCCCATGGTTCTCTGCCGAAACCACCTCTGTTGATGCCACGCTGCCCCAATAAGGTGCGGTACGAGGTGATGGACCATTTGGGCTACTTCTGCACCGAGAGTTCGGAACATCTGGCAGAATATGTGCCGTGGTTCATCAAGGACGGGCGGCAAGACCTGATTGAGCAATTCTCGATCCCGCTGGATGAATACCCAACCCGCTGTGTCGAGCAGGTCGCGGATTGGAAAGAACAGGCTAAGACACTGACAGACGGGCGCGATGTCTCGGTTATTCGCAGCCACGAATTCGCGGCGGATCTGATGAACGCCGTCGTCACGGACACGCCCTATACGGCCTATGGAAACCTGCCCAACACGGGTCAGATTCCGCAATTGCCCTTGGGCGCTGCGGTGGAAACCCCCTGTTTGGTCGATTCAAACGGCGTTCAGCCCTCGGTCGTTACCGACATCCCGCCGCAACTGGTGGCGCTGATGCGCACCCAAATCAACGTGCAAGAGCTAACCGTCCGGGCGCTGACCGAGCAAAACGCCGAATACATTTACCATGCCGCCATGATGGATCCGCATACCGCGGCCGAACTGGACCTGCGCCAAATCCGCAGCCTTGTCACGGACCTTCTGACCGCGCATTCGGACTGGCTGCCCGACTGGTGCCGCCCACTTCGCGCCGCATGATCTTCAATTCATCACGAACCTCAATTCCAGCCCAAGCCAAAGATCCAAAGCCAGAATGACAAAGAAACGCCGCTCATCGCATTGGTACGGAAAACTCGACAAAGACGGGTTCATCCACCGTTCCTGGATGAAAAACCAAGGCTTCCCCGATCATGCCTTTGATGGGCGGCCCATCATTGGCATCTGCAACACCTGGTCGGAACTGACGCCCTGCAACTCGGGCCTGCGCGATCTGGCCGAAGGCGTGAAACGCGGTGTGTGGGAGGCTGGGGGCTTCCCGGTCGAATTCCCGGTCATGTCGCTGGGCGAGACCCAGATGAAGCCCACCGCCATGCTGTTCCGCAATCTGCTGGCCATGGATGTTGAGGAATCCATCCGCGCCTACGGCATTGACGGCGTTGTTCTGCTGGGCGGATGTGACAAGACCACGCCAGGGCAGCTGATGGGCGCGGCCTCGGTCGATCTGCCCTCAATCGTGGTCAGTTCCGGGCCGATGCTGAACGGCAAGTTCAAGGGCAAGGATATCGGATCGGGCACCGATGTCTGGAAGTTCTCGGAAGAGGTCCGTGCGGGCGAGATGACCCTGCAGGATTTCATGAACGCTGAATCCGGAATGTCGCGCAGCGCCGGGGTTTGCATGACGATGGGTACGGCCTCGACCATGGCCTCGCTGGTCGAAGCGATGGGCATGTCCCTGCCCACCAACGCCGCCCTGCCCGCCGTTGACGCACGGCGCATGGCGCTGGCACACCTGACCGGCAAACGGATTGTCGAGATGGTAGACGAAGACCTCAAACCCTCGGACATCCTGACTAAGGAAGCATTTGAGAATGCCATTCTGGCCAATGCCGCTGTGGGTGGCTCGACCAACGCCGTAGTCCACCTGCTAGCGCTGGCGGGTCGAGTTGGTGTCGATCTGACGCTAAAAGACTTTGAGATCGGATCTGAAATTCCCCTGCTGGTCAACTGCATGCCTTCTGGCAAATACTTGATGGAGGATTTCTGCTATGCCGGTGGCGTGCCCGCGGTGCTGAATGAACTCAAGTCTTTCTTGCGCCCTGCCAAAACGGTTCTGAACAAAGATATCTCGGCTCACTACGAGGGGGCAGAGTGCTACAATCGCGACGTGATCAGGCCCTTCGGTGACCCGGTGAAGCCCGCAGCCGGTCTGCGCGTTCTGCGCGGTAACCTTGCCCCGAACGGAGCCATCGTGAAACCCTCGGCAGCGACGGATGAGTTGCTGGAAACCGAAGCCGAAGCCTTTGTTTTCGAAAGCATCGAAGACCTGAAGGCCAATATCGACCGCGAAGACCTGCCTGTGACGGCCGAGACCATTCTGGTTCTCAAAGGGTGTGGACCCAAGGGCTATCCCGGCATGCCCGAGGTCGGCAACATGCCGGTCCCGGCGAAACTGGTGAAAGAAGGCGTGCGCGACATGATCCGCATTTCGGACGCGCGCATGTCCGGCACCGCCTTCGGTACTGTCATCCTGCACGTCAGCCCCGAGGCGCAGGCCGGTGGCACATTGGCATTGGTCAAGACCGGCGACCGCATCCGCGTCTCAGCCAGCAAGGGAGAGCTTGAGCTGCTGGTCGATGAGGCAGAACTCGACACTCGCCGCGCGGCTTGGCAGCCGGAGGCGCCGCATTACACGCGCGGTTACGCCCGACTTTACATCGACCACGTGCTGCAAGCCGATCAGGGCGCTGACCTTGATTTCCTTGTCGGCAAAGACACACGCCTCGTTACAAGAGAGAGCCACTAATGGACCAACCTGCTGTATTCCAAGACCTCAAAGGGGCCTCAGTCTATATCACCGGTGGTGGCTCGGGCGTTGGCGCTTCGCTGACCGACGGGTTCATGGCGCAAGGGGCCAACGTGGCCTTTATCGGCCGCTCGGACGCAAGCGCCTTCGTGGAAGAAATGCGTGCCAAACACGGCCGCGCGCCCCTGTTCATGCAGGGCGATATGACCGATACGGAACTGTTGCACGCCACCATGCAAAAGGCCGCCGAGGCCCATGGACCAATCAAAGTGCTGGTCAATAACGCCGCCAACGATCAGCGCCACTCTCTGGAAGAGACAACCTCTGAATTCTGGGACTGGATGATCGAGGTTAACCTGAAGGCCTACTACTTCGCCTGTCAGGAAGCGGCGCGGCAGATGGAGAATGGCGGCTCGATCATCAATTTCAGTTCGATCAGCTACATGATGGGCAACGCGGGCTATCCGATTTACACGACCTCGAACGCAGGGATTACCGGGATGACCCGCTCGCTGGCGCGCGAGCTTGGTCCGAAAGGCATCCGCGTCAACGCGCTGGCTCCCGGTTGGGTTCTGACGCAAAAGCAGATGGACATGTGGGCCACGCCCGAAGACCTCGCCGCACATTTGGATCGCCAATGCCTTAAAGAACATCTAAAGCCCGACGACATGATCGGACCCACCTTGTTTCTGGCCTCAGACGCCAGCCGCGCCATGACCGGACAATGCATGGTTGCCGATGGTGGCGTCGTGGTAACGGGGTAGAACGATGAAACCAGAATGGATCGCAGCGGACTGGGGCACTTCGCACTTGCGCGTCTGGGCGATGGAGGGTGCGTCTCCTATTGACCAAGCCCAGTCGGACATGGGCATGGCGCGCGTCTCCAAGGGCCGATTTGAGGACGCCCTGTTGGCACTGATCGAAGGCTGGTTGGGCAGTGCCCCTGTCGATGTCGTCGCCTGCGGGATGGTCGGTGCTCGTCAGGGATGGGTCGAAGCACCCTATGCCGCCGTTCCAACCGCGCCTGTGAAGGGCGTTCCGATCCGCGTGCCTGCCACCGATCCTCGGATCCGCGCCTTTGTCGTGCCCGGTTTGAAACAGGTGTCCCCGCCTGACGTGATGCGCGGCGAAGAAACGCAGATCGCAGGATTTCTGGATACACATCCCAATTGGGACGGCGTGATCTGCTTGCCCGGCACCCACACGAAATGGGTGCAGGTCAGCGCGAATGAGGTCGTCAGCTTCCGCACCTTCATGACCGGAGAGCTGTTCGACCTCCTACGTGGTCAATCGGTCCTTCGGCACTCGGTAAGTGAAGGCTGGGACGAGACCGCGTTTACTGAGGCCGTTGAGGATACTCTGTCCAAACCCGAACAGCTCGCCGCCCGTCTGTTCAGCCTGCGTGCCGCAGATTTGCTGCACGGACAGGATGGCAGCACGGCCCGTGCGCGATTGTCCGGGTTGTTGATTGGGGCGGAACTTGCGGCCTCACGCCCCTATTGGCTGGGTCAGCAGATCGCGATCATCGGGGCCGAGGGTCTATCGGCCGCATACGCGAAAGCTCTGCAACCGCAAGGCGCCTTTGTCGAGATGGCCGACGCCACCACATCCACTCTGGCCGGGCTGAACAAGGCCCGCAATATGACAAGAGAAACCGTATGAGCCGCCCTATTATTGCCATTCTGCGAGGGTTAACCCCCTCGTACGCCGAGAAAGTCGGTCGACTTCTGATCGAAACCGGGATCAACCGGATCGAGGTGCCGCTGAACTCTCCGGATCCTCTTGAGAGCATCGGGATTCTGGTCGAGGCGTTCGGCGATCGCGCCCTGATCGGCGCGGGCACGGTGCTGACCCCTGAACAGGTTGAGGCCGTGCGGGATGTGGGCGGCAAGCTGATTGTCTCGCCCAATGCCGATCCTGATGTGATCCGGCGCAGCCGTGAACTGGGGCTGCAATCCTGGCCGGGCATCTTCACCCCGACCGAGGCCTTTTCGGCCCTCAAAGCGGGTGCAACCGGTTTGAAGCTGTTCCCCGGCTCCTTGGCAGGCCCCGCAGGTCTGTCAGCGTTGCGGGCGGTCTTGCCTGCGGGCACGCAGGTCTTCGCGGTTGGCGGCGCGGGTACAGACAACTTCGACGAATGGATCGCAGCCAGCGCGGACGGGTTCGGCATCGGCTCGGCCCTGTTCAAGCCGGACATGGAGATCGCAGAAATCTCGGAACGCGCCATCCGGATCGTAGCCGCCTATGACGAGGCCGTTGCATGAGCGTCACTTTCGACGACCGCCCTTGTATGCTGGGCGAAGGTCCCCTCTGGCATCCCGAGCGGAAGCAGTTGTTGTGGTTCGATATCCTCGGCAAACGCCTACTGACCCGTGAGGGCGAGGCGCAGAAAAGCTGGGACTTCGACGAATATGTCTCGGCCGCAGGCTGGGTGGACCGTGATACTCTGCTGATGGCCTCAGAAACCGGGTTGTGGCGATTTTCGCTGGCCACGGGCGAGAAATCATTGATTGCCCCGCTAGAGGCTGAAAATCCCGTCACCCGCTCGAATGACGGTCGCGCCGATCCGTGGGGCGGGTTTTGGATCGGGACGATGGGCAAAAGCGCGGAACCTGGCGCCGGTTCAATCTACCGGTTCTACAAGGGCGAATTGCGCCGTTTGGTGCCGGGTATCTCCATCTCAAACGCGATCTGTTTCGCTCCGGACCGGTCCTGCGCCTATTACGCAGACACAGCGACACGACAGGTCATGCGGTGGGATCTGAACTCCGAAACTGGCTGGCCCGAAGGAGAGCCTTCGGTCTTTCTGGATCTGAACGAAGACGGTTTGAACCCGGATGGCGCGGTGGTTGATACCGCCGGGAACGTCTGGATCGCTCAATGGGGGGCGAGCCGGGTCGCGGCCTATGATCCGACGGGCAAGTTCCTGCGCGCGGTCACCATTGACGCCGCCCATACATCCTGCCCCGCCTTTGGCGGAGACGACCTGACGACACTGTTCTGCACAACCGCCCGCCAAGGGCTGAGCGCGGAAACGCTTGAAACCCAACCCACGAACGGAATGACCTTTGCCGAACTGAACGCAGGCCAGGGCCAACCGGAACACAGAGTCCTTCTATGACCCCCGAACTCGGCGTTTGCTACTACCCCGAACACTGGCCCGAGGCTGTTTGGGCCGAAGATGCCGCGCGCATGGTCGAAACGGGCCTGAGCTGGGTGCGCATCGGCGAATTCGCCTGGAGCCGTTTGGAACCCTCCCCCGGCGATCTGCAATTCGACTGGCTGGATCGCGCGGTCGAGGTCCTGGGATCGGCCGGTTTGAAGGTGGTTATGGGGACACCCACAGCGACGCCTCCACGCTGGATGCTGGACAAACACCCCGATATGCTGGCCGTCGACGCCCAAGGTCAACCGCGCAAATTCGGGTCACGTCGGCACTATTGCTTCAGCCATGCGGGCTATGTCGACGAGTGCGTCCGCATCGCCCGGATCTTTGGCGAACGCTATGGCCGCAATTCACACGTCGCCGCCTGGCAAATCGACAATGAATACGGTTGCCACGACACCACGATCAGCTACAGCGCCCCGGCGCTAAAGGCGTTTCGTCTTTGGTTGGCGGATCAATATGGCAGTATCGGCGCCCTGAACGAGGCTTGGGGCAATGTATTCTGGTCGATGGAATACGACCACTTTGACCAGATCGACCTGCCAAACCTGACCGTGACCGAGCCGAACCCGGCCCATGTTCTGGCCTTCCGACGCTTTAGTTCAGACCAGGTGGCGGCGTTCAACAAGGCTCAAGCCGAAGTGTTGCGCCCGCTGACCGATGCGCCGCTGTCGCATAACTACATGGGACGTGTGCTTGAGTTCGACCATTTCGATGTTGGTGCGGACCTCGATATCGCCACCTGGGATAGCTATCCCATCGGGTTTCTGTCGGACCGGTTAGAGGATGATGCCGAACACAAGGCCAGATTCCTGCAACAGGGCGATCCGGATATGCAGGGCTTTCACCACGACCTCTATCGCGCGGTTGGCCGAGGTCGTTGGTGGGTGATGGAGCAACAGCCGGGCCCCGTGAACTGGGCCCCGTTCAACCCCGCCCCCCTGCCCGGCATGGTCCGGCTTTGGTCGCTTGAGGCCGTGGCCCACGGGGCCGAGGTGGTCAGCTATTTCCGCTGGCGCCAAGCACCATTTGCGCAAGAGCAGATGCACGCCGGATTGCTGACACCGGACAGCCGCGCGGCCCCCGGTCTGGCCGAGGCACGCCAGACGGCGGATGAATTGAAGGCCATCGGACCGGTGCACCAGAAACAGGCGCAGGTTGCGATCCTGTTCGACTATGCTTCGGACTGGGCGTGGACCACGCAGCCGCAGGGCGCAGGTTTTGACTATTTCCGGCTGGTATTCTCGGCCTATCGCGCGTTGCGTCGCGCCGGGCTATCGGTTGACATCGTTTCACCTCAGGACCTACCGAAAGGTTACGCGGTGATCCTTGCGCCAGGTCTGGCCACAATCGACGCCGAGTTGGAAACGCGTTTGGCAAAGGCCTGCGATCTTGCCATCCTTGGCCCACGCAGCGGCGCGATCACCCGTGATTTCCAGATCCCTCTGTCGGGCCGCCCCGGCCTTGATGGCATCGATTGCCATGTCGATCTGGTTGAAACCCTGCCGCCCAATGTCAAACGCCCGGTCGTGGGGGGCGGAGCGGCGCAGCACTGGATCGATCGTCTGTCCGGAGACGGCGCGGACCTCTTGCAATTTGAAGATGGGACTCCAGCCGTGAAAACAGGGGATGGCGTTTGGTATCTGGCGGGTTTCCCGAATGAGGCGCTCTGGGATCGTCTCATCGGGCTGGCGGCGGACCACACCGGGCTGAATTTGCAGCCGTTGCCCGAGGGCCTGAGGCTTCGGGAATCAGCCGCGCATACGTTCCTGATCAACTACAATGCCGATCCGGTGGAATGGAACGGACACACCATTGCGGGCTGCGATGTTATTGTCCTCGAAAACGCGTCACCGGAGGGTTGAGCCGGCCGCGCTACTCCTTCCAGATCGCAAGGTTGTGGGGGGCGACCGGGTCTTCTCCGACCAGAAGCGAGCGCTTTGTGTTCGCGGGCAGTGGTTGGTCTTGATCGCCAAAGTTAAAGGCAAAGCGCAGGTCCCCGCGTCGGGTGAGCCGCAAATCGTGATGCGTTTCGGAGACCTCCAGCCCAGCCCAATCCAACACGTCGCGCAAGATGTTTTGCAACAACGCGCCGCTCGGAACCATCGCAAGGTAGGTCGCCCTGTCTGAGCGTATGACCGCCGGACTGCCATTTTGATATCGGCTGACGAAATGGCCGATAGCTTGTTCACTTGTCTCGACAATTTCGCGCCAACCTGTGAAGTGCAGCGGGTTTTGCTCGCCCAACTGCACGGCTTCGTCTGCAAGGTCAGGCAAGGACTCGACCCTCAAAACGCGAACACCTGTCAAATCGCTCAACACTCCCGGTGCGAGGGTGTCAGGGCTGTGCATATCTGGCGTCTTGCTACCCGACCGCGCCCCGATCAACAGTTTCGCTGACGACGCTTGAAGTCTTGAGGCCAACCCGTCGCTGACGATCATGCTCTGCGGCAGCACGATCAAGGCATAGCCATTCAGGTCATCCTCCGGCCCGACAAAATCCAGATCGACATCGAAACCGCGCAAACCCGCGTACCAGTCTCGCAGGATGTTCGCATTTGGAAACGCATCGTCATGCGGCAGGAATTCCGCCGCCCAGATCGACGTATAGTCGATCAGCATTGCGACTTGGGCCTTCTGCCTTTTGGCCGGGGGTAATGCCGCGCGATCCTTCACCACCTGCGCCAGCTCAACCGCTGCCTGATCCGGACTACCATCCGACCGAAAAAGCGCAGTGTGGAACTGCTCCTGAGCGAACTTTGCCTGCCGCCAGCGAAAGAACATCACCGCCTGCGCGCCATGGGCAAAGGCCGCCCAGGTCCATAGCCGAACCATGCCATCTGCGGGCGAAGGGTTCTTTTCTGCCCAGTCGACGGGACCGGGTTGTTGCTCTAGCACCCACATGCGCCCGCGCCCTTGCGAGCGATACAGATCGCAGTGAAACCCCTGATAGTCCGGCGCCCCGGTTCGCAAGTAGCGATGCTTGTCCTGATCAGACAGGGATGACCCCAGCAGATTGCCCAGCGGGTAGCTGTCGAAGCCTACGATATCCAAGTCGGCGGCCACCGCGTGGTGATCATACTCGAAACTGCCCGCCATGAAGTTATGCGTGATATCGCGGCCCGGCGAATGCGCCCGAAGAATATCTACCTGAGCTTTGTTGAACAGTCGGACCCGGCCGGAGGAATAACGCGCAAAATCCAGAGATTGCGTCGGGTTCGCGGCCGCGACCAATCCGTTTGGCAGCTCAATCTGGTCAAAGCTCGCGTATTGCGTGCTCCAGAAAACCGTACCCCATCTCTGGTTCAACTCCTCGATCGTGCCATAGCTCTCTTGCAGCCATCGGCGAAACCCATTGCGAGCCGCGTCCGAGTAGCTGAGGACGGTGTCGTGGTCATTGTATTCATTGTCGATCTGCCACGCGTGAACATGCGAGTTTTGCCCATAGCGCTGGGCATATTCGGTGGCGATCCGTTTGGACTCTTCAAGGTAGACATCGCTGGAGAAGCAATAGTGCCGGCGCGATCCAAAGCCGCGCACGCGACCGTCAGGGCCCACGGGCAAAATCTCCGGGTACTCGTCGATCAGCCATTTGGGTGGCGAAGCCGTGGGCGTAGACATCATGACCAGCAGGCCAGCCTCACCCAAAATTCCGATCACCTCATCCAGCCAACCCCATTCAAAGTGACCGCGCCGGGGCTCGATCAGGCCCCAGGTGAACTCGGCAATCCGCACCCAATCGAGGCCCATTTCGACCATACGCGCGGCATCGTCCCGCCATTGGGACGGGTCCCATTGTTCGGGGTAGTAGCAAACCCCCAGTTCAAGTTTGCTCATCTGGTGTCCTTCGCGGTTCGCCGTTCGATCCATTTCAGGAAGCTGGCGCAACCCAGAGTGATCACGACATAGAGGATCGCCGCCGTGTTGAAGGGTGCAAAGGGCAGGAAGCTAGAGGCCTGGAACTCGCGCATGCGTTGGGTCATGTCGCGCACAGACAGGATCGACAAAAGAGAGGTGTCTTTGATCATCGCGATGAATTCATTGCCCAGGGGCGGTGTCACGATCCGCAATGCTTGCGGCAGCACGATCAGCCGCGCGGTTTGCCAGCGCGACAGGCCCAGCGAGCTGCCAGCCTCGAGCTGGCCTTTGGGTATAGCTTCGATGCCGGATCGGAAAATCTCGGCCATATAGGCGGAATACCCAACCGAAATGGCGATGATCCCGCGGGTCATGTTGGTCATGTCGATACCACCGCCGGTGGCATCCTTGACCGCGCCTGCCAGAGGAAGGCCAATATAGAGGATGATCACCAGCATCGGAATTCCGCGGATCGTGTCCACGAAAAACTCGGCCCCGACCGCAAGTGGGTGCAGTTTGTGCTGAGCCCCACCCACCGTCAGTGTAAGCAAAAGGAAACCGAAAACGGCAAAGGCCAGACCCGGGTTTCGGAACTTGTCCGGCAGAAAGCTGGTTTGCCAGATCACCGGATAGCCCTGCGTATGGGCCTCAACCGGAACAAACGCGCCCGAGACGCTTTCTACGGTCTCAATCTGCTCAATCGCTGATGCCGCGTCCGGAGCGCTTCGGATGCGGATTTGCTGATCGCCGCCACCCTCGAATTCACCGAAGCGGATCACATCGGCCTGCGCCTGAGGGGTACCACGCACAATGGCAATACGGCCCTCGGTATTGCCGACAAGGACATAGCTGACTTTGGGCTGCATGAAGAAAAAGGTGGATACTGCAAGCAACGCCAGACTGATCGCGCCATAGACCATCGTTGTCCGGGCCTTTGGCTTGAATGACTGAAGCCCGACCCAGATCAGGCCAAGGATCGCTGCGAAGATATAGGCAAAGATCGCCGCGCGGAACGTGATGGCGACGCCTGTTGCGAACTGCCAATGGGCCATAAACATCAGGTAGAACAGCGCGGCGCCCGTCAGAATTTCGAACCCAAGCTGCACGCGTCCGCGCAAAGGTTTCGCCAAACGGACAGAGATCAGGCATAGCGCGACGATCACGGCATAGACCGCTAGAAGGATCTGCAGGCCGCTTTGAACTTGTGCCACTACTTCGGGAAACAGAACCCAGGTTTGGTTGGAGCGGTCAATCAGGGTCGAGGTATTCTCGCTGAGCGCATGAAGGAAGACGGACTCGGCAAAGGGCATCAGGACATCCGGGGCAACAAAAGCCAGAATGGACAGGCCAACCGCCGCCGGAAACGCCACCAAAGCGGAAATCCGAAGCCATGCGGGCGCTTGCGCTTCGAACCGGGTGTGGCGGGCGCAAAGATAACCGAGGATCGCCGTCGCAAGGACCAACAGGAACCCCACGAATATCGGCCCCGCATTGTTGCCGATCCCCAGAATGGCGACCAGAGATCGCAGGTATTTGGATGAGGTGGCAAACAGATAGATGATAAACGGCGCGGCTGCGAGCAACACGAGGTTGCTCGGGCGGATCGAGCTGAGGCGCGACATGGGGTTCTCCGCTAAGTCAAAGCCCCGGCGGCAGAACCCGCCGGGGCTGGAAGGGGTTCAAAGGATCAGTTGGTGCCCCAGTATTTGGCTTTCAGCTCATCCAAAGTGCCGTCTTGCTGAATTGCGGCTAGACCTTCGTTGATCGCATCGACGGTCGGATCGCCTTCCTGAAACACGATGCCCAGCGGATCGGATTGCAGACCCGTTATGCCCACGGTCAGTTCACCCGCGAACTCCTGCTCATACGCGGTGGCCGAAGTTCCGTCGATGATCACGCCTTCGACGTCGGCGTTCTGCAACGCCAGAATAGCAGCCGAGAAGTTGTCATAGAGGCTGACATTCTCGCGCCCTACCAGCTCTTCCGCCAATTGCGCATTGGTTGTTCCGGTTTGAGCGGCCAGTTTCAGACCTCCGGCTTTGAAGTCATCCAAGGTCGTGTCACCCTTGTCGACTTGCAACAGGATGGCCTGGCTGACCACGATATAAGGCTCTGAGAAATCCATGGTTTCTTCCCGTTCCGGCGTGATCGACACGCCCGAGATGACCAGATCGAACTCACCTTGCTGAAGGGCTGCGAAGATGCCGTCCCACGCGGTGTTGACGAAATTCGGCACGCAGTTCACGCGTTCGCAAATGGCGTTCATCACGTCGACGTCAAAGCCCACGATCTCGCCCGTTGTCTCATCGACGGTCTCCATCGGCGGATAGGTTGCATCTGTTCCGATCTTCAGAACGCGGCCTTCCAAATCGGCGGCAAAAGCGGCCGGGACCGTCATCGTGGCAACGGCTGCCGCGGCAAGTAGATGTTTGAACATGTTTGGTTTCTCCTTTGTTGGGTCAGGTCAAATCGCCGGGTTCGGCGGAGGTGTGTCAGGTTGCCGCTCGATTAACGTGGCCCTGATCTTCTTTTGAATTTCAGACGGATCGACCCCGTCCAATGATTTTAACATGAACGCGCCCAGCAACCGGCTGGTCTCGTCAATCGGCACGTAGTAGGCGCTGGGCGCGGGCACGAAATACTTGCTGAGTTGGAGGTCATCGGTCGAAATGACCACAACATCGCGCCCGACCCTGATGCCATCTTCGGCGGCGGCGGACAAAACGCCCAATGTCATCGCCTCATTGGCGCAAATGATACCGGTCGGGCGGTCTTTGCGCTGCATCAGGCTGCGAAAAGCCTCTTGGCCGCTTTGCGCCGTTGTGGGGCCGTTGTAGATCAGATCGGGTTGAACGGGCACGCCCGCCGTCTGTAGCGCGGCGGCATAACCAGTCTGACGCTGTCCGGTGTAAACCAAATCGGCGGGTGGGTTGATAAGCGCAATCCGCCGATGACCTAAACGCAACAACCGCTCTGTGGCGTCGTGCGCCGCGCTTTCGCTGTCGAAATCGACATAGGGATGAGGTTCAGAACTGTCGCTCATGCCATAGGTCACAAAGGGGAAGTTCTGGTTTTGTAGATAGGCGATACGCGGGTCGTTATGTCGAGTGCCCGAAAAGATCACCCCATCCGCCGAGCGTTCCTGTACGATCGCGCGCAGGGCGGCCATCGCTTCGTCCAAATCGGCCACGCTGCACACGCTCAGCTCATAACGTGACCCCTGCAAGGCGGTTGAGATGCCAGCCACAATTCGGGTGAACTCGACACCCTCCCACTCCTCGGTTGCGTCGGTGGAGACGCCCACCAGTACCGCGATCCGGTAGGACTTGTTCGTGCGCAATTTCAGCCCGGCAAGGTTTACTTTGTAACCCTGCTCCACGGCCACTTTCTGTATCTCTTCACGGGTTTCGCGTTTGACCGAGTCCTCTCCGCGCAAGGCATTGGAAACGGTCCCGACGGAGTAGCCTGTCTGCTTGGCGATAGACTTGATCGTTGCGCGGGCCATTTAGTTGCGACCTTTCAAAAGGTCGGTCAGAAAGCGCCTGCCTATTGTCAGCGTCGTCGCCGGACTCGGCGACTCGTCATGCTCAACGAACAGATCCGAACACGCGGTACGATGCAGCGCGTCAAGAACTGCGTTCCAGTCAATATCGCCCTGCCCCAGATCCCGCCACCGGGCGTCGCCCTCTTGGCTGGGGTCCACGTCCTTGGCATGGACCGAGACCACACGGTCGGCATAGCGCCCAATTATCTCGGCAGGGTCCAAGTTCGCCGCCCCCAGCCAACCGATATCGGGCTGCCAAAAGACGTTCCCTGTTTCCAGGAACATCTCCAACGGCGTCTGCGAGGGATAACCGACCAGATCGAAATCGTGGTTGTGATAGGCCAGCCGAACGCCCGAGCCGGACAATTGCGCAGCCCATTGTGTTAACTGGCCCGACACAGCCTTCCATCCCTCGGCAGTGTCGGGCCGCGCCTCTGGTGCCAGCCAAGGCATGACGGCAACCGGGCATTCCAATCGTTCCAAAAGGTTCTGAATTTCGGGTAAACGCCCCTCGAATTCTTCCCAGTCGAAATGCGCCGAACGGACCCGCAAACCAGATTGCGCAACGATCCGGGCCATCTGAGGCGCCGTCAGGTCGTGCAACCCCGTCGTTTCGACATCTGCATAGCCACATGCCGCTGCCAATTGCAGTTGATCGCTTAGATCATCACAATTCCGAACTGTGTATAGCTGTGCAGAAACCCGCATTTACCACCATTGAAACGTTTCAATAATGGTTGAACAGGGTTGAACGAGTTGTCAAGCGGCTTGAAGCAGCGCGCGCTGAATCACTTGCGCATGGACAGACCGTTATGGAAAAGATGCACTTTTTCCGGCCGTGCTGTCACCGAAACCTGCTGCCCGCGAAGGTTCCGTTGAATACCGGGCAGTTTGGCGATGACCTGATCCGCGCCATTGGATTTGGCAAAATAGAGCAGAGTCACCTCACCCAACGCTTCAGTGAAATCAACCTCGCCGCTCAAGATCGGGTCGCTATTCGTCAAAGTGAAGTCTTCGGGTCGGACGCCGATATTTACCTGCTTGCCTTCATCTTCCGTCCCGGTTGGAATCGCAGAAATCGCTGAGCCGCCGCCATCCAGGGCTATCGTTGTCATCTGCCCAGTGCCGGTGATTGTTCCGGGCAGCAGGTTCATTGAAGGCGAGCCGATGAACTGGGCCACGAACTCATTGTCCGGGGTTTCATATAGCTCAAGCGGGGTGCCGACCTGGGCGATGCCTTTGTTGGCCAGAACCACGATACGGCTGGCCAAAGTCATCGCCTCGACCTGATCATGGGTCACATAGATCATGGTGCTGTCGGGCATCGCCTCTTTGAGGCGTGCAATCTCAATCCGCGTGGCGACGCGAAGTGCTGCATCGAGGTTCGAGAGCGGTTCATCAAACAGATAAACCTTAGGATCCCTCACAATCGCCCGCCCGATTGCGACGCGCTGGCGTTGGCCACCGGAAAGGGCCTTGGGTAGACGATCAAGATATGGGTCCAGTTGCAGAATTTGCGCCGCGCGCTCAACAGCAGCGTCGATCTCGGAGGCGGGCCGCTTGGCGATCTTAAGCGCAAAAGACATATTCTCGCGCACGGTCAAATGTGGATAGAGGGCATAGGACTGGAACACCATCGCGATGCCGCGCTGCGCGGGCGGCACGTCATTCATGACCTGACCTTCGATCTCCAGCGTGCCACCGGTGATCTTCTCCAGCCCAGCAATCATCCGGAGCAGAGTGGATTTTCCGCATCCGGACGGGCCGACAAAGACGATCAACTCGCCTTGTTCGATATCCAGATCAATGTGTTTCAGGACATCAACCGGTCCATAGGATTTCGCCACATCTGTGAGTTTGAGTTCTGACATGACTTACCCCTTGTCCCTGCGCATCAGGCAGAATTCGGCAGGTTGCAGCGTGACGCGACCTTCACCCGTGACACTGCCAATGTCCTCACCAATTGCCTGCCAGCTGCCCGAGGGCAGATCGACCTGCCCCGCTTCGCGCCCCAGATTGAAGGCGCAAAACACCTCTTCGCTGGCGTTTTCGCGGCGGAAAACTAGGGCCGGGCCGACTTGCTCCATCTCTGATTGCGCCCCCGCAGCCAGCGCCGGATGCGCTTGTCGAAGAGCAATCGCGCGGCGATAGTGATGCAGCATGGATTGGTCGTCCGCCTCCATACGATCAACCGAGCGTTCGGATTGCTCGGCACTGACAGGTAACCATGGCTCGCCGGTGCTAAAGCCCGATTGTTCGTCCTGAGTTGCCCAGACCATTGGCGTCCGGCATCCGTCGCGGCCTTTAAACTCCGGCCAGAACTCAACGCCATAAGGATCTTGCAAGCGCTCGAAAGGCACATCGGCCTCGGGCAGTCCCAGTTCCTCACCCTGATACAGACAAGCCGAACCGCGCAGGCACATCATCAGAACCGCGTGCTGGCGCGCTGCTGCATCGCTGAGGTCCCAGCGAGAGGCATGGCGTTGAACATCATGGTTCGAGAACGCCCAGCAAGGCCAAGCGTCTCCAGCCTTGGCCTGAAGCTGGTCGAACACCTGTTTCGCGTAAGCTGCTGTCAAGGCTCGTTTTTCTAGGAACTCGAACGCATAGCACATGTGCATACGCGCATCACCCGAGGTGTATTCCCCCATGATCTCAAGCCCGCGTTGCGCGTCACCGACCTCACCCAGACAGGCGCGTCCTTCGTATTCGTTTGTCAGCGCCCTCAGTCGCTCCAGGAAGGCGATGTTTTCAGGCTGACTTTTGGAATAGAGGTGGTTCTGGTGGTTATACGGGTTCACTGCGGGCGCAATCGAGGCATTGCGCTCCTCAACCGGCAGCACGGGGTTATCGCGCAATTGCTTGTCGTGGAAATAGAAGTTGATCGTGTCCAGACGAAAGCCATCGACCCCCATCTCGAGCCAGAACCGGGCCACGTCCAGCAGCGCGTCCTGCACCTGTTTACAGTGGAAGTTCAGGTCCGGCTGCGATGTCAGGAAGTTGTGCAGGTAGTATTGCAGTCGGCGCGGGTCCCACTGCCAGGCAGATCCTCCGAAGATCGACAACCAGTTGTTCGGCGGCGTCCCATCGGGTTTGGGGTCGGCCCAGACGTACCAATCGGACTTCGGATTGTCCCTTGAGGCACGGCTTTCGCTGAACCACGGGTGTTGATCCGAAGTATGAGACAACACCAGATCAATCATCACTTTCAGACCCTTTGCGTGGGCCTGACCCAGTAGCTCTTGGAAATCCTCAAGCGAGCCGAACATCGGATCGACATCACGATAATCGCTCACGTCATAGCCGAAATCCTTCATCGGCGACTTGAAGAAAGGCGAAATCCAGATCGCATCGACGCCGAGCGAGGCGATATAGTCGAGCCGTTGGGTGATCCCCTTCAGATCACCAATTCCGTCGCCATTGCTGTCCTGAAAGCTGCGCGGATAGATCTGGTAGATCACGCCGCCCCGCCACCAATCTGAAGGCGCTTTGGTTGAGTTGGATAGGTCTACAGTGTTTTGCACGTTCATCAGACGCCTCTATTTGACGGATCCGGCCAACAGGCCCCGGACCAGGTATTTTTGCATTGCAAAGAACACGACCAGCGGCACAAAGATCGACACGAAGGCCGCCGTCGCTAGAATTTCCCAGTTGCCGCCTCGCGTGCCTAAAAGCTCGACGATGCGGTTGGTCATCACAGTGGTTTGGCCGGTCGCATCGATCAGGAAGACCTTGGCGACCAGAAGGTCGTTCCATGTCCATAAGAACTGAAAGATCGCGAAAGAGGCCAGCGCTGGGAAGCTGAGCGGAAGGATCAGTTTGGTGAAAATCTGGAACTCGGTCGCGCCATCGACACGGGCGTTCTCGATCAGATCGCGCGGCAATCCGGCCATGTAGTTGCGCAGCAGGTAAATCGCCAGCGGCATACCAAAGCCAGTATGGGCCAGCCAGACGCCCAGATAGCCTTTGCCAATCCCGATATTCAGGTGGAATTTCAACAGCGGGATCAACGCCAATTGCAAGGGCACAACCAACAATCCAACGACGGCCGCGATCAGCAGCGCACGGCCCGGAAACTCCATCCACGCCAACGCATAGGCCGCGAATGCAGCAACAAGGATCGGGATGATTGTCGCGGGAATTGTCACCGTCAACGTGTTGAAAAATGCCTTGGCCATACTGTCCGAACTGCTCTGATCCAGCAGGACTTTTCGGTAGTTGTCCAAGGTGAATTCCGGCGGCAATTCGGCCGTGACGAACACGCGCGCGCCTCGGTTTCCGGTGAACTCCTCGCTGTTCTCCATCCTGTAAGCGCCGTCCGCATCAACGGTGATCGTGCCGCCTCGACGCAGCTCGGCGGTGTCGCCGGGGACAAAGGCATCAACCTCACGGGCACTGATGCCCCAGTTCGAGATCTTCACCTGCTCGTCATCCCCGAAAAGCTGGCCTTCTATCACATAGAGGCCATTCTCCAGCACCTGCGTTTCAGGTGCGGCACTACGCAAGGTTAGGTTCTGCTCGGACGGAAAGATCGACCGCCACCAGCCACTGCCCGAAATTTGATCCGCGGTCCGGAAAGATGAAATCAGCAGGCCGAGGGTCGGAATCACCCACAGCACCACCAGAAAGACAACCGAGGCATGGACGACCCAGCGCAGTGCCGGTTTGGTTCCTGCAATATCGCTCATGGCCTACTCCATTTCCTTGCGCGCATTGCGCACGTTCCAGATCAGGATTGGAGTCACCAGCAACATGATAACCATGGCCGAGGCGGACCCCACCCCCCAATCATTGGCGCGGAACAGTTTGTCGTACATGTAGTTGGCCAGCACCTGCGTCTCCCATTGGCCGTTGGTCATGGCAAAGACAATGTCGAAGACCTTCAGGACGGTAATCGTAATCGTCGTCCAGACCACCAGAATGGTTGTTTTGATCTGAGGTACTTTGATCTTGAAGAAGATCTGGAACGGGTTGGCACCGTCCAGAATGGCGGCCTCGACGGTTTCTTCTGGGATGCCGCGCAAGGCAGCCGACAGGATCACCATGGCAAATCCGGTCTGAATCCAGACCAGAACGATCATCAGGAAGAACGAGTTCCAGAAGGGAACGGTCAGCCACGTTTGCGGCTCAGTCCCGCCGAAGAAGATGTAGAGGGCGTTTAGAATGCCGATCTGATCCTGTTCCGCCGGCCGCGCGTCATAGACCAACTTCCAGATCACCGAGGCCCCTACGAAGGAAATCGCCATCGGCATGAAGATAAGCGATTTGGCAAAATTGCCCCAGCGGATGCGATCGGTCAGCTGCGCCACGAGTAGACCAAAACCGGTCGACATTGCGGGTACGACGATCAGCCAGAACATGTTGTTGCGCATGGCTTCCCAGAATTTAGGCTCGGCCGCCATCTGGGTGTAGTTGTCCAGACCGACCCATCTGTACCCGCCGCCAGGCACGCGCTCCGTGAGAGAAAGACGCAGCGTCTCAACCACCGGATAGGCCAGATAGAGGCCAAGCGCCGCGAGCGCAGGGAACAAGAACAGCCAGGGCCGGATCATGTTCGCGCGGTTGATGTTGCGCCCTGCATTCGGCCCGCGCGGCGGGAACAGGACTTTGTCCAGAAACTGGTTCGAGATATAGAAGTAGCCCACGCAACCCGACACACCGATGATGATGGTCAGCAGGCCCTGAAGTGCCGGTGTCATGATGCCCTCGTCGGTTTGGAAACGGGGCAGCCGCATAGCCGCCCCATAACTTCAGTTACTTCGCGGCATCCCACGACGACTGGATTTCACCTGCAACAGTGGCCGCGTCCTTCGCGCCCGAGGAATAGTCGACCATGCCGGTCCAGAACGTCCCCGCGCCGACCGCACCCGGCATCAGGTCTGAGCCGTCAAAGCGGAACGTGGTGGCGTTGGTCAGAATCTCACCCTGACCGCGTTGCGTGTCATTGGCATAGTTCTCGGGGTTTGCCCCCAGATGCGGCGTCAGGAACCCGTCCTGAGACATCATGATCTCATGCGCAAATGGAGTTTTGAGGAACTCCATAAACACTTCAGTCGCCGGACTTGGGTTCGTGATGGTGAACAAGGTGCCAGCGCCCAGAACCGGTGTTCCCAGATCCTTCTCAGCATAGGCCGGGAAATAGAAGAAATCGGCATCCACGCCCAGCTCTGTCCCTTCCGGGAAATAGGCCGGAATGAATGAGGCCTGGCGGTGCATCATGCAAGCAGGCGGGCTGTCAAACAGGCCCTTGGGGCTGTCGCGGAAATCGATTGCAGCCGTGTCATCTGCGTTCCCAACCACATAGTCGTCATTGCGGGTAAAGCTGCCATATTCCTCGATCGCGGCAATCACGCGCGGGTCGTCGAACTTCATCTCATTCGAAACCCACTGGTCGTAAACCTCGGGCGGTTGCGTGCGCAGCATCAGGTCCTCAACCCAATCCGTTGCCGGCCAACCGGTCGCGCCACCGGATGCGAGACCGACACAGAGCGGCGTCTCACCGTCTTCGACCATCTGATCCATAAGCGCTTTGAACTCTTCCATCGTCTCCGGAACCTCATAGCCGAAGTCCTCGAAGTTCTCAGGGATGTACCAAACCAGAGACTTCACGTTCACGTTGAAGAAGAAGCCGTAGAAATCCTTGGCTCCGTCTGCGTTCTCGAACGTTCCCAAATCGACCCAAGACTGACCGGCGGCGAAATTGTTCTTGATCCAGTCTGCCGATCCTTCGGCAAGCGGCGTCAGATAGCCGTTCTTGGCCATGTTCGCCGCCAATCCGGGCTGCGGGAAAACCGTCAGGTTTGGCGCTGATCCGGCTGCTGCGTCGATCAAAATCTGCTGTTCCAGCGAGTCCGAGCCGACATAGCTGGAGTTTGCGCCCGTTGCCTCATCGAAATAGGCGACCAGATTTTCGAAGGATTGTCCTTCACCTGCAAGCCAAGGGCCGAAAATGGTGAGGTCCTGACCGCTCAGATCATGAGCGTCTGCAAAAGCCTGGAACCCGTCCCAGTCAAAGCCGCCCTCTCCAACGGGGTGGATCATTTGACCCTGTGCGTCAACAGCCCCGGCAGTCAGGGCAAACGTGGCCACACCTGCGTACAGCGTGCGTTTCATGAAATCTCCTCCCAATACTCTCCAGCGCCTTCGCTTCACGTTTTTCAAAGCGCTTTGAATGATTATTGTTATCCGCTAACATTTTTACTCTGTCAATGAGTCGTATTTTCGAATAAGTCAGAAAAACATGCTTGCCTGTTATCACAACAGGTTGGCCGGCGCACAAAACAGGACCTCACCAGTAAAGCCTTCGATTTGAAGGCGCTTTGACTACCTATGAACCTCAAGCAGCTCTCTGAAACACTGGGCCTTTCGCAAACCACGGTCAGCCGGGCACTAAACGGCTATCCTGAGGTCAACGCTGAAACACGTCTGAGGGTTGAGGCTGCTGCAGCCAAACATGGCTACCGCCCTAACAGCCGCGCCAAAGGGTTGGCGACGGGCAAGTCCATGGTCATCGGTCACGTCATCCCCAGCTCATCAAGGCATGAAATGGTGAACCCGATCTTCGGCGATTTCGTCGCCGGAGCGTCGAAAACATATGCCGAGCATGGCTATGACATGATGTTCACCAACGCCGATGACACCTCGATCGAGGCGGCCTATCGCAACCTGTTCCAACGCGGGGCGGTCGATGGTGTCGTGCTGCAGGGTCCAAAGGTCAACGAGCCAAGGATCGAGGTTCTGACGCGCATGGCGGTGCCGTTCATCGTTCATGGCCGCTCAACCGGCGTGCAGGCCGAATATGACTGGATTGATGTGAACAACAAAAGTTCGTTCCAGCGCGCGACGCAGTTTCTAATTGATCTGGGCCACCGTCGCATCGCCCTGATCAACGGGCTGGAGGATATGGACTTTGCCCAACGCCGTCGCGCCGGATATCTGGACGCCCTGCAGCAGGCCGGGCTGACGCCGGATGCCGCCTTAATGCGCAGCGCCGAAATGACCGAAGTCTATGGTCACCGGGAAACCCATCAGATGCTGCACATCGAGGAACCTCCGACTGCGATACTGGCATCGTCGATGATCACAGCCATAGGCGTGCGCCGCGCGCTAGAAGAAGCCGGGCTGCAGATGGGGCGAGATATTTCGGTCATCGCCCATGACGATGATCTTTCCTATCTCAAAAACGGACAGGATGTGCCGATCTTCACTGCAACGCGGTCCTCGGTTCGGGACGCTGGCGAAATGGCGGCCGAGATGCTGATCCAGCGGATCAAGTCTCCGTCTTCACCGGTACATACGAGGTTGCTTGAGGCCGAGTTGGTCGTCGGGCGGTCAACCGGGCCTGCGCCTACTGGGGTTCGATGATGAAATACACACGCAACGACTTCCCCGGCGACTTTCTGTTCGGCGTCGCGACATCCGCCTACCAGATCGAAGGCCACGCTCAAGGCGGTGCGGGCCGGACGCATTGGGACAGTTTCGCGGCCACCCCCGGCAATGTCGTCGGCGCGGAAAATGGCGCACTCGCCTGCGATCACCTAAATCGGTTCGAACAAGACTTTGATCTGGTTCAGGATGCAGGCTTTGACTGCTATCGCTTTTCGACCAGTTGGGCGCGTGTGTTGCCCGAAGGTCGCGGACATGTAAATCAAGCCGGGCTCGACTATTACGACCGTCTGGCGGACGCGCTGCTTGAACGTGGCATCCGCCCCTGTGCGACGCTCTACCACTGGGAGCTACCTTCGGCACTTGCCGATCTGGGGGGCTGGCGCAATCGGGATATCGCCGGGTGGTTCGCCGATTTCACCCAAGTGATCATGGGCCGGATCGGAGATCGCATGTATTCGGTCGCGCCGATCAACGAGCCGTGGTGCGTCAGCTGGCTCAGCCATTTCGAAGGCCACCACGCGCCAGGTTTGCGTGATATTCGCGCGGCTGCACGTGCGATGCATCATGTTCTTCTGGCCCATGGCAGCGCTATTCAAACAATGCGCAGCCTAGGCATGTCCAATCTGGGCGCTGTCTTCAACCTCGAATGGGCGGAGCCTGCGGATGATAGCGCGGCTGCGCAGCAGGCGGCCGCGCTCTATGACGGGATCTACAACCGGTTTTTCTTGGGCGGCGTGTTCAAAAAAGCCTATCCCGACAACGTGCTGGAGGGACTGGAGCCTCATTTGCCCGAGGGTTGGCAAGATGATTTGGACACAATCGGGGCGCCTGTTGATTGGTGCGGCTTGAACTACTACACCCGCAAGCTGATCACCTCGGCAGACAGTGCATGGCCAAGCCTGACCGAAGTGCCCGGCCCTCTGCCCAAAACTCAGATGGGTTGGGAAATCGACCCCGCCGCCCTGACCCGATTTCTGAAAAGGACCGCAGAAGACTATACCGGTGATCTTCCGATCTATGTTACAGAGAACGGCATGGCGAGCGCCGAGCGCCAGCAGGATGATGAGCGCATCGCCTATCTGGACGATCACTTGACGGCGGTGCAACAGGCTTTGGATGCGGATGTGCCCGTAAAGGGGTATTTCATCTGGTCTTTGCTGGACAACTACGAATGGGCCTTTGGCTATGAAAAACGGTTTGGATTGGTAGACGTGGATTTTGAGACGCTGGACCGCAGCCCCAAAGCCTCCTTCGCTGCCGTAAAAGCCGCACTTTCCGAGGGTGCCGCCGACCGGCAGGCCTATCGCCAGCCGTCCGGGTCTTTGCGCCCACATTGGACATTGGTGGCCGATATAGGTGGTACGAATACGCGTCTGGGCATTGTCTCTGATGGTAAGCTGACCGCATTGCACAAACACCCGACGGGCACCCTGCCCGATCTGCTGGACGCGTTGCATCATATACGCGATGAAGTTGGCACCGCGCCACAAGCCGTGGTCGCGGCTGGGGCCGGACCGGTGCGCGACGGGCGCATCCAACTGACCAACGCGAATTTGGACCTGTCCGAGGAGGCCCTGGCCAAGGCGACAGGGGCCGCCAACACCTATGTGATCAATGACTTCACCGCAGCAGCCTGGTCCGTGGCCGAAGTGACAGAGGCTGACGTATCCGTCCTGCAAGGCTCTGCCACTCCGCCGATGGGTACGCGTTTGGTCGTCGGGCCTGGAACCGGTTTGGGTGTCGGTGCACTGCTCTATTCTGAGGGGCATTTCCACACCGTTTCAGGCGAAGGCGGCCATGTGGGCCTGTCCCCGCGCACGCGGGATGAGGTCGATATCTTCGACGCCGCCCGCCATCTGGCACCCGAATGCTTTTTCGACGACAGCCTAGTGCTTGAGGCCGAAATGTTCCTCAGCGGAACCGGCTTGCCAATCCTGTATCGGGCCGCAGGCATGGCGGCTGGGCAAGCTCAGCCTCCAGTTCGCACTGCCCGAGATATCCTGCAGGACGCACGCGACGGCAAGGACCCGGTCGCCGTTCGCACCGCAGATTTGTTCATCAGCCATCTGGGTGCGTTGATGGGTGATATGGCCGTCACCGTGATGCCTGCCGGTGGCGTGTTCCTTGTAGGCGGCGTCGCCGAGAAAAACCGCTGGATGTTTGGCGAAACCTTCCGCAACGCGTTCAATGCAGGCGGACGTTTCAGTGAGTTGCGGCAGTCGATGAACCTTTATATCTCGGAACAGGCCGAATTTGGCATTGTTGGCGCTAACAACTTCTGTAAAAATGCGCTTCAGCGATAACTGAGCGTATTTTGGAAGAGGATGTGGGATGATCCTGTGTTGCGGTGAAGCCCTGATCGACATGATTGCCGAACCGACCCTGTCCAGGCGGGACGGTTTCGTTCCCCATTCCGGTGGCGCCATATTCAATACCTCTATTGCTTTGGGCCGGTTGAGCGCGCCGGTTGGCCTGCTGACCGGTCTGTCCTCGGACATGTTCGGGCGGCAATTGGCTGATGACCTGCGGGCCAGCCACGTGGACACGACACATGTGATTGCCTCGGACAGGCCGACCACGCTAGCATTTGTTCAACTGAAAGATGGCCACGCGACATACACGTTTGTCGATGAAAACACGGCGGGTCGGATGCTACGGGCCGAGGATATGCCGCGCCAACTCCCCGCGGTTTCAGCGCTGTATTTTGGTGGCATCAGCCTTGCCTGTGAGCCTTGCGCGGATGCCTATGCCGCGATGCTGGCGCAACATGGCGCGAACTGTGCTGTGATGTTGGACCCCAATATCCGACCCGGTTTCATACAGGATCAGACCCGCTACCGCACGCGGTTGAACCAGATGATTGAACAGGCCGATATCGTCAAAGTCTCGGATGAGGATCTGGACTGGATCATCCCTGGCCCGGAAAGCCATGATCAAAAAGTCCCTTTGCTGCTTCAAGCAGGCCCCTCTGCCGTCATCGTCACCCGCGGAAGTGAGGGCGCTTCAGGTTATCAGGCCAACGGTGCTGTGGTCTCAGTCCCAGTCAAACCGGTGCAAGTTGTGGATACGGTTGGCGCGGGGGACACGTTCAATGCCGGGGTTTTGGCCTCGCTGGAACGGGCTGGCCAGTTGACAAAGCCCGGATTGAAAGCACTGTCCCCGGATGCGCTACGCGACGCCTTGACCTTGGGCGCAGAGGTGGCTGCTGTGACCGTCTCGCGCGCCGGGGCCAACCCGCCCTGGTCGCATGAATTATAGCCCTACGAAGAGTCCGAGATGAAACGATCCGAAATCAACCGTATCAAGACCGAAGCCCAGGCATTCATCAGTTCATTTGGTGCCGTTCTGCCGCCTTTTGCAGATTGGACACCTGAGCAGATGCGCAACACTCAGGCGGAAAGTATCCGTGCCCATGGGCTAGGTTGGGATATCACCGACTATGGTCAAGGCAAGTTCGATGAACTTGGGTTGTTCCTGTTCACCCTGCGCAACGGCAACGTCAGCGATCTGAGCCGGGGGCGCGGTATGCTCTATGCCGAAAAGCTGCTGATCTCTCGCGACAAACAGCTGTCGCCGATGCACCGCCATATCGTCAAAGCCGAGGACATCATCAACCGAGGCGGCGGCGATCTGGTTATGGAAATCTATGCCTCGGACCCCGATGGCGGTATCGACCGGGATACCCCAGTCACTGTTCCCAGCGATGCCTGCCCTGTCACCATAGGGCCCGGAGAGCATCTGCGCCTGAAGCCAGGTCAGAGCGTGACCTTGATGCCCGGCATCTGGCATGCCTTCTGGGCGGAAGGTGGGGATTGCTTGATTGGCGAAGTCTCAACCGTGAATGACGACCGGACGGACAACGTATTTGAAGACCCGATCCCCCGCTTTGCAACAATCGAAGAAGATGCAGCGCCGGATTTCCTGTTGGTTGCCGACTACTGACTTCATTAAGAATTTCGCGCTTGCATTTTCTGACTAATTTAGTCAGTTAATGGCTGACCCAGTCAGATTCCGTTGGAATCATCGCCCGGTCCCATTTTTGCGACCGAAAGATAACCTGACATGCGAAAATCCCTCGCCGATCTGTTGGCCATGGACGCTGTTGCCAGTCGCCATGGCTGCGCATTGAAACCAAAACTGAGGCAGGCGATTGAGGCTGATCTCAGCTTTTCCGTCCGCGCTGCATCACCGCGTCTTGAAACGCCAGTTGATCCCAATACGCTTCCGCAAAACGTCCACCCATTGGCCGCGAAAGCCCTCGACCCCAAAAGGGAACGCGCATGAAACACTCGGCATCCAACCACACACTGCCCCGCATCGAATTTGACGGTTTCGAACGCGGTTTGCTGCCTGTCATGCGGCACTTCATCCTCAGCTTCACAGAGCCGGAAACACAGGCTTGGCAACATGCCTTTTCGGTAGCGACCGAGCGTTGGGGGCGCGATCAGGGGCTTGTTCTGGCGCATCTGGTCTTCAAGATTATCAAGGCCACGCTACACACCCGCCCTCTGGGTCTGGCCTTCAAAGACCCGCTTTGTGCTGAAACACGGCAAGAACTGACATGTGACGAGCACGCCCTGCTCCGGATGCTGCATCACATGCGCCGCGACGAAACTCCGGCAGCGCGCGATGCCTTGAACGAATTGACCGGAGGCTATCCGGACGCCCATCTGATACAGGCCGGTTTGACCCTGGCTAGCCAGTTCCCGACAAATGGCGTCGGACCGGGCCAACCCGCGCGCAGGCCGATCCTGCGTGTGGTCCGCTAGCGCGATTCCTGTGCTTGACAATAGGAGCGTGAGCAGACTAGCTGCTCTGGATGGTTCCCGACGGCCTGTGTCTGAGGGATGAAAATGGGAATACGGTGCGGCCCAAAGGCCAATGCCGTGACTGCCCCCGCAACTGTAAGCGGAGAGCGACGCCACAAAACCACTGGCCCCAAAGGTCGGGAAGGTTGGCCGAGCAATGACCCGCAAGTCAGGAGACCTGCCATCACAGTTTAACCAACCCGGGGCGGGGTGTCCCGGAAGGAGGCTCGATGGCACATCTGCGTGCTGATGCAACTCATGGCTTTTGCCTTCAATCGGCTTTCGTTCAAGTCGGCGACGCGTGCCATGGCTGATCATTTCGTCCTGATATGCGGCACCTGCAATGGGCCGATCCCTGCGCACGAGGCAAAAGAAGCGTTGGACCGCCAGCTGCCCGAAGGGTTCTCGACACGCCTGATCGACTGTATGGCCGGGTGTGATCGCCCGATGACCGTCGGGCTGCAGGCCAATGGCAAGGCGCAATATCTGTTCGGCGACATTCAATCCCCTGCTGATCTGAGCGCTTTGGCTGAGTTCGCCCATCAATTTCGCGACAGTGAGAATGGCTGGACCAGCGCCTCGACCCGTCCTTTGGCGCTCTATACCAAAACCCTGTCGCGCATGCCCTGCCTGCCACCGGAGGGCACGGCATGAGCTTTCTGGTCGCTGAAAATCTGGAATATTACGCCCTGAACGGCGATGTTCTGCTGCGCGACACCTCGTTCTCGCTTGAGGAAGGCGCGATATTGGCCGTCGCTGGCCCGAACGGGGCGGGCAAAACGACGCTGCTCAACCTCTTGTGCGGGGTCGCAAAACTGGCGCTAGGCGATGTGCGTATTCAGGATCAAAGCCTGCGGAAACTGTCCTCGCTGGAGCGGGCCAGACGGATTGCCGTTGTCGGCCAGCAGGAAGTACCCGACGGGCGGCTGCACCTGCGCGACTATGTGGCCCTTGGGCAAATCCCGATCAGGGCCGACAAATCCGCAGAAGCTCTTCAAACGGACCTGCAGCGCGTGCTCGACACCACCGAGCTGTCCCATCTGGCCGGCAAACAGATGGCAAAACTGTCCGGCGGAGAGCGCCAGCGCGCTCATATCGCACGGGCTTTGGCGCAGAACCCCTCGCTGCTGTTTTTGGATGAGCCGACCAACCATCTCGACCCCGATGCCAAAGGGCACATGCTGTCTCTGGTCGCCGAGTTGGGCGTGACGGTTGTGATGATCGTCCACGATCTGGTCATGATCCCCGAATTCGCCAGCCACGTCGCCCTCATGAAGAATGCGCAGCTGACGGCCTTCGGCCCGGTCTCCGAGGTTCTGACACCAGACCGCGTGCGCGAGACTTTTGGTGTTGACTATTTGTGTTTCCAGCACGAAGGACGCGTGATCCCCGCGCTGGACATCCGAAAACGAGAGCTTTCATCTTAACAGGAGAGATTGATGAAACTGAAACTTTTGTCCGCTGCGGTCCTAAGCGCGCTGGCGGGCGGCGCTGCCGCGCAAGAGATCACCGTCGACAATTGCGGTGAACCTCTGGTGTTCGACAGCAAGCCCGAGCGGATCGTGGTTCATGACATGAACATGACCGACATGGCCTTTGCGCTGGGTCTTCAGGACAGCATCGTTGGTCTGACCGGCATCACCGGCTGGTACAAGACCAGCCCCGATTTCGACGCGCAACGCGGTGACATTCCCGAACTCGCTCCGAAATATCCGACGGTCGAAAACCTCGTCGCGGTTGAGCCCGACATGTTCTTCGCCGGATGGTACTACGGCATGAAACCCGGCGGCGACGTTACCCCCGACACGCTGGAGCCCTTTGGCATCAAGACAATGGTGCTGACCGAAAGCTGCATTCACCTGAACAAAGACCGTCCCGAAGCCACCATGGATCTGCTGTTTGACGACGTTCTACGCCTGGGCACGGTCATGCAGGTCGAAGACAAAGCGAACGCGCTGGTCTCGGGCTGGAAAGACCATCTGGCCGCGATCGAGGCCAAAACCGCCGATCTGGAAAAACCCCGTGTCTTCCTGCTGGACGGCCCGGCCGATGCGCCCTTTACCGCAGGCAAATACGCCATTCCTGACGCGATGATCGCAGCGGCTGGCGGCGTCAACGTCACCCATGACATGGACACAAGCTGGGGCCGCACCTCGTGGGAGGCCGTCGCCGCCTCGAACCCCGAATTCCTTGTCCTGCTGGACTATCAAACTGGCAACGGCGCGGCGGATACCTTCAAGTTCCTGCAGGAACACCCGGTGATGTCGCAGACCGATGCAGTCAAGAACGAGCGCTGGATCGGCCTGCGTTACGAAGAGCTGACACCGGGACCGGCAAACATCGAAGCGATCGAGAAGATGGCAACGGCAATGCACCGGGGTAACAGCTAAGATGACGAAAACGGGCCGGGCGGTACTGTTAGGGGCGGTCATTCTGACCGCCCTTTTGCTGCTGTCGACGATCTACGGAACTACCCCGATCCCTATGGCCGAGGTTTTCACCGCGATTGGGCTGGGTACTGGTGTGACTGAGGGCGACATGTCCCCTCTGCACCGGATTGTCTTTGACCTGCGCCTGCCCCGCGCGTTGTTTGCGGCAGTGATTGGGGCCGGGCTGGGCGTTGTCGGGGTCGTTTTGCAAACGACAACGCGCAATGACCTGGCTGACCCGTTTCTGTTTGGTCTTTCGTCAGGGGCCGCTGCGGGTGCCGTCTTGGTCATCACTGTAACAGGCGATGTTCTGGGCATCTGGACCCTGCCACTTGCGGCCTTTTGCGGAGGCCTGATCGCGTCCGGCATTGTTCTGGCCCTGGTTCAAAGCCTGCGCACCAGCGCGCCGGAAAAACTGATCCTTGCAGGCCTGGCTGTATCTTTCCTGTTTTCGGCCATCACCAACTATCTGATCTTCGCAGGCGACAGCCGCGCCGCGCATTCCGTCATTTTCTGGATGCTAGGCGGCCTTGGTCTGGCCCGGTGGGAGACCTTTCCACTTGTCGTGCTAGGGCTGACCCTGATCCTGGGCTATTCCCTCTACCGAAGCCGTTGGCTTGACGCCCTTCTGACGGGGGATTTCACGGCCTCAACACTCGGTATTCCAGTTCAAGGCCTGCGATTTCGGATGTTTCTGGTCGCCGCCTTGGCCACGGCCAGCTTTGTGTCGGTGGCGGGTGTGATCGGGTTTGTTGGCCTTATGGTTCCGCATATCGCCCGAGGCATTGCCGGAACGCTCCACCGCAATCTCTTGATCACATCCGCCGTCGTCGGGGCCATCTTGCTGACGCTGTCAGACATTCTGTCTCGGCTGCTTCTGGCCCCGCAAGAGTTGCCGGTGGGGATCGTTACAACCTCGATCGGGTCGCTATTCGTGTTCCTTTACCTGTTCAAATCCTCACGATCTGACTAGCACGGCCGTCATCCCAAGTTTTGCCGACGCTCAAGCCAGCTTCCCAACTCATTTTCCGCCGAAAAGATGCTCTCGCGATTCAGTATCTGAGAGGTCATGGCCTTTGAGACAGCCCGGACACGTTTGTTGATCGCGATATCGTTGCCATCCACCGGCAGATCGCCCACATCCAGTTTTTCATAGATCGACAGTAGCCGGTTCTGCACCGTCCTCAGGGCAAGCTTACGACGCAGCGCGATGGTTTTGTCGGGCAAACCAAGGGCGAGATCGGATAGGATTGCCAGCTCAACCTCCGTCAGCGCCTCGCCCGAGCGGCTCTGTTCCCGCTGGATTTGGTGAATTTCCCGATCCACCATGATCTGCGCCTCAATCAGAACGGCACGCAAAGCCAGATGCATTCGCGAGGGGCTGGCCGTCTTCAAAACATAGCCATAGGCGGCCTCTTTCGGAACGATCCGCGCAATGCCGCGGAGATAGGCCTCATCCGAGTAGTTGGACCAAAACAGAATGCGGGTTGCGGGGCGTTCCGACCAAATCGTCCGCGCGGCCTCAATCCCGTTGCGCTCTTTCATGCGCAGGTCCATGACAATGGCCTCGACACCGTTCTGTCGGGCCTGCTCTTCCCCTTCCCGGCCGTTCGAGGCGAGGCTCAGATCGGTCACCTCGGGCAAGGCATCCTGAACCAGCTCCCGCAGGTAGTTCGCGTGCATTGCATCGTCTTCGACCAGCAGAACCTTCATGCCAACACCTCGGTTTTCGGGCATTCAGAAGCTGGTAGGCAGACCGTAATCTCGGTCCCGCTATTGTAGCGGATGTCAAACTGCGCCGCGATCAGCCGGGCGCGGGTGCGCATATGCGTCAGCCCGCCCGAGGCCTGCCGGATTTCAATCGCTCCCATGCTGCGCCCATTGTCCCGCACGCGAAGGCGCAGCCCGTCCTGACATACAATCTCGACCTCAATCCGACTGGCCGAGGCGTGCCGGACCGCGTTGTTGATGGCCTCTTGTGCGATACGGAACAAGGCGATGCGCTTGGTTTGCGGCAGCCGGTCGACCATCCCGCCGGACAGGTCACGAACGTCAATCTCGACCCCTTCATCCGGGTCAATCGCGCGTTCAAGATGGGTCCGTACGGCATGCTGAAAGCCGAACAGCTCCAGCAGGGATGGAATCGAGGTGTCGATGATTTCACGCAGGCCCTGAATGCAGTTCCTCATACTGCTGCGCAGCCCATCCAAGTCCTGAGGCGTTTCGCACCGCTCCAAATCCCGGCTGATCCGCGTCATGTCGGCCAGAGTCTGATCGTGCAGATCCATCCCAATCCGTTGGCGTTCCAATTCTAGCGCGTCTGTCAGGCTGAGGGCCCCAAGCCGCAGCCCCTCTTCCCGCGCCTGCACCTCGGTCCGCATGATCGCCTCGCGCCGAGCCTGTTCATTCGCACGCAGAGCATAGAAATACGGGGCCAGAATGTCGGCAATATTGCGAACTTGCTCGACGGCTTGTTCATCATAGAAATCAAGCTTTTGGGATGAACAGTTCAACGATCCGATCGTGCGGCCCAGCACTTTCATCGCCACATTCACGCGGCTGCGCATATTGTGTTTGAGGATGGGATCATAGTCCCCGCCTTCGAACACATATCGCGGGTCCTCCGGCGCGTTTCCGGTCAACATGTAGTCGCAATCTCCCCGCAGGATATCGCGCACGGGCGAGACCTCGACCGGGGCGCGGGTGCGGCTCCAACTGGTGCGCAGGCCGACCTCATAGCTTGTGTTAAGCCGCCCTTCCTCGTCGATCAGGCAGACATCCAGATGGTCAATTTCCAGAATGCGCACGATCTCGGATTTGACCGACCGCAATGCGGATTTGATATCCAGATTGCCCGCCAGATGGTTCGAAATCCGCAAGTAATAGGCAAGATCGGCCATGTGTTCTCTTTCGCAGCGCCAGCATGCCGCAACCGGCATGGGCGAGTATATCGACCAGCGGATCGAGTGTCATGCGGGTCGCCGCAGCCTATTTGCGGGAACCCGCAAGGAATGCGCGCGTCCTACTCTTACTTTGCGCGTGTCCTTTGGGAATTTTAGGCGCGTCGGCCCCGTCAGGCTGGCACCAAAATCGTGCGGCGCTTGGGCCGCTTTGGGAGGAAAACATGACATTAAAGGCCATATTGCTCGGCGCTGCGGCCGGGATCATCACCCTGACAGCCCCGGCTGCCGAAGCGGATACATCCGAAAAACGCATTGCCCTGTCGAACAACTATGCAGGTAATTCGTGGCGGCAAGCCATGCTGGAAAGCTGGCAGAAAAACGGAGATCAAGCCGTCGCGGATGGTGTTGTCGCCGCTGCTGACGCCTTTACGACCTCGGAAAATCAGGCCACTGAACAGGCGGCTCAGATCCAGAACATGATCCTGCAGGGCTATGATGCCATTGTGATCAACGCCGCCTCACCCACCGCAATCAATGGCGCGGTCAAGGCCGCGTGCGATGCGGGTATCACCGTTGTGTCCTTCGACGGCATCGTTCAGGAACCCTGCGCGTGGCGCATTGCGGTCGACTTTCAGCAAATGGGGCGCGAGCAGGTGAAATACCTGGCCGAGCGTTATCCTGATGGCGGCAACCTGCTGGAAATCCGCGGTCTGGCCGGAGTGTTCGTCGATGACGAGATCAGCGCAGGCATTCATGATGAGGTGAAGAACACCAATTTCGAGATCGTTGGCTCGGTCCATGGGGATTGGGCGCAGGATGTGGCGCAGAAGGCCGTCGCCGGTATCCTGCCCAGCCTGCCCGAGATCGTGGGCGTCGTAACCCAGGGTGGTGACGGCTATGGGGCCGCGCAGGCCATCGGGGCCACGGATCGTCCAATGCCGACCATCGTAATGGGCAACCGTCAGGACGAACTTCAGTGGTGGTCAGATGAGCAGGACGCAAACGGGTATCAGACAACCTCTCTGTCGATTGCGCCGGGCGTCAGCACGCTGGCCTTTTGGGTCGCCCAGCAGATTCTGGACGGGCAAGAGGTGCCGAAGGACCTGACCGTACCCTTCCTGAGAATCGATCAGGCCGGTTTGAAAGATGCCCTGAAAACAACGCCCAAGGGCTCGGTCGCCAACGTGGAATACACGCAGGATCAGGCCAAAGACGTCATCGCGTCGGCCCAGTAAGCGCGTGAAGACCGACGAGAATACGGGACCCGGAGCCACCGCCGCTCCGGTCGTCTCTCTGGAGCAGGCCCATCTGTCCTATGGGCCTGTTCTTGCCCTGCGTGGTGCGACGTTGAGCATCAGCGCAGGAGAATGCGTCGGACTGGTCGGCCACAATGGGGCCGGGAAATCCACGCTGGCGAATGTGATCAACGGCCGCCTCACGCAAACTCAGGGCGCCGTTCACCATCGGAACGCAGATCCTGCCCTACGCAACAGTCTAAACGCGCAGAATGCAGGTATTCGTAGCGTGTTTCAGGAGCTGTCGCTCTGCCCGAACCTGACCGTTTTGGAGAACCTGCGTATTCCCTATCGCAACATGCCGCGCAAAGCCTGGCGGCGGGTTGCGCGGCAAAAGATGCTCGACGCGCTGGACCTTGTCTTTCCGGGTCATGGCATCCACGCCCGCGCAACGGTCGGAAACCTGACTATAGCCGAGCGTCAGATGGTCGAGATCGCCATCGCCTTTGCCGACCGCGACCGAGAACCCAGCCTTGTTATTCTGGACGAGCCGACCTCGTCCCTTGACGCCGCCATCGCGCAACAATTGCTGGACCATATCAAACGGTTCTGCGCCAAAGGCGGTGCGGTGCTGTTCATCTCGCACATGATGGGTGAGATTTTCGAAGTCTCGACCCGGATCATCGTCATGAAAGATGGCCAGATCGTTGATGACCAACCTGCCAGCCAATTCACCCGAGCCTCGATCGTGGATGCGATGGGGCATGTCGCGCCAGATGAAGACACCTCGGGCGCCGGGCGGGCAGATCGGACCCTCGGGGCCGAGGTTGTACGGGCGGCAAATGGGCTGAACGCCCGCGCGGGTGAGATTGTCGGGCTGGCCGGGCTTGCAGGTCACGGACAGGCCGAAGCACTAGCGCAAATCTACTTCGACCACGCCCCAAAATGGAAATCCGCGCGCCAGCCCGAGGTGGTCTTTGTCGCCGGAGACCGCGCCCGTGACGGGTTGATGCCGCTCTGGTCGATCATGCGAAACCTCTCGCTGACAACCCTGCCCGAGTTCAGCCAGAAAGTGATGGTGGATCGAAGCGACGAGGCGGACATGGTTCAGACTTGGAAAGACCGTATAGGCATTCGCACAGACAACCTGTTGAACCCGATCCTTTCCCTTTCGGGCGGCAACCAGCAGAAGGTTCTGTTTGCCCGCGCGCTGGCCTCCTCCGCGCCGATTGTTGTGATGGATGACCCGATGCGCGGCGTGGATGTGGGCACCAAGAAAGACGTCTATCAGATGATCCAGGCAGAAGCCGCAAGAGGCCGCAGCTTCCTGTGGTACTCGACCGAGACCGACGAAATCCTCGAATGTGACCGGGTCTTCGTGTTCCGCGCCGGTCAGATTGCAGCCGAGCTGGAAGGTGATGAGATCACCGAGGAGAACATCCTGCACGCCTCTTTCCAAATGCAGGAGGCCTGAGATGACCAGCGACCGCATGCGCCTATTGCTGCCCGTTCTGTCTCTGGCCGTCCTGTTGGGGGCCGTGTTCTACCTGCAACCCCGCGCGATGAGCTATTTTGGCCTGAACCTACTGTTCAATCTGGCGATCCCCGTGGCTCTAGCGACCATTGCGCAGATGATGATTATCATGGTCAACGACATCGACTTGTCCATCGGCACCTTCGTCAGCTTATGCGCCTGTGTCACGGCCACATTCGTGCACGACACGCCTCTGCTGGGTTACGGCATTCTGGCTGCTGCGGTTCTGGCCTATGCAGCGCTGGGGGCCTTGATCCAACTGCGCGGATTGCCCGCAATCGTCGTGACCTTGGGCATGTCTTTCGTTTGGGGCGGGCTAGCGGTGCTGATCCTGCCTTCACCCGGCGGAGCATCGCCTGAATGGCTGAAAACCCTAATGAATTTCAAAACCCCACTGGTGCCGGTTGCCGTGATTGCTCCGCTGGTCGTGGCCTTTGCCGTACATCTGCTGATCAAACGGTCATGGGTGGGCGTGGTTCTTCAAGGCGTTGGCGGCAATGAACGCGCGATGGAGCGCGCTGGCTGGTCTGTCGTCCGCCTGCGGGCCTCTGCTTACGGGTTGGCGGGCTTGTTCGGAGTGCTGGCCGGTATGTGCCTCGTCGGGCTGACCACTGCAGCAGATGCCAATATCGCGCTGCGCTATACGCTGTTGTCGATTGCGGGTGTCATCCTTGGCGGAGGCGAATTTGTCGGCGGTCGCATCTCTCCCTTCGGGGCCGTCATCGGAGCGCTGACACTGACACTTGCTGCCAGTTTCCTGTCCTTTCTGCGCCTCTCACCGGATTGGCAAATCGGTGCGCAGGGCGCGATCTTGATCCTCGTTCTCGCCGTGCGCCTGTTCTTTGTCCGCAAGGAGGTCTCGGCATGAGTGACCAAACCACCTCTGACACCGGACCGAACCCGTTGAGGGCGATCTTTCAGAAACCTTGGCTTTGGGCCTATCTTGCTGCGGGGATTACCTTTGTCGCCACCAGCCTGCTGGCCGGGTCTGGGGCCGGGTCGCTGCTCTATGCGGCGCTGACCTTTGCCTCTTTCTCGGCCATTGTCGGCATCGGGCAGATGTTGGTGATCACGTTCGGACCCGGCAATATCGACCTGTCTGTCCCGGCGACGATGACGTTGGCGGCCACACTGGCGCTAAAGTTCATGGACACGCAAACTGCGTTGATCCTGCCCGGTCTGCTGGTTGCAATCGGAATAGGCATCGGTTGCGGGATCGTGAACTTTGCGCTGATCCTGATACTGCGCATCCCGCCCATCATCGCAACCCTGTCCGCCTCGTTCCTTTACCAATCGCTGGCGATCTGGTCGAACCGGGGGCTGCGCATCAAACCACCGGAACCCCTGGCCGAGTTCGCCTCTGGCGGGACGTTCGGGGTTCCGAATGTCGCATTGGTCGGCATTGCGCTGGCCGTCTGCGCATGGCTGCTTTTGGAACGCGCAATTGCAGGGCGGTGGATCTCGGCCATCGGGCAAAACCTACGCGCGGCAAGGCTCAGCGGAGTCCCGGTAAACGCGGTGCGCTTTGGCATCTATGTCAACTCGGCCGTTTGTGCCGCCTTGGCGGGGTTTCTGCTGGCCAGCTTCTCGGGCGGGGCCAACCTGAACATGGGCACCGAATACATGCTGATGTCCATTGCAGTCGTCGTAATTGGCGGGTCGTCCATCGGCGGAGGCAATTCGAACGTACCCGGCATCTGGGGGGCGGCGCTGTTCATGTTCCTGATCGTATCGATGCTGAATTCATACGGTCTGGGCGCCGGAATTCGCTTGATTTTGACCGGGCTTGTGATTGTGGGCGTGGTCACTCTGGCCAGCCGAAAGGGATATAGCGCATGAGTCATTCACAGACATATGAGGTCATCCGGCCCGCATTTCGCGACCTGATCCACACCAACCTCACGCTGGCACGGATCGCTAAGGGCCATGTCTGGACCGAGGGGCCGGTTTGGTTTCCCGCGCATGAAACGTTGCTGTTCTCGGACATACCGAATGCCCACATGTATCGCTGGACCCCGCATGGCGGCACCAGCCTCTTCCGCCAGAACTCGAATTACTCCAACGGCAACACGCGTGATCGCGAGGGGCGACTGGTGACTTGCCAGCACGCAACCCGCTCGGTAGTGCGGACCGAACATGACGGGCAACTGAAAACCATGGCTGACCATCACGATGGCCGCCGATTGAATTCGCCCAACGACGTGATCACCCGTTCGGATGGTTCGATCTGGTTCTCGGATCCGACTTACGGCATCCTCTCTGATCTTGAAGGTCACAAAGCCAAGCCCGAGCAAGACGGCAGCTTTGTCTTCCGCCTTGATCCGGACCGTCCGGAACCAACCATCGTTTCACGAGATTTCGTACAGCCAAACGGGCTGGCCTTCTCGAAAGATGAAAGCCGCCTGTACGTCGCCGAATCCGGCTGCAGCCATGACCCGGACGTTCCTTCTTTACTGAAGGTCTTTGAAGTCCAGCCAGACGGCCAGCTTGGCAAGCCCAGCGATTTCGCCGCGATTGATCAAGGTCTGCCCGACGGGCTGCGCGTAGACCAATACGACAACGTCTGGTGCTCAGCCGCGGACGGGGTGCATGTGTTCTCGCCCGACGGCGAGCTGCTGGGCAAGGTCAAGACACCCGAGACCGTCGCGAACCTGTGTTTCGGTGGCCCGCGCGGCAATATGCTGTTCATCACCGCAACCACCAGCGTCTACGCAGTTCACGTGAACACCAAGGGCGCTGTCGGCTAAGCAAATTCTGGACTTCCGATCCTCGCCTAGACATGGTGGCGGTGTGCGCAAACCCCCTCAAAAGGGTTTGCCCAAAACACGCCACCAACGAAGGTCCACCTGATGAACCAGCCCCAAACGACGCGCATGAACGGCGCGCAGATCATCCTGAAAATGCTGGAGCTTCACGGCGTTTCCCATGTTTTCGGTCTGCCCGGTGAGACAACGATTGGCTGGTACAAGGAATGGCGCGCCAATAGCGGGATTGAGTTCGTGCTGACCCGCGATGAACGCACGGCGGCTTTCGCGGCCGAGGCTTACGCAAAGATCACAGGTCGCCCCGCCGTGCTTGAAGCGCCCAGCCCCGGTGTGACCCACTGCACCCCGGGCATTACTGAGGCTTTCCTCAGCTCGGTGCCGGTGATCTATTTCAGCTCGGACATCCCGATCAATCAGGACAAAAAGCACGGGCTGACCGGGGTCGATCAAGCCCGGCTCTATGACAGCATCTGCAAGGAAAGCTTCGTTCTGACCAATGCACGCGACATCCCGTTCCTGATCCGGCGAGCCTTTCGCGTAGCGACCTCGGGCCGTCCGGCGCCTGTTCATATCCGCGTGCCGATCAACATCTTCGGGGAAGAGGCCGAGATCACCGACCTGTATGCCGAACCCGACTACAGCACATATCCCGCACACCGGCCGGTCGCGGATCACAGCAAGATCCGCGCTGCAATCGACGTGCTGTTGGCGGCGCAAAAACCTGCGATTGTCTGTGGTCAGGGTGCATTGATCTCAAAAGCCTCAGACGCGATCCTTGAACTTGCCGAGCGGCTGCAAATCCCGGTCGGCACCACCACACCCGGCAAGGGCACAATCCCCGAGGATCATCCACTGGCCCTGCGCGTCATCGGTGGCCGCGGCGGGATGGAGTATTCGAACCAGTACCTGCTTGAGGCCGACACAATCTTCTTCGTCGGCTCAAATACCGACAGCGCCGGAACGGATCACTGGAAACTCTATGGCGATCCCTATACCAAAAACTTCCTACACCTTGATATTGCAGAGGCTCATGTCGGAAACACCTTCCCGCTGAAGGTTGGCCTTGTTGGTGATGCCCGCGCAACGATCGAATATATGGTTGAAATTCTTAAGGCTGAGCATCCCGGCCTTCAACGGACGCCATTGGATTTGAACCCGATAAAACAAACCGCGCTGGACAAGGTCTTCAACTCGAATATACCGATGCCCGAAGGCACGATCTCACCGGTCAAGCTGTCTCAGGTGTTGGATAGGATAATGCCCGATGATGCGATTGTCACGTCTGAGCCCGGCGTAAGTGCGATCTATCCATCGGCGCTGCTGACGTTCCGCAAACCGGGGCGGCGCTACATCACCAACTACTCGATGGGGGCGCTGGGATATTCGGTGCCTGCCGCAGTTGGTGCGATCTATGCCCATGACGGCCCGGTCATTTCCTTCACCGGAGACGGATCGTTTGGGTTCGTCATCGGCGATATGGAGACCTTGAAGCGTAGCGGCAAGAACATCACCGTCATTCTGACCCGCAACGACACGTTTGGCTGGATCAGGGGTGAGGCGATCCTGCTCGACGATGTGGATGAGCCTTGGACCACCGATTTCGGACGCGTCGACTATTGCAAGGTGGCCGAAGGGTTCGGCTTCAAAACCGCCCAGATCACCTCTGAGGCCGATATCGAACCAATCCTGTCCAACGCCATCGCCAATCCTGGCGCGAATTTCATCGAGATGATGGTGCCCTCACAAGACAAGATCATACCCTTCGTGCCCAACTGGGTTCGCGTCGCTCGTGCAAAGAACCTGCCCCACTTCTACTGAGGCAGGCTATATGTCAGCAACTCCCGCACCAGCGGATTGGGAAAACGACGTTTGAAGGTGACGGCGTGAAAGCTCTCCTTGATGCGGGGATGTTCCTCGGCCTCGACCAGACGGCCCGAGGACAGCTCATCCTGCACAACGATCGGGGCCACAAGTGCAAGGCCGATATCCTCACGCGCGAGCAGGCGCATCATGGCCATGTCGTCCACTTCGGCCGCGATCTGAGGCCGGACCGACATGCGGCTGGCCATCGAATCGAACGCCGTGCGGACGCTGTTGTTTGTAGTTGGCAGGATAAAGGGCTGCTCTTCCAACAGGTCCCGGATCGGGCGCTTTGGATCCAATCGCGCCGGCGTGCCGACGATACTGACGGGTTGTTCCGCCAAATGGTGCGTTTCAAAACTGGTCAGGCTGTCACTGGCAGGCTCATGATTCATGAGAACCAGGTCGAAATTCAGCGTCTCCAGCCCCTCAAGCAACTCGCTGGGATTGCCTGATCGCAGGATCACCTCGACATCTGAGCGCGCCAGCATCGGGCGCAGAAAGCCGATCTGAAAGTTCCGCGACAAGGTCGCCTGCGCACCAACCCGCAGCGCAGTACGTGCGTTGCCCTCATCCTGCAGAGTGGCCACAAGTTCTTGCCCTGTCGCAAAAATTGCGTCCGCATGGTCCAGCGCGATACGCCCGGCCTCGGTCAGATGCAGCTTGCGCCCGCGACGTTCAAACAGGGGATGACCCAGCCGCTCCTCGAGCTCTTTGATCTGAACAGACAGCGCGGATTGCGACAGGTTCAGCCGTTGGGCTGTCCGGGTCAGGTTGCCATCATGGGCGACCGCCCAGAAGTAACGCAGGTGATGATAGTTCAGAGGCATATCGTTCTAATTAGTAGAACGTAATCTCTATAACAATGTATTTTTCGTACTGACGAAGGCGCAATATGTCCTGCTCAACCGGCCAAAACAGGCTGGACTCACAAGGAACGCGCATCATGACCTACCTGTTTCTACCCCTGCTCAGCCCGCTGATCTTGCTGGCATCGGCCTACTATGCCAGCCGCAATCCGGGACTGCGGCCAACCCATGTCTCGAGACTGTCGGAATGGGCAGCATTGGCGGCTTTCGGAGGCGCTGCGCTGTCGGCCCTGATGCTGGTTCTTAACGGCTCCGGCACCTCGGGGTTGATCGGGGTCTGGGGCGTTGGCCTTTCCGTGCGGCTTGACGCGGTCAGCGCCATCATGCTGGTTCTGGTCAGCTTCATCGGATGGGTCGTTATACGTTATTCGGCTACCTATATGGATGGCGAGGCCCGTCAGGGTGCGTTCACCGGCTGGATGTCGGCAGCACTCGCCTCGGTTCTGTTGTTGGTGATGTCGGGCAACCTGATCCAATTGCTCGCTGCGTGGATTGCGACCAGCCTGCTGCTGCACCAATTGTTGCTGTTCTACCCCGAGCGGACCACCGCCCGAAGGGCAGCGCGGAAAAAGGCCGTTGTGGCGCGTATCAGTGAAGGCGCGCTAGCCCTTGCGGTAGTCCTGTTGATCGCAACCTATGGCACCACGGACATTGCCTCGATCCTGTCTTCGGCTGAACCCAACGGGCTGACCATCGCCGCCGCGCTGCTGATTGCGCTGGCCGCCATCATGGCCTCGGCCCAGTTCCCGGTCCATGGGTGGCTGACCGAGGTGATGGAGGCCCCGACCCCCGTCTCGGCCCTGCTGCATGCGGGCGTCATCAACGCTGGAGGGTTCCTGCTGATCCGCTTTGCCGACGTGATGCTGGCCGCACCGGGCATCATGGCATTGCTGGTGATGTTGGGCGGGTTCACCGCGCTGTTTGGCGGTCTGGTGATGCTGACACAACCGGCCGTGAAGACCTCGCTGGCGTGGTCGACCATTGCTCAGATGGCTTTCATGATCATGCAATGCGGGCTGGCTCTGTTCCCGCTGGCACTGCTGCATATCGTGGCGCATTCGCTCTACAAAGCGCATGCGTTCCTCAGCGCGGGTGAGGCCGTGCGCAACGTGGCAGCCATCCGCCGGCCCGGCCCAGTCGCTGTGCCAAGCGCGCGGAACGTGTTGCTGGCATTTGCCACCGGCATCCTGATCTACGGCATCGTCGCCATGACCTTCGGCGTAGACGGCAAATCCGTTCAGGCCATTGCCCTTGGCGTGATCCTGATCTTCGGCGTCGCCTATCTGCTGGCGCAGGGCTTTGCTGATGCCGCACCCGGCGCGTTGACCCGCCGCACTGTTGTCTATGCTGGCGTAACCTCGATCAGCTACTTCGTCCTGCAGATCATCGCCGTGTACTTGACCAAGGGCACCCTGCCCGCAGCGCCTGCGCCCGGGCCGTTGGAGTGGACGCTAATCATTCTTGCCCTGATCAGCTTTGGCGCGGTGGCCTTGGCCCAATCGACTTTCCCGCTTTGGGCCTCGCACCCGGCGGCGGCTGGTATTCGGGTGCATCTGTCGAACGGGCTCTATGCCAACGCAATCTTTGACCGGCTGCTGGACGGATGGTCCAAGCGCCAAACCGTGTAAGAGGGGTTTCTCAAGATGTATATGAAACACGAAAGCTATCCCGCAGCCCTTCTGGAACTGGTCGCGCTGGCCAATGATGCGGTGCGTCAAATCCCGCCGTTGTTCCCGCTTGCCTCCAACGTCGCGGTAAACCCGTTTCTGGGACAAACGCAAGAGACGCTGGCCGTGACCTCGGCCCGGCTGGCGCGGGTTGCGGGCACGCGGATCACTCCGGACCGGGCGGTATTTGCGCAGAAACTGGCAAGCGGAGAGATTTCTGAGGTCGATCTGCGGGATGCCCTCGCCGGCGTCGAAAGCCGCTTTGACGCACCCAGTTTCGAAGATCTGCAAGCTGCGCTTGGGTCCGAGACCGCGAAGCTGTCTCCCCTGCCCACGGTTGCCGATCTGGCTGCCGAGGTCTCCGGGATCGACTGGCCCGGTCTGATTGACGAACGGATCGGGGCCTGGGCCGCCAGCCATTTCGATCAGGGTCAGGCCCTGTGGCAACCCAACCGCACAGGCGGTGCCTATAGCGCCTGGCGCGAGTTCGCCTCACGCGATCTGACCCCGGAAATCCACGGCCTGAAAGGGTTCGGAGCCTTCGTGGCTGGCACCAACCGCTCGCAATGGCGGGCGATTGGCCGCGCCTCTGAGGCACTGGGTGTCACCCCTGAGGCGGCCAGCACCGCCTTCCATCGCTGGCTGATGACACTGGGCGGTTGGGCGCAATATGCCCGCTATCTGCTATGGCAAGCCGAGCTGGAAGGGCAGACGGATACGAGCACAACCGAACTGCTGGCCATTCGCATGGTGTTCGAAGAGGCTCTGTTTGGCCTCTACCACGATCAGATTGCCGATCGCTGGGCTGAAACCATTGCCCAGCATGAGGCCCCCATCACCCCGATCCGCGATCTGGTGATCGACGCGGTGCTGCAGGACGCTTCGGAGCGCGCGCAACAACGCAAGCTGGCGCAAACCCTCAGCGCCCGTCAGCCGCGCAAGGTCGAAGGCCGCCCCGAGGTGCAAGCGGCATTTTGCATCGACGTCCGCTCCGAAGTCTTCCGCCGCGCGCTAGAATCGCAGGACAGCGGTATCGAAACCATTGGTTTTGCTGGTTTCTTCGGCCTCGCCAGCGCCCACAAGGCAGCCGGTTCCGACGTGACCGAAATACGGGGACCGGTCCTGTTGAACCCGAACGTGTGTTCCCACGCGGCCGAGGGCGCGCAGGCCGACCTTAACCGGCGTTACACCGCACGGGCCAAACGGGCCTGGGGCCGGTTTAAACTGGCCGCGGTCTCGTCTTTTGCCTTTGTGGAGGCAACAGGTCCAGTTTATGCGGGCAAACTGCTGCGCGACGCTCTAGGCAAGGGCCACGAGGCCGCGAAGTTCGACCCTGCGCCGAAGCTTGACGACGGGATCGACCTGCCTACACGTGTCGCCTCGGCCAAAGCCATCCTTGGGGCGATGTCTTTGACCAGAAACTTCGCTCGTATCGTGATGCTCGCCGGTCATGGCGCGGATGTGACGAACAACCCCCATGAAAGCGCCCTGCAATGTGGCGCATGTGGCGGTCATGCCGGTGACGTCAGCGCCCGCCTTCTGGCCGGATTGTTGAACGATCATGCAGTACGTGAAGGGCTGCGCGCCGAGGGGATCGACATCCCGGCGGACACGCTGTTTCTGGCGGCGATGCACCACACTACGACCGACAAGGTCTCTCTGTTCGATCAGGATCAGGCGACGGGTCAGTGGGCCGCGAAGATTGCACAGTTGAAAACCTGGCTGACCTCGGCCGGACAACTGGCCCGGTCCGAGCGCGCCGCGCGTCTACCGCGTGCCAAAGGGGCCAATGACATCGCCCGCCGCGCCACCGACTGGGCTGAGCTGCGCCCTGAATGGGGGCTAGCCGGATGCCGCGCCTTCATTGCCGCGCCGCGGTCCCGGACCGATGGCACGGGTCTTGCGGGTCAGTCCTTTCTGCACAGCTATGACTGGCGCGCGGATGAGGGCTTTGGCGTGCTGGAACTGATCATGACCGCTCCGGTCGTGGTCGCCAGCTGGATCAGCCTACAATATTACGGCTCGACCGTCGCACCTGGCCTGTTCGGCGGCGGCAACAAACTGTTGCACAATGTGGTTGGCGGCATCGGTGTTGTCGAAGGCAATGGCGGCGCGCTGCGCCCCGGCCTACCTTGGCAATCCGTGCATGACGGAGAGTCGTTCCAGCACGACCCGCTGCGCCTGTCGGTCATCATCGAGGCCCCACGGGAGGCGATGAACGACATCCTCAGACGCAACGAAACCGTGAAAGAGCTGTTCGACAATCGTTGGCTGCACCTGATCGCCATGGATGAAAACGGCGATCTGGCCTGGCGTTACACCAAGGATCTGGAATGGGTCACCATGGCGCGGGCCGAGATCCGCGCTATGGCTGCTGAGTAACACTTGAGAGGCCCGGCGAGGACACCCGCCGGGCCGTCTGACCTAAAGCGCGGCGCGGAACAGCTGCGTCAGGTTCTCTTTCGTCAGCTCAATCGGATTGCCCCCGCAGGAGGGGTCAATGATCGCGCCTTCAACCAGCTCGGGTATCCGATCCTCAATCACGCCCAGCTCCGACAGCTGACGCGGGATGCTGAACGCATCGTTGAACTCCTGTACAAAGGCGCGGAATCCGTCGAAGCCGCCCTCGATACCCAGATAGGCGGCAGCCTGTTGGAACCGATCCGCGATGGCGGGCGCGTTAAACTCTAGCACCGCGGGCATGCAAACCGCGTTGGTCGTGCCGTGATGAGTGTTGAACACCGCGCCAATCGGATGGCTCATGGCGTGGATCGCGCCGAGGCCCTTTTGAAACGCCGTCGCCCCCATGGCCGCCGCGCTCATCATCTGCGCGCGCGCCTCAAGATCAGTGCCATCCGCATAAGCGCGTGGCAGGTAATCCTTGACCAACCGCATTCCCTCCAGCGCGATGCCTTGGCTCATCGGATGGTAATGCGGGCTGGAAAAGGCCTCGACGCAATGCGCAAAGGCGTCCAGCCCGGTGCCTGCTGTAATGAATTTCGGCATGCCCACGGTCAGTTCCGGGTCGCAGATCACCACGGTGGGCAGAACCTTCGGGTGAAAGATGATCTTCTTGGCGTGGGTCTCGGAATTGGTAATGACACTGGCACGTCCTACCTCGGACCCCGTTCCGGCCGTTGTAGGCACCGCGATGATCGGCGCAATCACATCCGCATCAGCACGGGTCCACCAATCACCGATATCTTCAAAATCCCAAACGGGGCGCGTTTGACCCGCCATAAAGGCAACCATCTTACCCAGATCCAGCCCCGAGCCGCCGCCAAAGGCAATCACCCCGTCATGACCACCGGCTTTGTAGGCCGCGACTCCGGCATCGAGGTTCTTTTCATTCGGGTTCGGGTCCACATCGCTGAACAGACCCCGACCCAGACCGGCGGCCTCGAGAATGTCCAACGTCGCCGTCGTGATTGGCAAATCGGCCAACCCCTTGTCCGTCACCAGCAGAGGGCGCTTCATCCCTGCCGTCGCACACGCCTCGGGCAGTTCGTTGATGCGGCCAGCACCGAATTTGATCGCGGTCGGGTAGGACCAGCTTCCAACAAGGCTCATGATGTCACCTTCTTCAAATGATAGGATTTTGGACGGGTCAGATTGTGATACCCAATGACCGACAGGCCACCCCCCCGCCCGGTATTCTTGCAGCCGGTCCAGCACAGACCCGGGTCCAGATAGTCGGCCCGGTTCATAAATACAGTGCCGGTTTCGATCTGATCACCGACTCGGGCGGCCCGGTCCACATCCCGGGTCCATAGGCTGGCGGTCAGGCCAAATTCGCTGTCATTCACTAGCGCGATGGCCTCTTCATCAGAGGACACTTTCATAATCCCCACGACCGGCCCAAAACTCTCATCCCGCATCACGCGCATGTCCTGGGTGACATTGGTGAGAATCTGAGGCGTCAGATACGTGCCGCCGTCATCCTCAGGGAATGTCTCGATATGGGCCACCGCGCCATCCGCTACAGCCTCGGCAATCTGAGCGCGCACTTCATCGGCAAAGCGCACATTGGCCATCGGGCCCAGCGTCGTCTCAGGGTCCAGAGGATTGCCGAGCTTGTAGCCCTTCACGATCTCGACCGCCTTCGCGACGAAGTCGTCAAAAAAACTTTCATGCACGTAGATCCGCTCAATCCCGCAGCAGCATTGGCCCGAGTTGAACATCGCCCCGTCGATCAGAGTATCCACGGCGGCATCCAGATCGGCATCCTCCATCACATAGCCCGGATCTTTTCCGCCAAGCTCGGTCCCGACGCCTGTGAAGGTGCCAGCGGCTGCACATTCCATCGCCTGCCCGCCGCCGACCGAGCCAGTGAAGTTCACGAAATCAAACGCATTTCCGGCAATCAGATCAATAGTCACATCGTGGCTGAGGAAGACATTCTGAAACACATCCTCGGGCAGACCAGCCACGTGGAACGCCTGCGCCATCCTCTCGCCCACCAACAAAGTCTGGGTGGCATGTTTCAGGATCACGGTATTCCCGGCGATCAGCGCCGGAGCCACCGTGTTGATCGCCGTCATATAGGGATAGTTCCAGGGGGCCACCACAAAGACCACCCCTTGCGGAACGCGCTTAATGTACCGCCGAAACGTCTCATCCTCGCCCACGGCGATATCGGCAAGCGCGCTTTCAGCAATCTCCGCCATATGGCTGGCGCGTTCATTGAACCCACCAAACTCACCACCGTAGCGCACGGGCCGACCCATCATATGGGCAAGCTCAGGTACGATCTCATCATTCATCGCACCAACCGCCGCGACACCGGCCATCACAAGATCAACTCGCTCGTGCAAGGACCGCGCCGCCCAAGCCGCCTGCGCGGCGCGTGCCCGAGCCGCCGCCTCAAACGCCACGTCCCGAGATAGCACCTCCCGCTCCGCAAAAACCGACCCATCAATCGGTGAGACACACTTTAACATCTGCCCCATAGTCACTCCATTTTCCGAAAAAACAGGATCCCCTGCTTCATCTGGCCCAAAATACCTCGGGGAGCGCGAGGGGCTGGCCCCTCGCTCCTGCCCTCTACGCGCGCTCAAACCCACGGGCAACTTCCCAATCGGTTACCACACGCGCAAATTCTTCGATTTCCACCTCAGCGGCCCGAGCGTAGTGATCCACCACCTCATCCCCCATAGCAGCCCGCAACATGGCCGAACCACGCAAAGCGCTCAATGCTGCACCAAGATTGCCGGGGATCATCCCCGTATCGCCCTGGTAAACGTCGCCGGTTGCCGCAGGTTGCAACTCCAATCCCTCTTCAATGCCGGCAATTCCCGCCGCCAGCATACCGGCCATCACAAGATACGGGTTCATGTCCGACCCAGGGATCCGGCATTCCACCCGAATGGCCTTGGTCCCATCTCCACACAGGCGGAAGCCAGCCGTTCGATTATCCACCGACCAAATAATCCGTGTCGGCGCAAAGGTACCCTTCATGAACCGTTTGTAACTGTTGATATAAGGGGCCATGAAATAGGTGTAATCCGGGGCGTATTTCAGCAGGCCAGCCAAATAGCTTTTCATCACATCGGACATGCCAAGCGGATCATTTTCATCATAAAAAGCAGGCGCGCCGTCTTTCCAAAGGGATTGATGCACATGGCTGGAACTGCCGACCTTGTCGTGATGCCATTTCGGCAGGAACGTTGCCGCATGACCATGCTGCCAGGCGATCTCTTTCACCGCATTCTTGGCGATCGAGTGGTACTCGGCCGTGTCCATCGCAGGCGCGTATTTGATGTTCAGCTCTTCCTGCCCGGTTTCGGCCTCACCTTTCGAGTTCTCAACCGGTATCCCCGCATCCCACAGATGGTTACGGATCGGGCGCATCACATGCTCTTCCTTGGTGGTCTGGAGGATATGATAATCCTCGTTGTAGCCGGAAATCGGCTCGAGATCGCGAAAGCCGTTTTTGCGGATTTCGTCGAAACTCTTCTCGAAAAGGAAAAACTCCAGCTCTGTCGCACACATCGCCTCATAGCCCATGGCTTTCAAGCGGTTGACCTGCGCCTTCAACATCGCCCGAGGCGCATGCGGCACCTCTTCATGCGTGTGATGATCGAGAATATCGCACATCACCATAACAGTGCCTTCAAGCCATGGCACCGGGCGCAGGGTCGAAAGATCGGGCTTCATGACATAGTCGCCATACCCCCGCTCCCAACTGGTCGAGGCATAGCCGTCCGGTGTGCCCATCTCAAGATCAGTGGCCAGCAAGTAGTTGCAGCAATGGGTTTCTTCCCACGCGCCCGCAACGAAATGACCCGCATGAAAGCGCTTGCCCATCAGACGGCCCTGCATGTCAACAAAGCACACCAGAACGGTATCTACTTCACCCGCTGAGACCTGCGTTTTGAGATGTTCGAATGTAAGTGTCGCGGTCATTCTGCCCCCTCCTTCAAATTCCTGATGGCGGGCCACAGCAACGCCAAAATCTCAAATGCTACCGTGGCGACCTGTGACCGCGAACGCAACAGATCATTGCGACGTTTCGGTATGAGATTTCACAATCTGCGCCTGAGTGCCTGCAAACGCTGAAAAGACGGACGCGAGGTACTAACCGCGAGGCCTCAGACCTGCGGCTTGCGCGCGACGATCCAGACGGGATGATAGCTGAGAGAGACGCCGTTTTCGGTCTGAAACTGGCGTGTGTACTCTGCCTCGAACAGGGCGAGTGTGGATTTGGTCCAGACACTTTTCGCGCGCCCGTTGACGCCGGTCTTACGCAGATGGCGCAGAACATGGCGCGGGGTAGGAAAGTATGAAGGTCGCAGCGCCTCGCCTGTCGCAAGCACTTCCAGATGAGCCTCCACAGCCCCTGCCATCTGGTCGGGGCCGCACAAACCGGGGGCACGGGCCGAACTGCCGATCTGGCTTAGTTCCCGATATTGTTCCCGCCCAAAGCCCGAAATCACCAACCAGCCGCCCGGTGCGAGGGATCGCGCCGCCCGTTCCAAAAGCGCCTGCGGGTCTTCCATCCACTGGATCATCGACGCGGAGGCAAAAAGATCCGTCTTCTCGGGCCAGATCACCCGCCGCGCATCGCCGCAGATAAACTGCGCGCCGACCTTATCTGCCGTTTGGCGGGCTTCGGGTGCGATATCATTCAGGGTGAGGCTGTCAAAACGGTGGGCTTGACACAGAAGCCGCGTGAAATGCCCGGTTCCGCAACCCAGCTCAAATCCACGTTCAAACTTTGCCGGGGCGTCGTGTTGGCGCGTCACTTCCACCAGTTTCGCGGCCACCCAGGCCTGTTGGCAGGCAGTGTCGTGATAGCTTTGGAAGCTACGGCTGAAGCTGCGCTGAACCCGGTCCAAGAGTTGCACCATCATGCCAGCCACTCCGCCCAGCTTTGCCCCGCGCGGAACGGGACATGAGGACCTTCGACAGTTCGAATACTATCAGCACGCGAGGCCCATGCGGCCTGTTGCGCGTTTGTTGGCACGATGCGGTCGCGCGTTGGAATCCAAATACGATCAAAACACGGATCTTCAGCTGGGCAACGATCGATCACCGCAAGTAACTCGGCCCGAGCCGACGGGATATCCAGTTCAGGAACATCTCCGCTGACGCCCGCGCGACGACAGAATTTAGCAAAGCTGGCCGGAGACAATTGATCTGCAGTCGCTCGGACCAAATCGGGCGCGATCCCATGCTCGGCACTTGCAGGGTTCAGCGTTCCACTGACGGCGACCAAGCGGTCTGGACGCATCCCTGTATGGCTCAGCCAATGCGCGGCCGAGGCAACGCCGAAAGAGAGGGCCATCAAAGCCACGCGATCGAACAGCGCCAAATCCGGCAGCGGGTCATCCAGTCGGGTATAGCCCTCAACGAACAGCACATTTTCTCCACCTGTAAGGCCAGAAAACGGTGCAGGACCCAACGCCCACCCCCCGAACACGAGGATCAGATCGGGGCTATCCGAGCGTGCCAGCCATTGATGCCTCATCCGGCACCTCCGGCGAGGTCGACCATGGCGGCGGTGACGCGGCTCAGCTCATCTGGCGAGATGATGTAGGGCGGCATGCAATAGATATTGCGCCCAAACGGACGCAACCAGACGCCGGTCTTCGGTGCGAGGCCATGGGCCACGGCAGGGTCGACACGATCCTTCATCTCGATCACACCGATGGCGCCCAGAACCCGCACATCTGCCACGTCGGGCAAGTCACGAGCCGGAGCGAGTTCGTCCTGCATCTGTTGCGCAATCCCCGTGACCTCGGCCCGCCAGTCGCGTTGGACCAATTGATCGAGGCTGGCAACACCTGCCGCGCAGGCCAGAGGGTTGGCCATATAGGTCGGGCCATGCATCAGCACACCGGCCTCGCTTTCGCCGATGCCGCGCGCCACCGCCTCGGTCGCGATGGTGGCGGCCAGTGTAATGTGCCCTCCGGTCAGGGCTTTGCCGAGGCACAGGATGTCAGGCACCACGTCCGCGTGATCCATGGCAAACAGCTCTCCGCTGCGGCCAAAGCCCGTTGCAATTTCATCGAAAATCAGCAGTACATCATGCGCGTCACACAGCGCCCGCGCACCCTTCAGCCAGTTCGGATGATAGAAGTACATCCCGCCCGCACCTTGCACGACAGGCTCCAGGATCAGCCCCGCGATCTTGTCACCCTTTTCGTCCAACAACTGCTCAAGTGCTATCAGCCCGTTTTCGGCGGCATCCTCGGACCAGTCCTGATCGAAACGGATAGTCGGGCGCGGCAGGAAATGCTGGATGGACAGAGCGCCCTTGAACAGCCCGTGCATCCCGTTCACCGGGTCGCAAACACTCATCGCTTTCCAGGTGTCACCGTGATAGCCGCCCCGGATGGTGGCGAACTCTGAACGCGCTGTGCGGCCTTTGGCGATCTGGTACTGCACCGCCATTTTTAGCGCGACTTCGATGGCGACTGAGCCGCTGTCGCTGTAGAAGATGCGATCCAGACCGTCGGGCAGCATTCCGATCAGCCTTCGGCCCAGCTCGACCGCGGGCGCGTGAGTCAGGCCTCCGAACATGACATGCGGCAGCTGCGCCAATTGGGCTTGCATCGCCTCGATAATGGCCGGGTGACGATGGCCGTGAACGGTACACCACCAGGATGACATGGCGTCGATCATCTGCCCACCGTCCTCACGCGTCAACCAGACGCCCTCGGAGCTGGTGATCAGATGCATCGGGCCCGGATCCAGCACATGGGTGTAGGGGTGCCACAGGTGGCGGGCGTCAAATTCCAGCGGGGTCATAGAGCCCTCCGGATCGCATCAAGGTCGATGGTCTGGAACGCATCCGACAGGTTTTCACGGGTCAGGTCCGAGAGATATGGCAGCCGCCCCAGATGCCGGGTCTTGCACATCTGTGCGATGGTTTGTTCGACCTCTGGTTCGGGGTCGCCAACAAAGGCAACGCCGATGACGTCGCACCCCGCATTGCGTAGGGCCATAAGGGACAAAGCCGTATGGTTGATCGTTCCAAGCGACGTACGCGCAACCAGAACTACAGGAGCTTTCCACTGCGCGAAGAGCTCCAGATAGAACACCTGCCGGTTCAGAGGGACCATCACCCCCCCTGCCCCTTCAACGACCAAAGGGCCATCAACCTGCGGCAGCGCCAGTTGGGCAAGGTCGATCTCGACCCCCATATCCTCGGCGGACAGATGCGGCGAGGCGGGCATGTTCAGACGGTAGGCCTCAGGCAGGACCTCTGCCCCGGACAGGTCGTGCACGATGTCGGTATCGGTCGCATCTTCAAGCCCGGATTGCACTGGCTTCCAGTAAGTGGCTCCAAGGGCGGCAGTCAGACCGGCCGAGAATACAGTCTTGCCGACGCCGGTGTCGGTTCCGGTGATGATCAGCGCGCTCATGCGGCCTCCGATTGATATGCGGCCAAGGCGTTGAACAGGGCCGAGATATCGGCGCGATCGACATTGCCGGTGATGGAAATCCGCAAGCGCGACGTCCCGCGCGGTACCGTTGGCGGGCGGATGCCCCTGAGGTCGAACCCTTGCGTTTGCAAGGTCTGCGCCATCTTCATCGTGCACGCATCGTCACCCAGAATGATCGGAATGATCTGACTGTTCAGCGCAGCCTTGAGGACCCCAATTGCGCGCGCCGCATCATGGGCATGGCCAATGCGCTTCTGGGCGGCGTCGACCAGACCTGTCTGAGTAGCCAGCGCCTCAAGGGCCGTACGAACCAAAGCGGCATTCAAAGGCGACGGCGCGGTGGCAAAGATGAAGGGGCGTGCGCGGTTGATCAGCGTGTCGATCATGACTTTTTGGCCGCAGATCAGCCCTCCGGCAACGCCCAGACCTTTGCCGCAGGTGTGCAGCGTCAACAGATGACAGTCGAGGTCATGGGCCAGCCCCCGTCCCTGAGGTCCGAACACGCCGGTCGCATGGGCTTCGTCGACGACCATAACAGCGTCCTGTTCTCGCGCAAAGCCCGCCAAATCGTTCAGAGGGGCAAGATCCCCTTCCATCGAATAGACACTTTCAACCGCGATCCAGATTTGGCCCAGGCCGCCCTCGGCCCGCCAGTCCTGTGCCTTTTCACGCGCGTCCGCGACATCATTGTGTCGAAACGACCGCTGATCGGCCCGGCATGAGCGCATGCCCTCATGCGCGCTGGCGTGAACCAGAGCGTCATAGAGAACCAGATCCTCGGCCGCAGGAAGGGTTGCGAAAATCGCCTGATTGGCCTGAAAACCGCCGCCCATGAACAAAGCGGCCTCAGCCCCGAAGAACGTGGCAGCCTCGGCCTCCAGCGCTTCATGCTCGGTGTGGTTGCCGCGCAATAGCCGCGAGCCGCCAGAGCCAACCGGAACACCGCGTGCCAAAGCCTTTTGCGCGGCCTCTCGCAGAAGCTGCGATCCGGCGAAGCCCAGATAGTCATTCGACGCGAAATCCAATCCCGACGCGGGCGTCAGGACCCGGCGGCGATGCCGGGCCTGCACGGTGTCGAGCATGGATTCGAGCCGAACAGCAGCCTTCATTCAGCGGCTTCCCGGCTCACCTGATCCCCGGTTTTCTCGGCCTGCAGACCAAGTTTGGCAAACAGGACCATATCGGTATCCTCTTCGGGGTTTTCGGCCGTCAGCAGCGTTTCGCCCACGAAGATCGAGTTCGCACCGGCGAAGAAACACATTGCCTGCATCTCGTCGCTCATTTCGCTGCGGCCAGCGGACAGGCGAACGTAAGAGGTTGGCATCAAGATACGCGCCGTCGCGATGATGCGCACAAAGTCGATCGGATCGATTGGCTTGGCATCTGCCAGAGGTGTGTCGGCTTGTGGCATCAGCATGTTGATGGGAACCGAATCCGGCGCGGGCTGCATGTTGGCCAGCGTCAGCAGCATATCGATGCGGTCGCCCTTATGCTCACCCATGCCCAGAATGCCGCCGGAACACACTTTGATCCCCGCTTCCTGCACTCGGTTCATCGTATCGATCCGGTCGGCGAAGGTCCGGGTTGTGATGACTTCGGAATAGTAGCGCTCGGACGTGTCGATATTGTGGTTGTAGTAGTCCAGCCCTGCATCGCGCAGCTGCACGACCTGCGTGTCGTCCAGCATGCCCAGCGTCATGCAGGTCTCCATTCCCATGGCCTTGACGCCTTCGACCATCGCGACCAAAGCTGCCATGTCGCGTGCCTTGGGCTCACGCCAGGCAGCGCCCATGCAGAACCGCGTCGCGCCGCCATCCTTGGCCTTCTTCGCCTCGGCCAGCACACGCTGCACCTCGATCAGTTTGGATGCAGGCAGGGTCGAGCCATTGCGCGCCGATTGCGAGCAATAGGCGCAATCCTCGGCGCAGCCTCCGGTTTTGATCGACAGCAGCTTCGAGGTCTGGATTTTGTTCGGATCGAAATGCTCACGATGGACGGTTTGCGCCCGGAACAGCAGATCCATCAGCGGGAGATCATGAACAGCTTGCGCGGATTTTTTGGTCCAGCCGGAATGAGGGATGATCATTTTATCTATAAAACTCTCGGCAGCTTGCGTTGCGTCGAGTTTATTATCTACAAAATTTCACGACGCAACCCGGCATGCATAACACGTTCAATATGACGCATCAATTCGCGGATCGTTGACCGAGGGCTATCCCAGAATACCCGGCAACCGCAGCCCATGTTCGCGGGCACAAGCCTTAGCATCCTCGTAGCCCGCATCCGCGTGGCGCCACACGCCCGAGGCCGGATCGTTCCACAAAACCCGCTCCAACCGTTTGGCCGCTGCATCGGTACCATCGGCGCAAATGACCACGCCCGCGTGTTGGCTAAAGCCCATGCCGACCCCACCGCCATGATGCAAAGACACCCATGTTGCGCCCGAGGCCGTATTCACCAGCGCATTCAGCAACGGCCAGTCGGAAACAGCGTCCGAGCCGTCCTTCATCGCCTCGGTCTCACGGTTGGGCGAGGCGACGGACCCGCTGTCGAGGTGATCCCGACCAATGACAACCGGGGCTTTTAGTTCTCCGTCGCGCACCATTTCGTTGAAGGCCAGCCCGGCCTTGTGGCGATCCCCAAGACCGATCCAGCAGATCCGTGCGGGCAGGCCTTGGAAGGCAATACGCTCCTGCGCCATGTCGAGCCAATTGTGCAGATGGGTGTTCTCGGGGAACAGCTCTTTCATCTTGGCGTCGGTTTTGTAGATATCCTCGGGGTCGCCAGACAGGGCGCACCAGCGGAACGGGCCGACCCCGCGGCAAAACAGCGGGCGAATATAGGCGGGCACGAAACCGGGGAAGGCAAAGGCGTTCTCGAGCCCTTCATCCTGCGCCACTTGGCGAATGTTGTTGCCGTAATCCAGCGTCGGCACGCCCGCGTTCCAGAAATCGACCATCGCAGCGACATGTTGCTTCATCGAGGCGCGCGCGGCAGTTTCAACCGCTTTGGGATCGCTTTCGCGTTTGTCCTTCCACTGCGCCATGGTCCAGCCCAGCGGCAGGTAGCCGTTGACTGGGTCATGGGCGCTGGTCTGGTCGGTGACGATATCGGGGCGCATGCCACCGGCCTGCATCCGGCGGTAGATATCGGGGAAGATCTCTGCCGCATTGCCCAGCAGGCCGACCGATTTCGCCTCACCCGCCTTGGTCCAGCGGGCGATCATCTCAAGCGCCTCGTCCAGCGTTTCGGCCTTTTCATCCAGATATTTGGTGCGCAGGCGGAAGTCGATGCTGTCCGGATTGCATTCAACAGCCAGACAGCAGGCCCCGGCAAAAACCGCCGCCAAGGGCTGCGCGCCACCCATTCCACCCAAACCACCGGTCAGGATCCACTTGCCGGTCAGGTCGCCGCCATAGTGCTGACGCCCGGCCTCGGCGAAGGTCTCATAAGTGCCCTGCACGATACCCTGCGTCCCGATATAGATCCACGAGCCAGCGGTCATCTGGCCGTACATCATCAGACCCTTCTTATCGAGCTCGTTGAAGTGATCCCAGTTGGCCCAATGTGGCACAAGGTTCGAGTTCGCGATCAACACCCGAGGGGCATCCGTATGCGTCCGCACAATGGCCACGGGTTTGCCGGATTGCACAACCAGTGTCTCGTCTTCTTCCAGATCCTTGAGGCTTGAGACGATGGTGTCAAAGTCGTTCCAAGTCCGCGCCGCGCGCCCGATGCCGCCATAGACCACCAGCTCATGCGGGTTTTCGGCCACGTCCGGGTGCAGGTTGTTCATCAGCATCCGCAGCGGCGCTTCGGTCATCCAGCTTTTAGTGTTCAGCTCCGGCCCGGTGGGCGGATAGATATCACGGGTGTTCTTGCGGGGGTCGGTCATGATGCAAGCTCCAATGCTGTGTCTTGGACGGCGTCCAGAATGTCGAATAGCCAGCGGCGCAAACGTTCGGCTTTACGGTCGTCATAGGACCATGGCGGGCGCTCGGTTGTCAGGTAGGAGGATTGGGCCAGCTCCATCTGAATGGCGTGGAGACCCTCGGCCGTGCGGCCATAGTGGCGTGTCGTCCAGCCGCCTTTGAACCTTCCGTTCAAGACGGTGCTATAGGGTGATGAAGCGGCAAACTCATGGGCCGCTGCCTCGATCTCAGGCGCGCAGGTCGTGCCGTTATTTGTGCCCAGATTCATATCGGGCAAGACTCCGTCAAACAGGTACGGAATGGTGCTGCGGATCGAGTGGCAGTCATACAGGACCGCAATGCCGTGGATCGCCCTGACCCGCTCCAGTTCGGCCATCAGCGTGGCATGATAGGGCGTATGAAACGCAGCGAGGCGTTCGGCGATTTCCGCATCGGATGGCGGCTGATCCCAGATGCCATTCCCATCGAAGTCGGTCAGCGGAACCAGTGTCGTCGTGTTCTGACCGGGATAGAGAGACACGCCCGACGGATCGCGATTGGCATCAATCACATAGCGGTGGAAACTCGCGCGGACCGCCGTCGCCCCGGTCAGCAACCCGTCATAGAGCGTTTGGATGTGCCAATCCGTATCCGTCAGCGCCCTGCCACGCGCGTTCAGCTTAGCCTGCACCTCGGGTGGTACATAGGTGCCGGTATGCGGCAGGCCCAGAACGATGGGGCTATCGCCTCGGGTGACTTCAAACGGATCCATCACGCGCCCAGCTCTGGCATGGCAACACTTGTGTTTCGCGCTATCTCGCCGCTAGAAATCAGGATTGAGGCTGCCTCGATATCCGGCGCGGTATAGCGGTCGTCCCCTAAAGGCGGCACCACAGCGCGCAACTGGGCCATCACGCCTTGCAACGTTTCACTGGTGGGCAACGGCGCGCGGAATTCGATCCCTTGTGTGGCACAAAGCAGCTCGACACCCAGAATACGCTCCAAATTGGTGACCATTTGACCCAGACGCCGCGCGCCATGGGCCGCCATTGAGACGTGGTCCTCCTGATTGGCCGAGGTGGGCGTCGAATCCGTCACACATGGGTTGGCGAGATGCTTGTTTTCACTCATCAAAGCCGCCGTCGTGACCTCGGCAATCATTAGGCCCGAGTTCAAGCCCGGATTGGGGGTCAGGAAGGGCGGCAGATCAAAGCTGAGGACCGGATCGACGATCAGTGCGATGCGGCGTTGGGCGATGGCTCCGATCTCGGCCACAGCCAGCGCGATCATGTCGGCGGCGAAACCAACTGGTTCGGCATGAAAGTTACCGCCCGAGACGATCAGCCCGGCCTCTGACAAGACCAGAGGGTTGTCGGTGGCGGCGTTCGCCTCAAGTTCAAGCGTTGTGGCGGCCTGCCGGATCACGTCCATTGCCGCACCGACGACCTGCGGCTGGCAGCGGATACAATACGGGTCCTGTACGCGCGTATCGCCGTCGCGGTGGCTTTCGCGGATCACCGACCCGGCCAGCAGGGCGCGCATGGTCTCTGCGGCCTCAATCTGGCCGCGATGGCCGCGTAGGCTGTGTATTTCAGGCTGCAACGGCGCGGTGGATCCCATGATGGCGTCTGTGGTCAGTGCCGAGGTGACCAGCGCGCTCTGCGCCGCTTGCCAGGCTCCAAACAGGCCCGCTAAAGCAAAAGCGGTTGAAAACTGGGTGCCATTGATCAGCGCGAGGCCTTCTTTCGGGCCAAGCTCCACCGGCGTCAGGCCAGCTGCCGCCAGCGCCTCGGCCCCCGGCATGACCTTGCCACCATATTCGGCCTCACCCTCGCCCATCATGACAGCGGCCATATGGGACAGCGGCGCCAGATCACCAGAGGCCCCGACCGAACCCTGCGCGGGGATCACAGGGGTGACGCCCTTCGCCAACATGGCCTCAAGCAGCGTGATCAACTCCAGCCGCACGCCTGAGGCTCCGCGCCCGAGGCTGAGCAGTTTCAGGACCATCATCAACCGCGCATGCGGCCGCGGAATCGCAGGGCCGACACCGCAGCAATGCGACAGGATCAGATTGCGCTGCAGGGTCGCCGTATCCTCGGCCGCGATCTTGACACTGGCAAGCTTGCCGAAGCCTGTGTTCACGCCGTAGACCGCGACCTCACCCGCAGCAGCATCCGCGATGCGCGCGTGGGCAGCCAGAATGCCGGGATGGCATATCGGATCCAACTGCACGGCGCATTCGTCTCGGAACACCTGCTCCAACTGCGCCAGAGAAACAGCGCCGGGTGTAAGGGTCAGGGTGGTCAAACTGCGCCTCCGAAAATGCGAGCGTGTAGCGAATTGAAGCCGATGCGATAGGACAGCTCGGCCGGGTGAGTGACGTTCCACATCGCCAGATCAGCGCGCATGCCGGGTGCAATCTGGCCGCAATCGTGCAAACCCAGCGCGCGGGCGGCGTTGAGGGTCACGCCTTTCAACGCCTCTTCAGGTGTCATGCGGAACAGGGTGCAGCCCATGTTCATTGCCAAAAGCAGAGAGGTCATCGGGGCCGAACCCGGATTACAATCCGTCGCCAAAGCCATCGGGACATTGCGCTTGCGCAGCAGATCAATAGGCGGAGATTGCGTTTCGCGCAGGGTATAGAAAGCACCGGGCAGGATCACACCAACAGTGCCCGCGCGCGCCATTGCCGCTGCACCCTCGTCATCAAGATACTCGATATGATCCGCAGACAGTGCGCCATAGCTTGCCGCCAGCTTTGCGCCGCCGAGATTGGACAGCTGTTCGGCGTGCAGTTTGATCGGCAAGCCAAGCTCACGCGCCACATCAAAGAACGGCACGAGCTGGTCGGGCAGAAAGGCAATCCCTTCGCAGAAGGCATCTACTGCATCAACCAGCCCCTCGGCATGGGCGGCCCGAAGGGTCGGAATGCAAACCTCAGTTATATATGCGTCCGGATTGCCCTTGTACTCCACCGGCACCGCATGGGCGCCAAGAAAACTGGTTACGACCCGCACCGGACGGTGGTCTTGCAAAGCCCGCGCGGCGCGCAGCATGGTCAATTCGGTCTCGCGATCCAAGCCGTAGCCGGATTTCACTTCGAGGACCGAGACACCTTCGGCCAGCATCGCATCCACGCGCGGCAGCGCTTGCGCAACCAAGTCATCCAGACTGGCCGCACGCGTGGCCGTCACGGTAGAGATGATCCCCCCTCCGGCGCGGGCAACCTCTTCATAGCTCGCCCCATTCAAGCGCATCTCGAACTCGACCGCGCGATGGCTGCCGTGGATAACATGCGTGTGGCAATCGATCAGAGCGGGCGTCACCAGACGCCCTGCGCAGGACGTCTCAGACAACCCGACATAGGTTTCGGGCAAAGCGGTCCGCGGCCCGACCCATACGATTTTATCGCCCTCGATCACAATTGCCGCCGACTCGATCACCCCATAAGGCGCGCCATTCTCCGCCATGGTTGCGGCGTTCAGGTCCTTCAGGATGTGGGTTGTGGGCATTTGATTCTCGCAGCGGATGCAATTCTCTCTTTTCTAGTACATTCCAATGTGTTTTATGTCTATCCATAAAATGGAGAGCCGAATGACCATCTTCGCGAAGCGCGCATTGCTACCCACAGGTTGGGCAGAAAATGTCAGGCTGGATTTGAAAGACGGGCACATCGCCGCTGTGACAGCCGACGCCAAAGCGCAAGACGCAGATGTCACAGTCGACACCCTGTTGCCTGCGCTGGCCAACCTGCACAGCCATGCCTTTCAGCGTGCCATGGCGGGGATGACCGAATACCGGCGCGCCGGGCGGGACAGCTTCTGGACGTGGCGCGATGTGATGTATCGCTTCACTGAGCAACTGACGCCCGATCAGATTCAGGCCATCGCCGCACTTGTCTATATGGAGATGCAGGAGGCCGGGTTCGCCTCCGTCGGAGAGTTCCACTATCTGCACCATCAACCCGGTGGCACGCCCTATGAACGACTGGCCGAGCTATCCGACCGCATCATGGCCGCCGCCGTCGAAACAGGCATCGGCCTGACGCATCTGCCCGTCCTCTACTCCTATGCCGGGGCCGGAGAAGTGCCTTTGGAACCCGGGCAACAGCGGTTCGGCAACGACGTGACACGTTTCCTGCGACTGGTGGACGAGGCCAAAGCGGCCAGCGCCGCATTGCCAGAGGATGTCCGGGTGGGAATTGCCCCGCATTCCCTGCGCGCGACCTCACCCGCCGATCTGAAAGAAGTGCTGAACCATAACACCGGTTTGGTTCATATCCACATAGCCGAGCAGCCCAAGGAGGTTGCGCAGGTGCAGGCTGGCCTGGGCGCGCGCCCGGTCGAATGGCTGCTGGGTAATGCCACTGTCGACAGGCAGTGGTGCTTGATCCACGCCACACACATGACCGATGAAGAGACACGCGCATTGGCGGCGTCCGGCGCTGTCGCAGGCCTTTGCCCAATCACAGAAGCCAATCTGGGCGACGGCCCGTTCAATGGCGCGACGTATCTGACCGCAGGCGGCGTGTTCGGTGTGGGATCGGATTCGAACGTGCGGATTTCACTGACCGACGAGCTTCGGACGCTGGAGTACTCTCAACGCCTGCGCGACCTGTCGCGCAATGTGCTGGTGGTTGGCGAAGGGTCTGTTGGGCAAACCCTCTATTGCGGCGCCGCGACGGGTGGGGCGCAAGCGCTGGGCCGAAACGCGGGGCAGATAGCCGAGGGCGCCTTGGCGGACCTTGTTGCCATCGACAGCAGCGACCCGGCGCTGTGCGCTTTGCGACCTGACCAGTTACTGGACGGGCTTGTGTTTGCCGCACAGGACGGAATGGTGACCGACCTCTGGTCGGCTGGGCGGCATAGGGTCAAGGATGGGCATCACGTGGCACGCGACCAGATCGTGACGCGGTACAGAAAAGCCATAGCCGAGATATTGCCTCACTTGTAACGCTCGGCATCCTCTTTACGCGAGAGTCGCCTGCGATACATATTATGAATAAGCTTATTGAGGAAACGGGATCAGATCGTGACGGAACAGAAGAATATCGGTTTTCAGGATATCCGAGACGAGGTGATCAACCGTATCCAAAGCCGCATCTGGCCTCAGGGTAGTTTACTTCCGACCGAGCTGGAACTGGCCGCCGAGTTCGGCTGCGCCCGTGCCACCGTGAACCGCGCGCTGCGAGAGTTGGCGGAACAGGGCATCATTACTCGTAAGCGCAAAGGCGGCACCCGGGTCGTTACGACCCCGGTCAAGCAGGCCAAACTGCCGATCACCGTTGTCCGCCAGACGATCGAGGATATGAATGCCGAATACCGCTATGCGCTTGTCAGCCGCACACAGATCGACTGCCCAGCGTGGCTGCAAGCCAAGCTGGGCCTGCAGGAAGGCGCGCAAATCCTGCATCTTCAATGCATGCATCACGCAGACAACCGCCCTTTTCAGTTTGAAGAGCGTTGGATCAGCGTTGATGCCGTACCTCACGTGGTGAATGAGAGCTTTCTGACCGCCGGCCCCAATGAATGGCTGCTATCCGAGGTTCCCTTTTCCAACGCTGAGATCGCCTTCTCGGCGGTTCCGGCCACCGGGCAGTTGCAGGACTTTCTGTCAGTGCCACCGGGCACACCGTTGTTCCAACTGGAACGCACGACATGGTTCCAAAGCAAACCGGTCACATTCGTCAGAATGACCTTCCATCAAGGTTACCAGATGCGGACCACCTACTAACCCCTTTGCCGAAAACGCTCAGACCGTCGCTGGCTGTTTCGGCGGATCAACTTCCTCGGGTTGATAGGTCGGGATCACTCCGATCGGGGGTTTTTCGCGAATGTATTCTCCGATCCGCGCCAACATCGGTTTGCGCGGGCAATTCGGTCGCGTCGCCGCCCCCAGATCACGCAAGTGCCCCGGCCCATCAAACGGAATGAAGCAAAGCGGCCAGTTGTCCCGCTTGAACTGCTCGGCCGCCAGGGCGGAAACAATCGTACAATCGTCAGAGTGACAGATATGACGGCAGATTGTCTCGAACCGCAACGCGGTCAGATCAAAGCGCTTACTGATACGGCTGGAGGGATCCTGCTTGGGCAACCGATCTTCCAGCGCATAGCCGAAGCTATGGGGCAAACGGATGAAATCATGCACTGGCACCTCATCGGCAGAAATCGAGGGCAGAGTATGCAGCGGATGCCCCTCGCGCAGCGCCAGAAACAGAGGCTCGGACCAGATAGAGGTGAAATCCAGCGCGTCGCTGTTGTTGATCTTGGCCACCAGCGCCAGATCCAAAGTGTGGTCTTCGACCATCTGCAACATGTTTTGCGGCAGGTCTTCGATCATTGTCACCCGCATGCGCGGAAACAAAGTGCTGAACAGCTCTGAGAAATACTGCGTCAGATATGGGGCCAACGTGGGCGTCATGCCGATGGTGAAGGGCACCGCCTCGGGGTCGCGGAACTCGGTCGCTGTGTCACGGATTTTTTGCGCGTCATTCAGCATCCTTGTTGCGATGTCGACGATCCGCGCGCCGCAGGCCGTCGGGCGGACCTCATTGTTCAGACGCAGGAACAGCTCGACCCCCAACTCCTGTTCGAGTTTCTTGATCTGGTTGGACATCGCCGGCTGGGACACGTTGCAAGCCGAAGCGGCCTGACTGAACTGGCCGTGCTTGGCGATGGCAATGACGTATTCCAGGTCTCTGAGGTTCATGGCGGGGCAATTCGAACAAAAAAATAGGTCAAGGTACCTATGACACTACGCGCGCCCCCCCTGTTTCAGAAGGCCGCGCGGCGATTTGAGGAGGATTTGCCCCCCACATCCCGTCACAAATAGGTGAAACACCGTCATCAAATAAGTGAGCGACCCGCGGTTTCCCATCGCATCGTCTTGTAAATCAAGGCTGCCGCCTGCGAAGACTTCACGAAATTCGTGACTATTCGCGCTGGTTATACCCCCGATTTGGACCATGAATTTCCGCCGACAATGGGCGGGGCCTACTGATTTGTTGCGTCGGTTGCCCGATCGAACGGGCCACCTGCACCACGCAACAAACCAGACGGAGTGACCCATGCTGTCCCAATTCGTAGAAAGCCTGCGCGCCCGTCTCTTGACCACGTCAACACTGGCGCAAGAGACCACACGTGACGGCCAAACCCTTTTCAACAATTTCTTCCAGAACACGATCGTCGACGACACGCCCGCTTTTGTTCTGGCCAATGACTTTTCGCGCCTGCTGAACTTTGGCGAGATTGTCACCAACAACGCCGTCGCCGCCGTTCAGGCGCAGGGCGAGGATGTTGACGTGTTCAATTTCCGCTCGGGTGTGATCGAGGCGAATAGCGGCCCCGATGCGCTGGCCACCGGCGTTCAGGTCACCGGCAGCGCCGCCGTGCGCAACTTTGGTGAGATCTCGGGCGACTTTAACGGCGTTCAGCTTGCAGGACCCGAGAGCTCGGGCAGCCTGGACAATTTCCGTGGCGGTGTGATCTCCTCCGACAGCCGCGCTGTCGACATTCAAGGCCAGGGCATTGACGTGCGCAACTTCGGCGACATCCTTGGCACCGGAGATCAGCGCAACGGCACGATCTACACCAACAGCACCGCCGAGGATATCTCGATCTCGAACTTCACGGGGGGAACCGTGGATGCCGGTGAGGGCAATCAGGGCGCCGGGATCTCGCTTCAGGTCGGGGATGAGGTTGGCGACCGTGTGGAAACCGATATATTCAACGGCTTTGGCGGCACCATTCAGGGCCGTGGTCAGGCGGCGTCGAACACCGGTCTGGCCGGTGACGGTATCCGCATCAACAACGGTGCCGAAGGTACGATCCTCGAGACCGAGATCCTCAACAGCGGGCTGATCACATCAGAAAGCACCCAAGGCACCGCAGCCGGTATCCGCATCGCAGATGGCGCAAGCGCCGAGGGCGAGATCCTGAACACCTCGACCGGGGTGATCGAAGGTGCTGCAAACGGGCTCTACATCGGTCAGGGCACGCATGATCTGGATGTTCTGAACTTCGGCACGATCCAATCCGACAGCCGCGCGGTGAATATCGACGGCACGGGTGTGAACCTAGTGAACGGCGGCGATATCCTTGGCACGGACAGCCAGCGCAACGGCACCGTCTATGCCGACGGCACCGCCGATGATTTCGCAGTCGACAACCTGGTCACCGGCACGATCGACGCGGGTGAAGGCAATGAAGGGTCGGGCTTTGGCGTTGAAATCGGCGGAACTGCGGATGGCGCATCCTCGTTCACGCTGGACAATGCCGGCACCATTCAGGGTCGCGGTAATGCAGCGGCAGGCTCCAACGCGGCAGGCGACGGTATCCGGGTCGGCAATGTGGGCAACATTGGCGTCACCGATGCGGTCATCAACAACTCGGGCACTATCGACTCGGAGGGTGCAAACGGCACCGTTGCCGGTGTGCGTTTCGTCAACGGTGTGTCCTTCCAGGGTGAGTTCAACAACTCGGGCCAGATTTCGGGCGTTCAGAACGGCGTCTATTTCGGCAACCCGGTTGCCGGTGAAGGTGCGGATCACACCGGTGGTGTGTTCAACAACCTCGAAACCGGGGTGATCTCGTCCGACAGCCGCGCGTTCAATATCGACGGCATCGGGTTGGAAGTGAACAACGCAGGCGAGATCGTCGGCACCGACAGCCAGCGCAACGGCACCGTCTATGCTGATGGCACTGCGCAAGACTTCACCTTCAACAACAAAGAAACCGGAGTCGTCGACGCGGGTGAAGGCAATGAGGGTTCGGGCTTTGGCGCCGAGATCGCAGGTGAGAATGCGTTCACGCTGAACAATGACGGTCTGATCCAGGGTCGCGGCAACGCGGCGGCGGGCACCAATGCCGCAGGCGACGGTATCCGCATCGGCAATGTCGGCAACGCAGGCACGTTCACCGGCTCCATCACCAACGCAGGCAATGTGCTGTCCGAAGGTGCAAACGGAACCGTTGGCGCGTTCCGCGCTGTGAACAACGTCAACTTCCAGGGCCAGTTGGTCAACGAAGAAGGCGGTGTTTTCGCGGGTGTACAAAACGGCGTCTACTTCGGGACCGGCGATCACACGGGCGGCTCGTTTGTGAACCGTGGAACAGTCACGTCGGACAGCCGTGCGGTGAACATCGATGGCGAAGGGCTTGAGGTCGTCAACGAAGGCGAAATCCTGGGCACCGGCAACCAGCGCAATGGCACCGTTTATGCCGATGGCACTGCCGACAACTATACCTTCAACAACACCGGTCTGGTTGATGCGGGTCTGGGCAACAACGGCTCGGCCGTGTCGCTGCAAACCGGCGATGTCGAAGGCGATATCGTGTCGGCGGCGGTTCTGAACGAAGGCACCCTGCAAGGTCGCGGCGACGCGGTTGAGGGCAATCAGGTCGGCGATGGCCTGCGCCTGTTCACCAGCCAGTCCGAGGCCGGATTTGCCGGAGTGGTCGTCAATGAAGGCCTGATCGCAGGCTCCGAGACCTCGGACGCAGCCGCAGGTATCCGCGTTGACGGTGGCCTGAACCTTCTGGGGGCAATCCTGAACGAAGGTGAGATCCGCGGGACGGTCAATGCAATAGACGCTTCGGATGCGGGTGACGTGACCATCGTCAATGACGACGAAGGCGTGATCAACGGCAACGTCCTGCTGGGCGCTGGCGATGACATCTTTGTCGATCTGGGCACCACCAACGGCAATATCGATGGTGGCGCGGGCGACGACGTTCTGATCGCAGGCGATGCGGACAATGTTCTGACCGGTGGTCTGGGCAATGACTTCATCGACGGTGGCGACGGCATCGACACAGCCGATTTCTCGGATCTGGATGTCGCGGTCGAAGTGCGCCTGGGCGCCAATGGCAACGGCACTTCAACCCGCGATACGGGCTTTAATGTCTCGGTCAAGGACGCCGTGGTCTCTGCCCCCGGTCAGTTCGGCGCGAACATCGCCAATGGTGCAGCTTTTGTGGAACAGGCGCTTCAGGGCAACCTGTATTACAACATCCACACATCGGACTTCCCCGGTGGTGAAATCCGCGGGCAGCTGCTGGTGGACAGTGTCGAGACCGAGCATGGCATCCGCACCGTCACCTTAAGCGGCGGTCTGGACGCGGCGCAGGAACCGGGGCCGACCTCGGACAGCGAAGCCACCGGCGAGGCGACTGTGGTCATTACGCAGAACCTGCACACGGGTGAAGTGACCTATTCCAGCGAGCTGAGCGTTGTGGGCCTGAGCGAGGCCGACCTGAACACCCCGATCCCGGGTGTTGTCTCGGCCATCCATCTGCACAACGCACCGGCCGGCAACAATGGCCCGGTCGTGCAGGACACGCTGGTAGATGCGGGTGCCACTCTGGACGTGAACGCCACAGGCGGCACGGGTGTCATCGGTCAGGACGTCATCGACAACCAGATCGAGGTCGATGTTCTGCAGTCGATTGAGAATGTGATCGGGTCCGACGATGGAGACATCATCATCGGCAGCGATCTCGACAACAAACTCAGCGGTGGTGACGGCGATGACCTGATCTCGGGTGAGGGTGGCAATGACATCCTGATCGGTGGCGCAGGTGCGGATACCTTCACCTTCGGCGCGAATTTCGGAAACGACGTGATCCAGGACTTCGAAGTCGGCCTCGACCAGTTGCAATTCGGTGACTTCGGCCCCGATTTCGGCAGCGCTGTGAATGTCGCTCAGGATGGCAACGACGTTGTGATCTCGTTCGGCACCGAAGGCTCGGTCCGTCTGGCGGGCGTCAACACCACCGACCTGACCGAAGACGACTTCGTCGCTTAATCGAAAACGGACTGGGCGGGTCACACCGCCCAGTTTGCCAAACCGGAAAAGGGCAAGACGATGTTTCAGAAATCCAACCCCGTACAAACCGCATGGGCCTCGTTGCGCAAAGGGTTTGTTGCTGTCGCTTTCTTCAGCCTGTTTCTCAACCTGCTGATGCTGGCCGGGCCGCTTTACATGCTGCAGGTCTACGACCGGGTCCTGACCAGCCAGAATGTCGACACGCTGATCGCGCTGACCCTTCTGCTGGGTGGCGTCTTTGTCGTGATCGCCTGTCTCGACCTGATGCGGATGCGCATCCTGGGCCGCCTGGCCGCCCGGTTCGAAATGGCCGTCGGTGCGCCCGTTCTGGGGGCCGCCATGCGCCGCCGGGTTCAGGGCAAAGCGCAGAGCGCCGAGAATCTGGTCGACGACGTCAACGGATTTCGCGAGTTCATCTCGGGCTCGACCCTGACAGCCTTTTTCGATGCGCCGTGGATTCCGATATACCTGCTGGTCCTCTATGTCCTGCACCCGCTGCTGGGTCTGCTGGGACTGGCCGGAGCCGTCACCCTGACCGTCATGGCGCTGATCAACAACGCACGCGCACAGAAACCGATGCGAAACGCTGCCGAGGCCCGAGGACGCTCGGACGCGCTGTTCAAGACTTCGGATCGTAATGCCGAACTGGTCCACGCGCTGGGCATGAAATCCGATCTGGTGCGTCGCTGGACCGCCCTGCAAATCGACGCGCACGCGCATAAAACATGCGCGGCTGACCGTATCACTGGCTTTTCGGTCCTGTCCAAGACCATCCGTATGGGCCTGCAATCGGCCATTCTGGGTCTGGGTGCAGCCCTTGCCATAACGGGCGAATCCACTGCAGGCGTCATGATCGCCGCGACCATCGTATTGGCGCGGGCGCTGGCGCCGATTGACCAGCTTATCGGCCAATGGCGTGGTTTTCTGGCCGCTCGCGGTTCCTACGCCAAGATCAAGGCGCTGACAGAGGACTTCGCCGAGGAAACACCCAACCTGCACCTGCCCCGCGCTTTCAAGACGTTGGACGCGAAAATTGCTCAGGCCGGTCCGCCGCGCGCGATCAATGCCACCATTCGGGGTATCGACTTTGATCTGGCCGCAGGCGACGTTCTGGCTGTCATTGGCCATAGCGGCTCGGGCAAGACGACGCTGGGCAAAATGCTGGCCGGGATCTGGCACCCGCAACGGGGCGAGGTTCTGCTGGATGGCAGCCCAATGTCGAAATGGAACACCGAGGATCTGGGCAAACAGATCGGCTACCTGCCGCAGGATGTCGAGCTGTTCGACGGTACGATCCGCGAAAACATCGCCCGTTTCTCGGTCGCCATCGACGACGCCGAGGTTTTTCGCGTCGCGCAGGAAGCTGGCATTCACGAAATGATCAGCGCCCTGCCCGACAGCTATGAAACGCGCATTGGTCAAGGGTTCTTTCTGTCCGGCGGTCAGCGGCAGCGTCTGGCCCTCGCCCGCGCGCTCTATGGTGACCCGTTTGTTCTGGTGCTGGACGAACCGAACTCGGATCTGGATGCCGAAGGGGAACAGGCCTTGCGCGATGCCATTCTGGCCACTCAGGCCCGCGGCTCCATCGCAATTGTCATGACTCACCGCCCCGCAACCTTGCAGGCCGCCAACAAGGTCATGGTCATGCGCAACGGGTCCCAGACCCAGTTCGGCGACAAGGATGACGTGCTGAAAGTCAATCGCCGCAATGTTCTGGACAGTTCAGGCAAGGGCACCCGCCCGACCCCTCAGCCCGTCCCGGAAACGCAAATCACAGGAGCAGCCCAATGACACAGATTGTCCCGTACAACGCCTCTCGCAATGCGTTGTCGCTGAATGAGGCAGAGTTCATCGACATCTCGGACGCCTCCCCCCGGATCGGACGCTATGTCTGGGTTGGCGTCATCACCCTGTTGGCCTTTGTCGGAGGCAGCGCCTACTGGGCCTTCGCCTCGAAACTGGACGGGGCGGTGGTTGCCCCTGCCTCCTTCGTGGTCGAAGGCGATCGCAAAACGGTCGAGCATCTGGACGGCGGCATCATCCGCGACATCCTGATTGCCGACGGAGATTTCGTTCAGGCCGGTCAACCTCTGATCCGGCTGGACAGCACCGATATCGACGTCGACCTGAACGTGCTGGGCAGCCAGATGGGTGAGCTTTCGGTGCGCCGCGCCCGCCTGCTGACACAGATGAGCGGTCAGGACCGGTTTGATGAAGCTTCGGCCATGGCTGGTTTTCAGGCGGGTATGGAGCGGCTGCACTGGACCTCCGCCTATCTGACGCAGAAACAGCTGTTTGACGCCGAAGCCCGCGCCCGCCAGACCGAAACTCGGATCAATGAGCAGCGGATTTCGGGCCTGAAGGATGAGGCCCAAGGGCTGGCCGAACAGCGTGTCAGAACCCAAAACCAGATCGAGATAACTCTAACCGAACTGGACAGCCTACAGACCCTGCTGGACAAAGGGTTGGTCGCGGCCACCCGTGTCAGCTCGCGTCAGATTGAGCTGCAGCGTCTCTACGGCGTCGATGCTTCGCTGCGCACCCAGATCGCGCAGGCTGAAAATCAAGTTAGAGAGCTGGAACTGACGCTGATCAGCCAGCAAAAGCTGCGGGATGAGGTAATCGCGGGAGAGCTTGCGGTGGCCGAAGCGCAGCTTGATCTGGTGCGCCCGCAATATGCAGGCACCGCCGAGCGCCGCAAGCGGATCGAGCTGTTGGCCCCGACCAGCGGGCGGGTCGTCAATCTGGCGGCTTCGACCACGGGCGGTGTCATTCGTCCGGGCGAACACATCATGGACATTGTCCCGGCGGATCAGGCGCTGATTGTCGAGGCGCGGGTCAAAACCGGTGATATCGACAAACTGCGGATCGGCCAGTCCACCCGAATTCGTCTGTCCGCATTTGCAGAGGCAGACGTCCCCGAGGCCAGCGGCAAGATCTTCGACATCTCGGCCGACGCTTTGGAAGACGAACGCACGGGTGAGCCCTACTACAAGGCGCGGGTCAAACTGGATGCCCAGCAGCCCGACGCGGTGATCGCGCTGGATCTGGTGCCCGGCATGCCGGCTGATCTGTTCGTCAATACCGGCGAGCGGGCCGTGATCGCCTATCTGTCACAGCCAATCAGCGACCGGTTGGCCAAAACTTTTATTGAGTGAGTGGGTTCTCAGGTAACGAGTATTTTTTTAACCAGTGGCAATGGTCTGCAGAGGGGGCTGCAGGCCATTTCACTTTGTCAAACCCCGTAGCGGGCCATGAACATGTCGACAGCTTGCAGGGCAACCTCGTCGATCTCAGCCTGTGTGAACTCTTCCTGGATGCCAAAGGCGGCACGCAGCCAGAGGCGCACCTTGCACAGCTCGGCGAATTGTTCTGCTGCGATCGTCACGTCCTCGATTACCAATTCGCCCTTGGCGACGGCCTTTTCCAGATACTCGACCATCTTGCGTTGACCGTTCTGAGGCCCAGCTTCGTAAAAGACGCGTCCAAGTTCCGGGAAACGATCCCGTTCAGCCACGCAAACGCGGAAAATCTGGCGATTGAAGTCCGACACGAAAAAGCTGACCAACTGCGTCGCGGTAATCGTCAGAACCTCACGCACGGGTTTGGTTTCGTCGATCATCGAGATCACACGCTCAGCCATGCGGCGGCACTCAGTTTGCGCAACCTCGATAAACAGCAAGCGCTTGTCGGGGAAATAGCTATATAGTGTCGCCTTCGAGACACCCGCCGCCCGCGCGATGTCATCAACACTTGCCCCCTCGAACCCATCCGCGAGAAAAACTTCTCGGGCCCCGCGCAGAACCTGGTCGAATTTTCGGCCGGTGCGCAGGATGGTGGCGGATTGGGTCATGATGGCTCCTTCAGCGGGTTGTGGATCGAATTTATAAACCGATCTGTTCAGACACAAGGATTCTTGGTGTTCTCTGACGGGCCGTCACCCAAAACGCCGTTCGATCCGTGACTTGCAGGTCGCGCAATCCATGCTAGGAGGGTACCCATGGTCGAGATTTTTCTGCGCACCCTTCCCTTCTTCGTGATCATCGGCCTGGGTTACTGGGCCGGGCGCACGCGGTTCTTCACAGAGGAAGCCACCGCCTATCTGACGAAATTCGTCTTTTTCTTTGCCCTGTCGGCCATGCTGTTCCGCTTTGCCGCCACCCTACCCTTTGCTGAGATTTTCAACGGGCGGCTGATCATCGGTTATCTGATCGGCACACTGGCGGTCTATGCTCTGGCGTCGCTAGTGGCTTGGATACGGGGCCTCGACATCCCCACCGCCGCGGTTGAGGCCCAGTGTGCCGCCATCGGCAATGTCGGCTTTCTGGGCCTGCCCATGCTGGCTATGCTGCTGTCCGAGGCCGCGATCGGACCCGTCATGCTGATACTTGCGGTGGATCTGGTGGTGTTTTCCTCACTCATTGTAATCCTGATCAATGGCGGCCGGGACGGAAAGCTAACGGTCAAAACGCTGCGCCTGATCGGGTTTGGGTTGCTCAAGAACCCGATGATCGTATCGATCTCGGCCGGATTGATCTGGTCGGCGCTGGCGATCCCGGTTCCCGGTCCGATGAACGATTTTCTGACCATATTAGGTGGGGCCGCAACGCCCGGAGCACTGTTCGCGATCGGCGCCTCGCTAGCCGGAAAATCGGCGGAGCGGATCCAAATCGCGGGCTGGCTGAGCTTTTGCAAGCTGATCGTCCACCCCGCCTGTGTCGCCGTCGCCCTGCTTTGGCTGGTTCCAGTCGATACCTTCTCTGCCACGGTTGCGATTGCCGCCGCTGCACTACCGGTTGCGGGCAATGTCTACATGCTAGCCGCGCATTACGGTGTTGCGCCTCATCGCGCCTCGGCGGCGATCCTGCTGTCTACGGCGGCCAGTATTCTGACGGTTCCGCTGATCATCGGATGGCTTACCGCTTTGTGAGCGCGCAACCCCACCAAAAAGTCATGCACAGGGTGACTGCCGCACTTTACGCGGCGTCCTTAGGGCGATAGCCATGGCGCGACCCTAGACTAAGGACTCGACCAGATGGAAACCCTTTCGGAAAATGCCTGTTTTGGTGGTGTGCAAGGTGTCTACCGCCATGCCTCGACCACCTGCCAATGCGATATGACCTTTGGCCTGTTCCTGCCTGCCGAGGCCATGGACGGCCCCGTTCCGGTCCTGTGGTACCTGTCTGGCCTGACCTGCACCCATGAAAACGCGATGACCAAGGCCGGTGCACAGGCCTGGGCCGCCGAACAGGGCATCGCCATCGTGTTCCCCGACACATCGCCCCGCGGCGAAGGCGTCGCGGACCACGAAGACTATGATCTTGGCCAGGGCGCGGGTTTCTACGTCAACGCAACGCAAACCCCGTGGGTCCCACATTTCAACATGTGGGACTATGTGGCCGAGGAACTGCCCGCGTTGATCGCTGAGAATTTTGCCATCGACATGGATCGTCAGGCAATCACCGGCCATTCGATGGGCGGGCATGGTGCGCTGACACTGGCGATGAACCTGCCGGGGCGCTATCGCTCGGTCTCGGCCTTTGCGCCAATTTCGAACCCGACCGGCGCGGATTGGGGTCGCAAACAGCTGAGCGCCTATCTGGGCGATGATGAGGCCGTTTGGGCCAAGCATGACGCCTCGCTCCTGATGAAAGAGGTCGGGTTTGACGGCCCTGTTCTTATCGACACCGGTGCCAACGACCAGTTCATCGACCTCCTGCGCCCCGAAACTTTGGCTTCGGCCATCGCCGAGCGCCGCCAGCAGGCGACCTATCGTCTGCAACCAGGCTATGACCATTCGTATTTCTTCGTGTCCACCTTCATGGAAGACCACGTCACTTTCCACGCCGAAGCGCTGTACGGAGACTGAGGCATGAGCAAGTATGACTATGACCTGATCATCATCGGGTCTGGCCCCTCGGGCCGGTCGGCGGCGATTCAGGCGGGCAAGCTGAAACGCCGGGTGCTGGTGATCGACCGGCACGATCGTTTCGGAGGCGTATCCGTACATACAGGCACGATCCCTTCCAAAACCCTGCGTGAAACCGTGCTGAACCTTTCGGGTTGGCGCGAGCGCAGCTTTTATGGCCGCTCCTACCGGGTCAAGGAACAGATTCGCGCCGAGGATCTGAAAGCCCGGCTTCACATGACGCTCGACCACGAAGTTGACGTGCTGGAGCATCAGTTCAACCGAAACCATGTGGATACTCTGAACGGGCTGGCCTCGTTCACGGGCCCGCATGAGATCGAGGTGGCGACGGATAGCGGTGAGAAAACCCGCCTGACCGCTGCAAAGTTTCTGATTGCGACCGGAACAAAGACCTATCGCCCGGACTATGTGCCTTTCAACGGCAAAACTGTTGTGGATGGCGATGAGTTCCTTGAAATGGCCGAGATCCCTCGGTCGCTGGTCGTGATCGGTGCCGGGGTGATTGGCGTAGAATACGCCACCATGTTTTCGGCCCTTGATGTGCGCGTCACCCTGATCGAGCCGCGCGACACCTTCCTTGATTTCATCGACAAACGCCTGATCCACGATTTCACACATCAGATTCGCGAAAATGGGGTGGATCTTCGGCTCGGCTCGGCCGTCGAAAAGATCGAAGATGCGGGCGAGCATGTCGAGGTCACCCTAGAGAACGGTCGTCACGTCCGGGCAGAGATGCTGTTGTTTGCTGCCGGTCGGATGGGCGCGACCTCGACGCTGAATCTGAAGGCTGTGGGCGTGGAAACCGATCACCGCAACCGGATCAGCGTGGATCGCAAGACTTACCAGACCGAAGTGCCGCATGTTTATGCTACGGGAGACGTGATCGGGCACCCTTCGCTAGCCTCGACCTCTCTGCAACAAGGACGCGTTGCAGCCTGTCATGCGCTTGAAACCCCAACCTTGCCGGAAAGCCCTTGGTATCCTTACGGGATCTATTCCGTGCCCGAAATCTCGACTTGCGGCATGTCCGAGGAAGAGTTGCAGGAGCGCGGTATTCCCTACGAGGTCGGCGTGGCGCGATTCCGCGAAACCTCGCGTGGGCATATCATGGGGTTGGAACATGGCATGTTAAAAATGCTGTTTTCCTTGAAAACCCGCCGGGTGCTTGGTGTGCAGATCGTGGGCGAAGGCGCGACAGAGTTGATACATATCGCGCAGGCCGTGCTGAATCTGAAAGGCACCGTGGATTACTTCGTACAGAACACGTTCAACTATCCGACGCTGGCCGAGGCCTATAAGATCGCGGGTCTGGATGCCTTCAATCGGATGCCGATCCCTGAAGAGTTCAAGGTCAAGAAAAAGCCTGTTGAACCCGCAAAGAAAGAGGCGAAGAAAGCGTGACTACGCTCTATGTCGATGGGGACGCCTGCCCAGTCAAAGCCGAGGCTGAGCGGGTCGCGACCCGGCACAACGTGCCCATGGCGCTGGTGTCGAATGGCGGGTTGCGGCCATCGGCAAACCCTCTAGTGCAGGTCGTCATTGTCGCCGAGGGCGCGGATGAGGCGGACAAATGGATCGCCGAGCGTTGCGGTTCCGGCGATGTCGTGGTCACCTCGGACATCCCGCTGGCCGCCAAGTGTGTCGAGGCCGGTGCCCGTGTGCTAAGGCCCAACGGTGAGGCTTTCACGGCCGCCAATATCGGCCAGCAACTGGCGATGCGCGACCTGATGGCGGATCTTCGGGCTGCAAACCCTCTGGGCGCAGGGGGTGGCGGCAAACCGTTTGGAAAAGCCGATCGCTCGCGGTTCTTGGACGCTCTGGAGCGGGAACTGCGAGCGGCGCAGCGCAGCTGACCCTTCCGTCAGTCAAGGACGCATCAAAGATGCGCCCTCGCCTGTTGGGCTAGGCAGCGCGTGCCGCGCTGCGGGTGCGCCCAGCTATGCAGCCGCAGGGGTTGGACCTCGGTTCTCGCGAATGGGCAAGTGGACTATCGCGCTGAACGCGCCCACGGCGATACCGATCCACCAAACCATCGTGTAGTCGCCATAGACGTCATACATCCGCCCGCCCAGCCAGATGCCAAGGAAACTCCCAAGTTGGTGGCTGAGGAAGACAATTCCATACAGCGTACCCATGTAGCGCAGACCGTAGAGATGCGCGACCAGACCGGATGTCAGTGGTATTGTGGCCAGCCAGAGAGAGCCCATAGCCAACGAAAAAACGATGACCGATATTGGGGTGATCGGAAACATGATGAACACGACAGCAGCCAGCGTGCGCGCCGTATATACGATGGCCAGCAAGTATTTCTTGGGAAAGTGGTTCCCCGCCCAGCCTGCCAAAAGCGTGCCGCCGATATTAGCCAGCCCGATCAGCGAAATGGACAACGCACCCAAGGCGGACGTGGTCGTTATGCCTATCGAATGCAGGACGCCACCCGGCTGGATGGGGCCGCACATCTCGGTCACGAAGGCTGGGAAGTGAGCTGTGATAAAGCCGAGCTGATAGCCACAGCTGAAAAAGCCAAGTGAGATCAGCGTGTAAGACGGGTCTCGGAGGGCACGCCCCAAGATTTGACCCATGCTTTCTTCCAGCTCGGCCTTACTGCTTTGCTGAGGCGCACGCATGAAGGGCAGGATCAGCACGAGGCAGAGAATAGCGACGGCGAACACGATATAGACCTGATGCCAGGGCAGGAAGGTCAGCATCCATTCGGCCGTTGGCGCGCCCAAAACCTGACCGAAACTGCCCGCAGCCGTAACGATGGCCAAAGACATGGATCGGTTCGCGTCAGAGGATGCCCGCCCAACCACGGCAAGAACCACGCCGAAGCCGGTCCCTGCAATGCCAAACCCGACCAACCATGCGTAGATTTGGTGTTCAAACGGAGTAATAGACCAGGCTGAAAGCACCATGCCAGCGGCATAAGTCAGCGCGCCAAGCACAATGGCCTTTCGGTCGCCGATCTTTTCAGCGATGGCGCCAAAGATCGGCTGCCCGATCCCCCAGGCCAGATTCTGGATCGCAATGGCCATTGAGAAATCGGTGCGCAGCCAGCCGAACTCAGATGCGATCGGGATCTGGAACACCCCAAACGAAGCGCGCACCGCGAAACTGACTGTAATGATGATACAGCCAACGATCAGAATTGGATTCAGCAGACGTGCGGAGTGCGGCATCGGGACCTCAGACAAACAAGTTTTGCGACGCTACTGTTTTTCTTCAGCGCGTCAATTCAGTAGATTTGCGGTTCGACATAAGGAAAATTGATGCATGCCTGAAAATGCCCGCTTTTCAACGCGTAGTGCGGGCGCTATGGCTCAAACCCATGACGGATCTGATTTCGCTGTATAACGAACGTATCTCCGATGGGTCTCTGACGCGGGATGACGCGCAGGAAGCCGTTCTGCCGCATTTTGAACGTATCCGGGGCGAGTTGAGCGCGCCGGTGAAGCGGGGCTTGTTCCGCAAGGCTCCTCCACCGCCCAAGGGGCTGTACCTGTGGGGCGGGGTTGGGCGTGGGAAGTCCATGCTGATGGATATGTTTGTGGATGCGCTGGAGGATATACCGGCGCGGAGGGTGCATTTTCACGCGTTCATGCAGGAAATCCATGCGGGTATGCACAAGGCACGCAAGGATGGTGTTGAAGACGCGCTAGCCCCGGTCGCGCAGGATGTCGTGAAATCTGTCAAGCTGCTGGCGTTTGACGAAATGCAGATCACTGATATCACGGACGCCATGATCGTCGGACGCCTGTTTGATCTGCTATATGCGGGGGGGGTGGTCATCGTAACGACCTCGAACCGGCATCCAGATGATCTGTACAAGGACGGTTTGAACCGACAGCTGTTTTTGCCTTTCATCGCCCATATCAAAGAGCAGCTTCAGGTGTGGGAGCTGGTCTCACCGACTGACTATCGCCAGAACCGCCTTGAGGGCGCGCCGGTTTATTTCTCGCCAATCGGGCCGGAAGCGCGTGAGAAGATACGGGCCGTTTGGGCGGATTTGTCGGGAGGCACGGCCGAGCCCTTGATTTTGCAGGTCAAAGGCCGCGCTGTTGAGCTGCCAGCTTTTCGCAATGGGGTTGCGCGGGCCTCGTTCTACGACCTGTGTGGACGGATGCTGGGTCCCGGGGATTATCTGGCAATCGCCGAAGCGGTCAAGGTGCTGGTGTTGGAGGATATTCCGCGTCTGTCGCGCAACAACTTCAATGAGGCCAAGCGCTTTGTGACGTTGATCGATGCTCTGTATGAGGCCAAGGTTCGGTTGATCTGTTCTGCGGCGGCTGAGCCCGAGATGCTTTATGTCGAGGGCGAAGGGACCTTTGAATTTGAGCGCACCGCGTCTCGGCTACGGGAAATGCAGGATCAGGATTGGGGGAAGTAGGGGGGGCGCTGCCCCCGCCGCCACTGGCGGCTCCCCCGGGATATTTTTGGCCAGATGAAGCCCTGCGGGCGGATCTTAGCCGTTTTCGCGCAGGATATTGCCCGCAAGGTAGAGGGACCCGCAGATCAGGATACGTGCCTGTGGGTCTTTGGCCACGACTTTGTCGAGCGCCTCGGCCACGCTGTTGGCGGTTGATGCGGATAGATCGACCTTGGCGGCAGCGGCGGCTGTTTCTTCGGCGCTGAGGGTTGCGGCCTCACCCGGGATGGAAACAGCGGTCAGGCTCTGGGCCTGTTTGGCAAGCGGCGCGAGGTAGCCTGTTACGTCTTTGGTGTTCAGCATACCGCAGATCATATGGGTCGGGCGTGTCGGCAGGTTCGACAGAACCTCGGCCAGAGCGATGCCTGCCGCGGCGTTGTGCCCTCCATCCAGCCAGAGCTCGGCCTGCCCTGCCGTTTGCACCAGCGGGCCGGTTTTGAGGCGCTGCATCCGTGCGGGCCATTCGGCCTTGGTCACGGCGGCCTCATAGGCGGCATCGCCAAGGTTGAGATGGCGCAGAACGGCCAGGGCCGCTCCTGCGTTCTGGATCTGGTGGGCACCCAAGAGGTTGGGCAGAGGCAGGTCACGGAGGCCGGTTTCGTCTTGGTAGATCAGGCGGCCATTTTCTTCGGTGACGTGCCATTGCTGGCCATAGGCAATGAGAGGCGCGCCGAGGCGTGCGGCGGTCTGTTCGATCACCTCCATCGCCTCATCAGGTTGCGGGCCGACGATGCAAGGCACGCCGCGTTTGATGATACCGGCCTTTTCAGCGGCGATTTTCGCCAGGGTGTTGCCCAGAAACTGTTCGTGGTCGATTGAGATCGGGGTGATCACCGTCACGGCAGGTTTTTCGATCACATTGGTCGCGTCCAGACGCCCGCCGAGGCCGACTTCGAGCAGGGTGTAATCCGCTTTGGCTCGTGCGAAGGCCAAAAGGGCCGCGCAGGTCGTGATCTCGAAATAGGTGATGTTCTCGCCGCCATTGGCCGCGTAACACTCATCGAGTACTGCCGTCAGGTCGGGTTCCGAGATCAGCTCTCCGGCCAAACGAATACGTTCATGGAACCGGGCGAGATGCGGTGAGGTATAGGCGTGGGCCGACAGCCCTGCCCCCTCAAGCCCGGCTCGGATCATCGCTTGGGTCGAACCCTTGCCGTTGGTTCCGGCGATGTGGATCACCGGCGGCAACTTGTCTTGCGGGTTGTCCAATGCCTCTAGCAAACGCCAGACGCGATCCAAGGTCAGGTCGATGATCTTGGGGTGCAGCGCCATCATCCGGTCGAGGATGGCGTCCGATGTTTGGGTGGTCATTTCTGATCCGTATCTTCAGCAGGCGCGTCTACGGCGGCCTCTTCCGGTTCCGGCGCAGGCAGATCGCCTTTGATCGCCGGCGGCTGGTTCATCAGCATGCGGGTGATGGTGATCAACTCTTCACGCAGTTCGGTGCGTTTGGTCACGCGGTCCAGCATACCGTGGTCCAGCAGATATTCGGCCCGCTGGAACCCTTCGGGCAGTTTTTCACGGATGGTCTGCTCGATCACGCGGGGACCGGCAAAGCAGATCAACGCGTTGGGTTCCGATATATGCACGTCGCCCAGCATTGCGTAAGACGCAGTCACACCTCCGGTGGTCGGGTGGGTCAGCACGACGATATAGGGCAGGTTCGCCTCTTTCAGCATCTCGACGGCCACGGTGGTACGCGGCATCTGCATCAGGCTCAGGATGCCTTCCTGCATTCGAGCACCACCCGCGGCCGAGAAAAGGATCAGCGGACGCTTTAGTTTCACCGCCTCTTGCGCGGCGGCGATGATCGCGTTGCCGACATACATGCCCATGGACCCGCCCATGAACGAGAAATCCTGTGCCGCCGCAACAATCGGGGTACGCCCGATCTCGCCAGTGGCCACAAGCATGGCTTCTTTCTCGCCGGTTTTCTTCTGGGCCGCCTTCATGCGATCGGGGTATTTCTTCTGATCGCGGAACTGCAGCGGGTCATCTTTCGGCGCGGGCACTGCAACTTCGGTAAAAATGCCGCCATCGAACAGGTGGCCGAACCGGTCGCGCGGCGTGATTGCCATGTGGTGACCGCACTGGGTGCAGACGTTCTGGTTTTCGGCCAATTCGCGATGGAACAGCATCGTTCCGCATTCACCGCATTTGTGCCACAGATTTTCTGGCACTTCTCGGCGCGAGAAGATCGAGTTGATCCGGGGGCGGACGTAGTTTGTGATCCAGTTCATATCAGAGCCTTGGATTGTGCGGCGTTGACGTCAAATAAGACGCTACGGAAAGAAATGCAATCAGCGCCTGATGACGAGGCGTGCTGTCAGCCAGCAAACCATCATTGAGCCGAAATCCACCCACAACCACTGCCGCAGCACGCCACCGTCCGACATATCGTAGGGCAGCAGGAAAAGGGCCAGACCGCTGAGCGTATCGGGCAGTGAGATAATCAGGAGAGAGATCACATTATTGAAGAAATGCAAGGCGATAGCCGGGCCCAAAGTGCCGGACCGGGCCGTCAGATCAGCTGCCAGAACGCCGAACACGCAGGACCAGACCGCGACCAACAGCGCATTGTCGCCAGCGATCCCCGGCGCATAGTGACCGGCGGCAAACAAGGCCGAGGGCACCCCAACCCAGATCAGCGGTGACTGGAACCGTGCGGCCAGAGATTGCTGCAGGTAGCCGCGAAACAGGATCTCTTCGGCGCTGGTCTGAATCAGCACGGCGCCTGCTGCGAACGGCAGCAGCACGATCCAGGTCGAGAAGGCGAGGTTCTGGGTCAGCGGATCCCCCATTCCGTAAGGCGGTAGGGCTGCCAGTGCCAGACCCAGAACCGCCAGGGCCACCAAAACCCGTGTGAATTGACTGATCGCCAGACGACGCTCTCCGAGAATCGCCCAGAGTGACCTTTGCTGCATCTGTTTTGCAGCGACAGCGACCCCAATCGTCAGAAACCCAAAGCTGGCCAGCAGGACAAATGTCGCGAGGGGGGACGTTCCGCGCAAAAACCCTTGGGCCTGAGAGGGCGGGATCAGCGCTCCGACGATCGCAAAAAGTACAGTATTCGCCGCCAAATAGAGCGCGCAAATAATTACCAGCCCGACCAGCAACCGCCAAAGGTCAGGGCGCGTGCGGGCGTCGCGCACCAGATGTTCATGCGCGGTATAGGCAGCGGGTTCAATCATTGTCATCTGCCTCGTCAAGAATGGTTTCCTGTACCACGTCCGGGAAGACATCCGCCGGATTGGCAACCGTGTTCACGCGCGTGGCGAGCGTAGTCAGGTATCCCGCGACAGTTTGCAGCAACTGCGTCGCGACCGAGGCGTCGCTTTCGACAACGGCGCGCAGTTCTTCGGCTCCAATACGCAGGAAGGCGCAATCTGTGTTGGCGACCAGATCAAGTTGTCGGCGGTCACCGGTGATGATCGACAGGTCCCCGATCAGGCGGCCCGGCTCAACAATCGATATGGGGCGTTTGTTGCCATCTTCATCCGACCAGTCCAACCGGGCCTGACCCCGAATGCACAGGTAGGCTGCGTCCGCCGTCTGCCCGCGCGAAAAGATCACCTGCCCCGCCGCAACGTCGTACCATTGCGCCGAGAACGCCAGCAGCCGTTGGCTCCGCCCGTCGATGCCCGAGAAAAGCTCGGTGGTCGAGATAATTTCGAGCTTTCTGCTGAGGTCGGCAGTAGCTCCTTCTTGATGCAGAACGGGTGTGCGTGAGACACCGTCGATGCGGCCATCCTTTACCTCGACGAACAGATCATAGGCTTCGGGATGGGCAAAATGATCCTCCATGAAGATCATGATCGACTCGGGCAGCAATTCCCGCAGGCGCAGCCGGGTGCGCAGGCGGCTTTCCGAATCGTGGCTGGCGAGCGCCTTGTCGAGGATCAGGATATCGGGTCGCTTGATCCCTGCACGCGAGAACGATGCGCGTTCTTGGAACACCGTAGGCAGGTTGTTCCCCCCCAAGCCCGAGGGCAGGTCGAACATGGTGGCCGCAGCGCGGCGGCGCAGGCCGGCCTCATTCACGGCCTGGGCGACCAGATCTTCGATCTCTTCGGCGTGGGCGCCTGCCATGAGGGAAACGCGCCCATAAAGGACATTCTCGATCACGGTCAGGCGCGGGAAGTAGGCGTCAGGTGACAATGGAACGAACATCCCATCCAGCGCCTCATGCATGGCGGCGGATTGCTGTTTTCGGATCGCAAGGATCTTGTCCTTGTATTCATCCGGAAAGTCGGGGCCAATTTGCTCGGCCGTCAACAGGAACGGCACCGTCAGCATCAACGCACAATCCGGTTCTGAGACCGCATCGTCCCCTTTGGTTTTCAGGCGATCCTTGATGTCCAAAAGCCTGTGATACATGTCTTTGGACATTCCCAACCGTAGGAAAAGCGGGTGATCGGTGCCATCGCGACCAAAGGCCTGGTCCAACGTCTCGATCACGGTGCTGGCCATGTTCATTGCTTCCTCGGCCAGATCATGGCTGCGCAACATGTTGCGGAACCGCTGATCACCAGCCAACGACTCGGGTGTGATATCCCGCGCGGGCGTTGCAAACAGCAAGTTGCCACCCAAAGGCACTGCCGGATTAAACTGATCCGGGTCGAACCGGTAGACATAGCGATCGAGGCCCTTGTCCTGCAATTTCTGGGCCACTGTCTCGCGAAGTTTCACAAGCTCTTGCGCCAAGCCTGGATGCAATTTCGGGTCAAACTGCGTGCGCAGGGTGCGTCGCAACATGAACTCGTCAATGCCCATCGCCTCGACCAGTTGGAACCACCACGCGCGGATGTCGTCGATATCGTCCAGCCCGGCCAGCCCCGGATCGACCCACTCATCCTCGAGCGAATCTATTGGATTGCCGGACCGAACGGCCTCGATCTGGCGGCGGGTCGGGGCCTTCTTGGCCTCAGTTTCGTGCTGAGGATAAGGACGCAGCGGCATCAATAGGTTGTCACCCAGAGTTCCATCGAACAGGTAAGGCCGCGAATAGGCGTAACCGATCCGAGCAGCAATCACCGCCTGATGCAATTCGTTCAGATTGTGCCCGGCCAGCAGGACCTCGCCCTGAACCGGTACCACCTCACGCGTCAGAAGCTGCGCTAAGGCGGTGCGTTCGGCCGCGTTGGTCGACTGAATCGCCACCCTCGCGCCCTTGGGAATTCTCAGATCGATATCTTCCAGAATGGTCTTGCCGTCATCATCGCGCACGGTGACATTGCGCAGTTCGATATCACCGGTGAGGTGCGGGATGACCTCGGGCCGGCCATCGAACAGATGTTCGGGGATCATGTTGGACGGGGCGAAGCGTTCGGTCACGATCTCCCATCGCAGCGACATATCCTGCACCTGATTGTAGTAGGTCAGCAGATCCTTCCACGGGCCACTCAGATCTTTGTACGCCCCCAAAGCGGCGACCAGAGCACCCACCGTCACCTCACCCGTGATCGCAAGATATCCACCGACCGAGTAGAACAGGAACGGCGTTATCTGAGTGATCAGATTGTTGAGGAACTTCATGAAGAACTTTTTGTTGTAGATCTTGAAGCGGATCTCGAACAAGTTCCCCAGACGATAGCTGAACTGCGCCAATCGGTAGCGCCAGCCGCCATTGGTGCGCAAATCGCTGATCCCGGCGGCACTCTCGCCGATCTCGGAACTCAGGTGGCGGACCTCCTGAATGCGTTCTTTGTTCAGCAGGTTGATCTGGCGTTGCAGTTTCGGGATCAACCACGCCTGTAGCGGGATTAGGGCGATACTGGCCAACCCGAACCAGACACTCTGCATGAACAGGAAGGTGACGATGGTCATCATCTGACCGAACTGGAACACCGGTTGGGCGATGGCATCGCCCATCAGACCACCCATAGGTTCGGCCTCGGAAGTGATCATCGAAACCAGCTCACCCTGACTGGTGGTGGCGAAATACGATTTCGGAAAGCGCATCGACCGGTTGATCAGGGTAAACCGCAAGCGACGCAGCATCCGCTCGGCCAGAACGCCCTTCATCGTGTTGATGCGCATCTTCATCAGACCGCTGGCGATCACCGTAGCCAGAAAGGCAAAACACAGGATCATAAGGTATTGAATCTGCGTGACAGTCACCCCCCAGATCGTGACCGTATCTGCGGGCGCACCAATGGCATCGTTGATTATCTGCTTGGGCAGCTCAAGCGAGGCATAGAGGAACGGAAACGAAAGAACCGTCAGAACCAACAGCACAAGCTGTTGTTTTTTGGAGTGTTTCCAAATGAACGAAAACAGGGTGGGTTCCATGGCCGGGCCTTGTCGAATGAAAAACTGATGCGTGGCGTGGTTGCTGGCGACCCGCTTTTTCAAGAGGCCCGACCCTAAGCACAGACCCGACGTAATGCAAGAACCGACGGTGGCCTTACGCGCCGAAAACCGACAGATCCAAATTCCGGGTTTGTCCCTTGCCCGGTCTTTGACTAAAGAGGTCCTACGTCGGACGAAGGGACTATGGGTAGGATTCTCGAACGCTATTTTCACCGCAGGGTTTTGGACCGCTGGCGCAAGGCCGCGCAGATGGCGGGTGACGCCCCTCAGGCCGAACTGCGACGCCAGCGCGACAGCGCGCGCGCCCTGCAAACACAGCTTAGGCAGGTGATTGACACGGCGGATATTCGGCTGCCCGATCCGCAAATCGGCTCGAACCAGTTTCCCAAACCGATCGGCACGGATTGGAGCTGGCGCCCCGATCTGTGGCGCTGGCCCCTTGCCACGCCCGGCATTGCCTCACCCCCGCGCAAAGCGTCCCTGGGCGATCAGGTGCAGGTGTTTCACGACTGCCCACAGGCCGAGATCGCTATGCGCCAGAACCGCAACCGTCTGCCCAGTGATCTGGCCCCCTTCAACATGGGCGTGGAGGTCTTTGGCTTCGAAGGTAGCTTCCTCTCGCTTTCGATCCAACTGCCAAGCGATGCCTCTCAGGGCCTGAGCCTGCAGCACCTTATCCGCCTGGACACGCATATTTACGCGGAGCAGGAGATCGACCTCTTTGCCCGGCTCAACATCCTCAGCGGTCCGAACACCGAACAGGTTCTGCGCAAGCTTGATCTAGCCAGCCCGTCGCCCAGCGTCGATTTCGATCTGGCCCATCTGCCGTTGAATGAGAAACGGATCGAGAAGATCTGGTTGGACCTGATCCTTGAAAACCCCGGCATGAACAGCGTCACTCTGCGCGATCTGACTTTGTGCCGCCACCATCGCGCTGATTTGTGAGGTCTTTGGGAATGACTGAGCCACGACTGACCCGGACCCGGTTTGAAAACGGAATTTGGCAAGGACATCTGCGCGCCCAGACCCAGCCGGATATTCAGGTGCTTTACCGTGGCGAAGATGTCGAAGGCGTCACCCTCTCGGATGTCGAGGACGGCTGGACCGTGACCATCCCGGTGCCGGTCGCGGCCCTCTCGGACGGCGTCCATAGCTTTGTCATATCCGAGCGCTCAACGGCCCGGAAACTGGGTGATTTTACGGTGATATCGGGCGAACCTGCCGCCGATGATTTGCGCGCCGAAGTCGAGCTATTGCGCGGTGAGCTTGACATGCTCAAGCGGGCTTTTCGCAGAATTTGCCGGGAACCCAGCTGAGGCGAGACCCGGGTTTTCCTATCTTTTTCGCCATTTACATGCATCATTGAGGCAGCCGCAACACTCCGGAAGCCGCCATGGATCGCAAAAGTATCATCAAAGTCATTGCATTGATGGTGACCGCATTCGGCATCGGCATCGACTTTACCGGGGCCTTGATGCTGGTTCCGTCAATCGAAAGCAGCTTTGACAGCGATATCACCAGCACCCAATGGGTGTTGAATATTTACGCACTGTTCTTCGCCATGACCATGGTCGCCGGAGGGCGCTTGGGCGACATGTACGGTCACCGCAAGGTGATGATCATCGGCCTGTCAATCTTTCTGTTTGCCTCGGTGTTGTGTTTCTTCGCACCCGGCCTCGATTTCCTGATCGGCGCGCGCGCCTTGCAAGGCATTGGCGCAGGATGCGTCTGGCCCTGCACCTTGGCCTTTGGGGCCACCAAAGTCTCCAAACAGGAACACCGCGCGCTTGTCATGGGTCTGATCTTGGCGGGCGTGACCACGGGCAATGTGTTTGGCCCAATGATCAGCGGACTTGCCGTCAGTTTAGGCGAATGGCGATACTTCTTCCTCGCCAACGTCGTGTTCTCCTGCATCTCGATGGCAACCGCACTGATTTTGATGGAGCGGGAGACCCAGCACAAACAGGGCGAACACATCGACTTTGCCGGTATGGGAATCCTGTCCTTTGCTGTGCTTCTTCTCCTCTACGGGCTGGATGTGGGGGCTGATTGGGGCTGGTCGTCAATCCCGCTTTTGCTGCTTTTCTTTGTCAGCGCCGTTCTGTTCCTGCTGTTTCCGCGCGTTGAAAAGCGGGTGAAAGAGCCGCTCCTATTGCCGCAATTAATGCAGAATAGAGAATTTCTGATCACGCTTGGCCTGAATATGTTCAACGTCTCAGCCGCCTTCGTCGCGTTGTTGTACTTTCCGCAATACATGCAAAAGGTGCTGGGCTGGACGACTTTCCAATCGGCGCTTGGGCTGGCCCCTCTGACTATCCTGTTGGCGGTGGGGTCGATTGTCTCCGGCACGCTCTACAATGATTTCGGGCCTAAACGCCTGCTGTTTTGGGGCTATGTTCTGGCGGCTGTCGGATCGGCCAGTATCGTGATCCTGCCCAGCAGTTTGGGCTATTTCCACATCCTGCCGGGCATGGCGATGATCGGGTTGGGCGCGACCCTGACGGTCGGGCCGTCCGGAACTGCTGCGGTATGTGCGGTCAAACCCGAACGCGCCGGGCTGGTTGGTGGCCTCAGCTTCATGACGCATCTGGTCTATGGGGCAATCTCGGTCGCCTGTGCGACCGCCATCATGTATGCGGTGTCGCTGTCTACCCTACGAGACAAATTGGCCGCCGCCGGCATTGATCTGACCGATGCCGAACAACGGGCGATCAACGGCGGTTCCCTTAGCACCGACTCTGCACATGCGGTGATGGCAAAGCTGAACGCGGATCAGATCGATACAGTCAAATCCGCGCTCACAACTGCCTTTGACAGCGGCATGAGCATGGCATTCATCTTTTCCACGATCTCGGTCTCGTTGGGCATTCTTCTGGCGCTGATGCTAGACGAAGCCAAGCTGCACAAGATCGAAAGTTGAAAGGGCCGCGCTTGGCGCGACCCTTTGGGTTTTACTGAGACTCGATTTTACTGAGACGGGCTGTCAGGATTGAACGCCGACAGACCTTTGAGGATGTCGATGGCATAAGCCAGCTGGTAATCCTCTTCCCGCAGCTCAGCGGTGGCTTCAGCTTTGGCGCGGTCTTCTTCGATCTGACGGATTTCATCCTCGCTGAGGCTGTCATTGTTCAGACTGCCGCGAAGATCCGCCTCGGAACGTGTCGGACGATCATCCTCTTCTTCGGTTTCCGGAGCCGGGCGCGGTTGTTCTACGATGATGTCCGGGCTGACACCTAACGCCTGGATCGAGCGGCCAGACGGCGTGTAGTAACGCGAGGTGGTCAGACGCATCGCGCCGTCACCGCGCAGCGGCATCACTGTCTGCACCGAGCCTTTACCAAAGCTCTTGGTGCCAACAACAATCGCGCGACGGTGGTCTTGCAGGGCGCCGGCCACGATTTCAGAGGCCGAGGCCGAGCCGCCATTGATCAGCACCACAATTGGCTTTCCTTCGGCCAGATCACCGGGAGTCGCGTTGAATCGCTCGCCGTCCTGTGGGTCACGCCCACGGGTCGAGACGATCTCACCTTCGTTCAGGAACGCGTCCGAGACCTTGATCGCCTGCGTTAGCAGACCGCCCGGGTTATTGCGCAGGTCCAGCACAAAGCCATTGACCTTGTCGATTCCGCCCGCTTCCTCGATCTGCTCTTCCATTCCGGCCTGCAGGTTCGGGAAGGTCTGATCGTTGAACGTGGTCACCCGCATGACAACGCTAGTGCCCTCGGTCCGAGCGCGTACGGCGGTCAGTTTGATCGTGTCACGAATGATTGTGACATCGAACGGATCAGGCTCACCCTCACGCACAACGGTGATCACGATTTCCGAGCCGACAGGGCCGCGCATCAGTTCAACCGCCTTATCCAGCGTCAGGCCCAGAATGCTTTCGCCATCCACATGGGTGATGAAATCTCCGGCCTCAATCCCGGCCTCATCGGCAGGCGTGTCGTCGATCGGAGAGACGACTTTGACAAAGCCTTCCTCTTGCGTGACCTCGATACCAAGCCCGCCAAACTCACCCCGGGTCTGGACGCGCATCTGTTCGGCATCATCGGGCGACAGGTAGCTTGAATGCGGATCAAGTGAGGTCAGCATACCGTCAATCGCGGCTTCGATCAGCTCTTCCGGCTCAACCTCTTCGACATATTGCGCGCGGATCCGCTCAAAAATGTCACCGAACAGGTCGAGTTGTTGGTAGACATCGGCCTTGCTCTCGGCCTCCTGCGCCAGCAGCGGTCCTGCGATCTGAGTTGTTGCAATGATGCCTGCAACCGTTCCGGCCAGTCCGGCCATCACAAATTTCTTCATACTCGTTTATCCATCCTTGCTGGTCCGAAACCACGACTCGGGGTCCACGGGGCTGTTATCTTCTCTGACCTCTATATAGAGCGTTTCTGACCGGTCAGTTCCAGTGCCATCACCACGAGTTGACAAAATAGCACCGATTTCCGGCGTTTCACCGGGCATCAAACCGACCGGAGTGCCCTCTGGTATCACTTGACCTATGTCTCCGTAGACTTCCTGCAAGCCCGAAAAGACGAATAAGAGGCCGGGCTGAGGCTCAAGAATGATCAGATTTCCCAGGTCCAGAAGCGGACCTCGGTAGCGAATTGTAGCCGCCGTGGGCGTTGTTACCAGGGCACGCGGGCGCGCACCAAGCACGAGCCCCGGCCGCGTCACGCCCGCTGCGTCTGTTTCCCCGGCCCGGTGCAATAAAACGCCTTGAACCGGCAGAGGCACTTCGCCCTTGCGGCTTTGAATAGAGTCGTCACTTTGCGCGATCTCCCCTTCCGAGATTTCGGATAGGCCTGTTGCGAACCCATCGAGTGTTTCGGTCGAAGAGATCAGGATCGCCGTTTTGATCGGGTCTTCAACAAAGCGCTGCGGCAACCCGGTGCGATCCGCGATGGCCTCGCTCAGGCGTGTGCGGGCAGATTGCACGCCGGTCAGACCTTCTGTCAGGGTTTCCGCCGCATCCTGCTGCAGTACTCGCAAGGTCTGAACCTCTTGCAAATCCTGTTCCAAAGCCTGCGCCTTGGCATTCAGGCCTGGTGTCACCTCGGACAGCATTATCCCGGCCCGCGCAGCCCCCAAGGGGCCCGAAGGGTGCAACATCAGCACCGGCGGGGTGGTCGTTTCTATGGTCTGCAATACACCCAGCAACTGCGCGACATCCTGTTCCCGCGCGCGCAGCTCGGCCGACAGCTGCGCCTCGCGCGTGGCCGCCATGCGCAACCCGTCACGCATGGCGGATAACCCAGCCTCGTAGGCTTGGATCGTCACTGTCAGAGCGCGCACCCGGTCGCGGGCGCTTTCAGCCTCGGACAGCGAGATTGACGCCTGTTCCAACATCTCGGCCGCCGCCAGCGCTGCCTGAGAAGGCGTGTTCTGCGCCTTAGCCGAGCCACACAAGAGCACCGCCAAGGCTGCGGCGAGACCCCTCATGACAGCAGGCTTTCCCCAGTCATCTCAGGCGGTTTGGGCAGGTTCATCAGTGCCAGCAAGGTGGGCGCAAGGTCCGACAATCGCCCGGTGCGGAGCGTCGCCCCCTCGGGCCCGCCAACCAAAGCCACCGGTACCGGATTAAGCGTGTGCGCGGTATGCGGGCCACCTGTCTCCGGATCCACCATTACTTCGCAATTGCCGTGATCGGCAGTGACGATCATCGCCCCACCGGCTTTTTCCAGTGCGGCAACCACGCGAGCCAGACCTTGATCCACGGCCTCACAGGCTTTGATCGCAGCGCTCAGATCTCCGGTATGGCCGACCATATCGGGGTTGGCGTAGTTGGTGACGATCAGATCATAGCCAGCCTCGATTGCCTCAACGAACTTGTCCGTCACCTCGGCCGAGGACATCTCGGGCTGTAGATCGTAGGTGGCCACTTTGGGCGATTTGGGCATGAAGCGATCTTCGCCAGCTTCGGGGACCTCCTTGCCGCCGTTCAGGAAGAAGGTCACATGGGGGTATTTCTCGGTTTCGGCCAGACGGAACTGGCGCAATCCCTGTTTGGCCACCCATTCGCCCAGAGTGTTCACGATGGCTCGTTTGGGGAACACGGTCGTCATATAGGCGTTGTGGCCGTCGGAGTATTCGACCATGCCAAGCAGAGCAGATAGCACCGGGCGCGGGCCGGTGTCGAAATCGTCAAAGCCCGGCTCGGCAATCGCGCGCAGGATTTCCCGCGCGCGGTCGGCGCGGAAGTTCAGGCAGAAAAACCCGTCACCATCTTTGACACCGTCATAACCTTCCAGCACGGTCGGCACAATGAACTCATCCGTCTCGGATTGGTTGTAAGCGTGATCGACTGCCGCATTCGCCGCGGTACCGGCACGGGCCTGTCCTTTGATCATGGCGTTGTAGGCTTGGCTGACACGCTCCCACCGGTTGTCGCGGTCCATGGCGAAGTAACGCCCGCAAACGGTGACGATACGCGCGCCTTCGGGCAGACGTTCCTCAAGCTCGGAGATGTAGGTGAAAGCAGATTTCGGAGCGACGTCGCGCCCGTCGGTCACTGCATGCAGAGCCACCGGAACGCCGGCATCCGTGATCGCTTTGGCCGCTGCAACGATATGGTTCACATGCCCATGGACACCGCCATCCGAGGCCAGCCCCATCAGATGCGCCGTCCCACCCGCGGCTTTCACTTTTGCAATGAACGCCTGCAGCGCGGCGTTGTTAAAAAATGAGCCATCCTCGATCGCCAGATCAATCTGGCCCAGATCCATCGCCACCACACGGCCCGCACCGATATTGGTGTGCCCAACCTCGGAATTTCCCATCTGACCGCTGGGCAAACCCACATCCGGGCCATGCGTAATCAGCGTGGCATGCGAGCCCTGCATGATCGTATCGAATGTCGGTGTGTTGGCCAGAAAAGGGGCATTAGCCTGAGTGTCGTCGGACAATCCCCAACCATCAAGAATACACAGGACTACTGGTTTGGGCGTGGCCATTTTGGTCTCCGGTAACTGCTCTTAGTGAACCTTCTATCGCCTGACCGCTTTGGGGTGAACCGCCTTTGCGCCCATCGGCGCAGATTTAATCGTTTCATAAACTGACCCCGACACCCGGATTTCCTTACCCGAAAGGAACGTGAACCTTACGTCAGACCACCTTGTGCGAACGGCGTCGTGCTGCCTAGTCTCACCTTCAGGGAGAGGGAACCTATGCAGCCAGAGATCGCAGTCTTCGCACTGATCTACCTTTTGGCGCCTGCCGCGATGATGCTGCTAGCGCGGCATTCGACTTTGGCCGGACGGCTGGGGCCGATTGTGCTGTGCTATATGGCCGGATTGGCGCTGGGGCTATCTGGTCTGCAACCTGACGCGGCTGGTCAGGTCCGTGACGGGGTCATGGAGGCCAGTTTGGGACTTGCCCTGCCGTTGCTGCTGTTTGGGGTCGACCTTGGGGCTTGGGGGCGGATCGCAGGTTCCGCGCTTATGTCGATGGCGCTGGCCGTTGTCTCGGTCACGCTTGTTGCAACGGGCCTGTTCTTTGCGTTCCAAGCGGGCGGCACCGCGCAGACCGAGCAGTTGTCCGGCATGGCTGTGGGGACGTACACAGGCGGCCTTGCGAATATGGGAGCGATCAAACTGGCACTGGATATCCCAGAGAACCGCTATCTGTTGTTTGCAACCGTAGATACTATTGTCGGTGCAGGTTACCTGCTGTTTGTTCTGACGTTGGCCCCGTTGGTTTTCGCCCGCTTTCTGAAGCCGTTCCCGGGTGATCGCGACACGCAGGCGCCCGCAGCGGACGAAGCCAATGCGCCGAATATGCTCCGTCAGGGGGTGGTGGCTTTTCTGGTTAGTGCATTTTGCGTGGCCGCGGCGGTGCTGCTGACTCCTCTGTTCAGCTTTGCACCATCGCAGGTCATGACCGTGGTTCTTCTAACGTCGCTAGGTCTGCTCGGCTCGGTCACGCCGTCTTTGCGCAAAAACCGGGCCGCATCTCATATGGGCATGTACCTGCTCTACGTATTTTCATTCAGCGTCGCGGCTTCGATGGATCTAGCGGAGTTGCGCGATATGGATCTGTCTATTCTTGGCTTTGTACTGATCGCCACCTTCGGCAGTTTCGGTCTGCACGCACTGCTTGCACGCACCGCCGGGGTCGACCGGGATACATTCCTGATCACCTCGGTCGCAGCGGTCATGTCGCCTGCCTTTGTGCCCATGGTCGCCCGCAGCTTGCGCAACCCTGCGATCTTGATGTCGGGCATGGCAACCGGCATTCTCGGCTTTGCGATCGGGAACTATCTGGGCATTTCACTGGCGCTGCTTTTGGCCGGGAAAGGATAGGATATGGATCATCAGAAATTGCCAGAGACAGGCCGCCCTGAAGGCGAGATCCTGAACCAGTTGAAATCCTTTGCCGAAAACGACCCGAATTACCGCGAGGGCCGGACGTGGAGCCTTGTGTATCATCTGGACGATGACCACGACGCCTTCACAGCCAAGGCCTACAGCGCGTTCTCTTCGGCAAACGGGTTGAATCCGGCGGCGTTTCAGAGCCTCAAACAGATGGAGACGCAGATCATCTCAACCATGGCCGGGTTGCTTAAAGGCGGACCGGCGACCTGTGGCGTGGTCACTGCGGGCGGCACCGAGAGCTGTCTGATGGCGGTCAAAACCTACCGGGACATGGCGCGCAAAAAGCGCAAGGTGACCCGTCCGAACATGATCCTGCCCAAGACCGCCCATGTCGCCTGGTTCAAGGCCGCCGAGTACTTCGGCGTCAAGGCGCGTCTTTTGCCGATGACGCCGGACTACGCCACCGATATCTCCAAACTTGCGAGGTTGATTGACGCCGGAACGGTGATGATCCTCGGGTCAGCGCCGGAATACCCGCATGGCACCATCGACCCGATTGCCGAGATGGGCGCAATCGCGCAGTCCAAAGGCATTCCCTTGCATATCGACGCCTGCGTCGGCGGGCTGATCCTGCCCTTCATGGAGCGGAACGGCGTTGACCTGCCCGATTGGGATTTCCGTGTGCCGGGGGTGACGTCCATCTCGGCCGATCTGCATAAATACGGCTATGCGGCCAAGGGGGCGTCAACCATCCTGTATCGCAATCTTGACCTGTTGAAGCACCAGATGTTCGTCTGCCAGGACTGGCCCGGAGGGGTCTTTGCCTCGCCCGCTTTGCTGGGCACAAGACCAGGAGGCGCCTATGCCGCCGCCTGGGCGGTGATGCAGAAACTCGGTGAGGACGGCTACTGCCGGTTGGCGAAAGACACCACCGAAGCGGTCGAGACCTTGAAGACGGGAATAGCGGCGATAGACGGCCTGCGCATTCTGGGAAACCCGCAGGGGCCGCTGCTGGCCTATGGCTCAACCGATCCGCAACTGAACATCTATGCCGTGGCGGATCAGCTGGAGCGCGCCGGTTGGAGCATCAATCGCGTTCAAAACCCAGATGGCATCCATTGCATGGTCACCGCCAAACACCGGCATGTCACCGATGAATACCTGGCCGATCTCGCCCAGGCGGTTGCAACCGTTCGCGCCAACCCCGAGCTCGCCAAAACCGGAGGGGCCGCAACCTATGGCATGATGGCCCATGTCCCGCTGCGCGGCATGGTGAAATCCAAGGTGCTGGATGTGTTTGCCGAGATGTACCGGGCCGGTGGTGGAGATTTGCATCTGGATGACGGCAAGACCCCGAACCTGCTGGAACGCGGCATGGCCCGATATGTTCAGTGGAAAGCGCGGCGCAGTTAGTCCTTCAGATAACTCTTGTACGGCTTGGCTTTCCGGTTTCGGTATTTGACCGTCAGGTCTAGCGGCATGTCATTTTCGTCGTAGATCCCCAACACGATCCCCCTGCCCCGGCTTTTGGTTCGCATCTCGATCAGTTGCTGTTCAGACCGCGTCGTGCGCTGTGACGGGCGGCGTGTCCAAGCGAACAGGTGGTCATACATTTCACTGATCACCTCGGCATGATCTTCGCTGTCGCCCAGATCAACCAACTCCTCCGGGTCGTTTTCAAGATCGAACAGGATCGGACGGTGCCCGCCCTCACAATGGATCAGCTTCCAGCGTTTGTTGGCGACCATGAACATCACCGCAGCGCGGACAGAGGCGTTCATCCGCTCGGCAATTGGCGACGCGGAATAGTCGTATTCGCAGATCACCACATCCCGAGGCCGGTCCTGTGCCTGTCCATGCAGGATCGGCAACAGGGAATGACCTTCGAGGATATGACTGGCGACGCCGCCTCCGGCCACATCTACGAATGTCGGAGCAAGATCAATGGATTCGACCAGCGCATCGCTCACCATGCCTCGGGTCGCGTCGGCCTCGGGCGAAGGGTCATAGATGATCAGTGGCATTTTGGTCGAGGTATCGTGGAAGAACGTTTTCTCGCCCATCCAATGGTCGCCTAGAAAGTCGCCATGATCTGAGGTCAGAACGATCATCGTATCTTCCATCCGGCCGGTCCGCTCCATCCAGTCAAACAACCGGCCCATCTGATCGTCGGCCTGCTTGATCAGGCCCATATAGGCTGGGATCACCGCCTCACGCACATCCTGGCGCGAGAAGGTCTCACCGATTTTGGTCTCCATGAACGCTTTCAACACCGGATGCGCATTTTTGCGTTCCTCATCGGATCGCACCACCGGCAGCACATGTTCAGGTCCGTACATCGAGGCATATGGCTCTGGCACGATATAGGGCCAGTGCGGTTTGATGAAGCTTAGGTGGCAGCACCATGGGGCGTCATGGGTTTCCATGAACTCGATCCCGCGCCCGGTCAGATAGGGAGTCTCGCTGTCTTCTTCGGCGATATTTGCAGCCTCCGAGGAGTTCTTCAGGAACCAGCCAGACAGAACATTGCCATCTGCGTCCAACCCGGAATTTGCGAAGTCATGCCAGGGGTTGTCGCCTTCATAGCCTTTGTCTCGCAGATACTCATTGTAGGCCTTGGCCCCATCGGGGTCGTAAAACCCGTCCGGCCCTTCGGGGCGCATTCCGTCATCGCGTTCGAAGACATCAAAACCACATTCCGCCACACGAGCGCCAATCAGGCTGTCCGGTTCAAGACCGAGCCGCGCCATGCCTTCCGCATCCGCGCGCATATGGGTTTTGCCAACCAGCCAGCATTCCATCCCCGCCTTACGCAGGTGGTCGCCCATCGTCATCTCACCGACCTTCAAGGGAATCCCGTTCCACGAGGCTCCATGCGAATGCACATACCGACCCGTATAGGTCGACATGCGCGAACTGCCGCAAATCGGCGATTGGATATGGGCGCGATTGAATCGCACACCCCGCGTGGCGAGACGGTCGATATTCGGCGTGTGGAGGTGCGGATGCCCGTAGCAGCTCAGGTAATCCCAGCGCAGCTGGTCGAACATGATGAACAGGATATTCTTGGCTTTGGCCACATGCGCCTCCGGTCTGGTCCGAAGGCTATCTAGCCAATTCCCGATGGACAGTGCAAATGCCGATTAGGCCTGACGCTCCATCTGCTCCAGCATCTTCTTGGCGCGTTTGCATTGCAGCTGATCACGCAGAGGGCTGTCGGGGTCGATGTCCTTTTGGCAGACCACGCATTTATCCGCGCCCGAGATCGCGTTCAAACCACCGCAGCTGCCCTTGATGGTTTTACCCATCAACATCACGCCCAGCGACATGCCAACCATGACCAGAGACAGAAGAATAAAGGCCAGAATGAAGGTGCTCATCTCGGTTCCTACCAATCAGTTGGTGCCCAGAGCGTCTTTGAACGCGCTGCTGTGCGAAGTTATATAGGCATCATCGCCGCCTGTCACATCCCGCGAGATGAAATACACGGCAAGTTTATGCTCTTCGGCCAGCTTCATGCCCTTTTCCTGACCCAGCGCCAGCATGGCAGTCGCCCAGGCATCCGCCATCATGGCGGTTTCCGCCAGAACCGTGACCGAGGTCGTCCGGTGCGTGATCGGACGCCCGGTTGTCGGGTCGATGATATGCGAATAGCGCACACCGTCTTGTTCGAAGTAGTTCTTGTAATCGCCCGAACTGGCCATACCGCGATCGTCCAGCGACACGATCAACTGCAGGCTCTGGGACCCGGCCTGAGGCTTTTCGATCCCGATCTGCCACGTTTCGCCCTTGTCGTTCTGGCCTTTTGAGACCAGATCGCCGCCGATCTCGACCAGATAGTTTTCGATGCCTGCGTCCCGCAAGGTCTCGGCGACGGCGTCAATGCCATAGCCTTTAGCGATAGCCGACAGATTGATCCCAACGCCAGGTTCGGATTTTGCTAGCGTTCCTGCCTCAGCATCCAGCGTCAAAAGCCGATTTTGTCCAACGCCTGCCAGCGCGGCCTCGATATCAGCATCCGACGGCACAGGGTCTTCGGGCTTGCGCGGACCAAAGCCCCAAAGTTCGATCAACGGGCCGAGTGTGACGTCAAAGGCTCCATCGGTTTTGTTATGAACGTCATTTGCGGCGGCCAGAACCAGCGCGAACTCGTCGGAGACAGCAACAGGGTCGGTGCTGGTAGACGCCGAGAAGGTCGAAACCTCGGAATTCGGATCCCAGTTCGACATCTTGGCGTTGACAGCGGCCAGAGTCTCCTCGACCGATGCCGCCAACGCAGTTTCGTCGAGATCCTCGCCAATTGCGGTGACATTGAAGGTTGTGCCCATGGTCTCACCCGCCAGGCGCACCACATCGGGTTCCTTGTCGAACAGGCAGCCAGTCAAAAGGGTGGCAAGGGCCAGCGCAGGCAGTAGACGCATGGATCAGTCTCCGGGAAAAGCAGTGCCCGGCATATGCCAGCCACCCCGGTCAGAGTCAAACCGGCTTCACAACTTCAGCGGCAAAAAACCCAACATCAAAAGGCCAATCCCAGCTGGAAGTCCGAACAACCACGCCCGTTTCTGCCACCCGTCCGGCTGCTGTTTCCACACCATGCGAAAATTATGGCCGCAGACCACCACAACAAAGAAAATCAGCGCAGCAATCGGGGGTGTCAGATAGATGTCACTCACAGGCTTGGACTCCGGGTTTTCGCCGATGCGGGCATTTGCACCCTATACAGGCCATTTAGCTGCGCTAAGGTGAAAGGGAAAGACTTTGCAAGAACCAAAAAGGAGATTGCCCATGGCCCCAACCTCATACCAGGCCCCCACACGCGGCGACAAGCAGGACAAGTCCACCTACAGCCAGTCGACGGGATCGAACCTGTCGCAGTCGCAGACGACCGTGGCGAAACTGCTTGAGGGGAAAGGCGACGCGGTGTTCTCTGTCCGTCCGAACGAGACGATCCACACGGTGGTGAATATTCTCAAGGAAAAACACATCGGTGCCGTTCTGGTGACCGATCAGAACGGAGCGCTTCAGGGCATCCTGTCCGAGCGTGACATCGTGCGCCGTATGGCTGACACGCCCGGCCAGACCCTGCCGCAATCGGTCGAGGATCTGATGACCAAAGAGGTTCAGAGCTGCGCGCCCGACGATACGCTGAATGCGGTTCTGAAAACCATGACCGAAGGCCGCTTCCGCCATATGCCGGTTGTCCGCAATGGCCTTTTGTGCGGTATGATCACAATCGGTGACGTCGTGCATTTCCGTCTGAAAGAGCTGGAATACGAAGCGCTTCGCATGAAGCAGATGATCGTTGGCTAAAGCAACCTGGCCCGCGGCGGTCTTTCGCCTCGGGCCAGACGACCTAAGCTGTTGCAGTGAATGTGACCCCTCCGGGGTACAACTCAGCAGCGGTCAGGCAGTTGGTCGCGAAAGCGCCGGTGTCGATCGAAATCACCCCGTCCCTAACCTCGGCCTGATCCACGATCGTGTGCCCATGCACCACCCATTGACCATCCCGGCGTGGCAGTTGTCGGAATTTGGGGTGGCCCCAAAGACAGGTTCTCCGGTCCTGTTTTTCCACTGATGCCCGAGGGTCCAGAGCGGCATGAACGACCGAGACATTGCCGCTGGTCCACATCAGGGGCCGCTCGGTCAGCCAGTCCACAAGCCCCTCGCCCATGGCAATGCGCAAACGCTCAGCCAGATCGTCCTTGCCGGCGTCGATATCCGTAATGCCAAAGGAGGCAAGCGTCTGGGCGCCCCCGTTGTTCATCCACAGCGGGCCAATGCCGAACGGATCCTCAAGAAACCGCAGCAACATCTCTTCGTGATTGCCCAACAGGCAGGTTACGCGCCCGTTCGAGGTCAAACTCAGATGTTTCAACTGCCGCAACACCTGCGCGCTGTAATCGCCCCGGTCGATATAGTCACCGACAAATACCCAGGGCAGGCCCTCATCAAGCTTCGGCAGCAGGGCTTGCAACAGTTCCAGACGTCCATGGATATCTCCGACCGCCACAAAACGCGCCTCGGGCCTTATGCCCGACACATCCGCGCCGCGCATTCCGCCCGGTCCAAGTAGCCCTTTGATCCAGCCCGTCACCATGCAAAGACCTCTACTCCGACCGGTTGCGACGGACAATCGGCAATCGGTCCGGAAACGGGCGGTTGACCAATGGGCGCGCAACCTTGATAGACATTGCAGACAGGTCGCCGAAGCGTGAGGGATGTATGAAGCGGGTTTTGATCACGGGCACAGCCGGGTTTATCGGCTTTCACCTGGCGAAGCTGTTGCTGTCTGAAGGGTTCCGTGTGCATGGCTATGACGGGATGGCAGACTATTACGACGTCGCCCTCAAGCAACGCCGCCACCAGATGTTGCTGCAAAATCCCGGTTTTACCACCACCGAGGACATGCTGGAAAACCACGAACGGCTGATGCAGGTCGCGGATGAGTTCCAGCCCGAGGTGATCATCCACCTCGCCGCTCAGGCCGGTGTGCGCTACAGCCTGGAAGAGCCGCGCAGCTACGTCAACTCGAACGTCGTCGGCACGTTCAATGTGATGGAGGTCGCGCGACAGCACAAGGTTCAGCATCTTCTGATGGCCTCGACCTCGTCGGTCTATGGCGCCAATGAGGATATGCCCTTTACCGAGGTTGAAAAAGCCGACACGCAGCTAACCATCTACGCGGCCACGAAGAAGGCCAATGAGGCGATGGCCCATTCTTATGCCCATCTTTGGGACCTGCCGACCACCATGTTCCGGTTCTTCACGGTCTATGGCACGTGGGGGCGGCCCGATCTGGCACTGTACAAGTTCGTAGACGCGATCCTCGAAGACCGCCCGATTGATATCTACAACCACGGCGACATGTATCGCGACTTTACCAATGTCGAGGATCTGGTCCGTGGCATCCGTTTGCTGATCGACGTGCCACCGGTGCGGCCCGCCATCGCAGATGAGGTCGAGGACGGCGACAGTCTGTCCCCCGTCGCGCCGTACCGGGTCGTCAATATCGGCAATGGTGACAAGGTGCGCCTGATGGATTTCATCGAAGCCATCGAAGCGGCGATCGGGAAAAAGGCCATCCGCAATTACATGCCCATGCAAATGGGCGACGTCCCCGCCACGTGGGCCAATACTGACCTGTTGCAACGCCTGACAGGGTACCGCCCGGAAACCAATTTCAAAGACGGGATCGCGCAGTTTGTTGCGTGGTTCCGCGACTATCACGGAAAGTAAAGGGCTTAGACCGGAATGCTGGAAACCAATCCTGACGCCCGCAAAATCGCCGTGATTGGGTTGGGCTATGTCGGCCTGCCGCTGGCGGTTGCTTTTGGAAAAATCGGCCCCGTGATCGGATTTGATATCAACGCCGAACGGATCGACGCCTTGCGCAATGGCAAGGACGCAACGCAAGAGGTCGAACCCGAAGACCTTGCCGCCGCATCGGGTCTGAGTTTCACGACGCAAGCCTCCGACCTTGCGGCATGCGACACCTTCATCGTCACAGTCCCCACCCCAATCACCGCAGGCAAACAACCTGATTTGTCGCCTCTGCTCACAGCCTCGGAAACCGTGGGAATGGTCCTAAAGCCCGGCGATCTGGTGATCTACGAATCCACCGTCTATCCCGGCGCGACCGAGGAAGACTGCGTGCCCGTGCTGGAACGCACCTCGGGCTTGATTTTCAACACTGATTTCTTTGCCGGCTACAGCCCCGAACGGATCAATCCGGGCGACAAGACCCATCGGATCGCGGATATCTGCAAGGTGACCTCGGGCTCGACCCCAGAGGTGGCGGAACTGGTCGATGCGCTTTATGCGCGGATCATCAAAGCCGGAACGCACAAAGCTGAAAGCATCCGCGTGGCTGAGGCTGCAAAGGTGATCGAAAATACTCAGCGCGATCTGAACATCGCACTGGTGAACGAGCTTGCGATGATCTTCGGACGGATGGAGATCGACACCGAGGCCGTTTTGCGTGCGGCGGGAACCAAGTGGAACTTCCTGCCCTTCCGCCCCGGTCTGGTAGGGGGGCACTGCATCGGCGTGGACCCCTACTATCTGACCCACAAAGCCGAAGCCGTGGGCCATCACCCTCAGATCATTCTGGCCGGGCGGCGGCTGAACGATCGGATGGGTAGTTATGTTGTGTCTCAACTGGTTAAACGCATGACCCGCGACGGCATCAATGTCGGTGCGGCACGCGTTCTGGTTCTCGGCCTGACCTTCAAGGAAAACTGTCCTGACCTACGGAACACACGCGTCGTTGATATCATTGAAGAATTGCAGAGCTATGGCATCAGCATTGATGTCCACGATCCCCATGCTGACCCCGCCGCAGCCGAGGCTGAATACGGCCTCTCGCTTTCAAGTTCCCCTCAGGACGGAACTTATGATGCAGTCGTTCTGGCCGTCGCGCATCAGGAATACAAAGACGCTGATCCGTCAACGTTCCGAGCTTACGGCAAACCCAACAGCGTGGTGTTCGACATCAAATCATGCCTGCCAAGGGACGCGAGTGACTTGAGGCTCTGATGCGGTCTGGAGTCCAACAAAAAAAGCCGGCGCACCATGCACCGGCTTTTTTGTCTCTTACCCGCCGAAATCGTCGAGCATGATGTCTTCGCGGTCCACACCCAAATCCAGCAGCATGTTGATGACCGACTGGTTCATGATTGGAGGACCACACATGTAGAACTCGCAGTCTTCAGGCGCGGGGTGGTTCTTGAGGTATTCTTCGAACAGAACGTTGTGGATGAAGCCGGTATAGCCTTTCCAATCGTCCTCGGGCTGTGCGTCCGACAAGGCGACGTGCCAATCGAAATTGTCGAACTCTTCGGCCAGTTGGTCGAAATCCTCGACAAAGAACATCTCTTTCTTCGACCGCGCACCGTACCAGAAGCTGATCTTGCGATCGCGGTTCTCAAGACGCTTTAGCTGGTCGAAGATGTGGCTGCGCATCGGCGCCATGCCCGCACCACCGCCGATGAAAACCATCTCTTTTTGGGTTTCGCGGGCGAAAAACTCACCGAACGGACCCGAGATGGTGACTTTGTCACCCGGCTTGAGGTTGAAGATATAAGACGACATCTGACCCGGAGGGATGCCATCGGAACCCGGAGGGGGCGAGGCCACGCGGACGTTCAGCATGATCATGCCCTTTTCGTCCGGATAGTTCGCCATGGAATACGCACGCTCAATCGGTTCTGCGACGACAGATTCGTACTGCCACAGATTGAAGCGATCCCAGTCTTCGCGATATTCCTCTTCCACGTCGAAATCGGTGTATTTCAACTGGTGCGCAGGGGCCTCGATCTGGATGTAGCCACCAGCGCGGAAGTTCACGTCCTCGCCTTCGGGCAGGTCCAGGGTCAGTGCCTTGATGAAGGTCGCCACGTTCTCGTTCGAGCGAACGGTGCATTCCCATTTCTTAACGCCAAAGACTTCCTCGGGGACTTCGATGTCCATGTCCTGCTTGACCGCAACCTGACAGGACAGACGGTCACCACAGGCCGCTTCACGCTTGGTGATGTGGCTTTCCTCGGTCGGCAGGATTGACCCGCCACCGGAATGAACCTTCACCCGGCACTGCGCGCAGGTACCACCGCCACCACAGGCAGACGGAACGAACAGCTTTTCAGCCGCCAAGGTCTGCAGCAGCTTGCCACCGGCAGGGACCGAGATGGTCTTTTCGCCGTTGATGGTGATGTTCACGTCACCGGTCGAGACCAGTTTCGAACGGGCCGCCAGAATGATCGTCACCAGCGCGATGACGATCACTGTGAAAAGGGCAACGCCTAAACCAAAAGTTTCCATTCTGCCCTCCTTACAGTTTCACGCCCGAGAAGGACATGAAGGCCATTGCCATCAGACCCGCGGTGATGAAGGTGATCCCCAGACCTTGCAGGCCGTCGGGAATGTCTGAGTATTTCAGCTTTTCACGAACGCCCGCCATTGCGGTGATTGCCAGTGCCCAACCAAAGCCCGAAGACAGGCCATAAGTGGTCGCCTCTGCAAAGTTGTAATCCCGCTCCACCATGAACAGCGAACCACCCAGGATGGCGCAGTTCACCGTGATCAGCGGCAGGAAGATCCCCAGCGCGTTGTAGAGCGGCGGGAAATACTTATCCAAAACCATCTCGAGGATCTGAACCATCGCCGCAATCACGCCGATATACGAGATTAGGCCAAGGAAGGTCAGGTCCACATTCGGGAACCCGGCCCAGGACAGCGCACCCGGCTTGAGCAAGTAGTTCAGCAGCAGGTTGTTGGCAGGAACGGTAATGGCCTGCACGACCATGACCGAAATACCCAGACCCAACGCGGTCGAGATCTTCTTCGACACGGCGATGAAGGTGCACATCCCCAGGAAGAAGCTGAGCGCAAGGTTTTCGACAAAGATGGCCTTTACGGCCAGTGAGATCAGACCTTCCATCAGTGGGCCTCTACCTGCTGAATTTTGTATTCACGCTCTTCCACCTGGTTCGGCTTCCATGTGCGGAAGGCCCAGATGATCAGACCGATGATGAAGAACGCCGACGGGGGCAGAAGCAGCATGCCGTTGGGCACGTACCAGCCGCCGTTGTTGACGGTCTCCAGAATGGTGACACCGAACAGCGACCCGGCACCGAACAGCTCACGAATGAAGCCAACCAGCAGCAGGATCAGGCCGTAGCCCATGCCGTTGCCCATGCCGTCGATAAAGGACGCAACCGGAGGGTTCTTCATCGCAAACGCCTCGGCGCGGCCCATCACGATACAGTTGGTGATGATCAGGCCAACGAAGACGGACAGCGTTTTGGAAATTTCAAACGCAAAGGCCTTTAGGATCTGGTCCACCAGGATCACTAGCGAGGCGATGATCACCATCTGCACGATGATCCGGATCGAGCCGGGAATTTGGTTGCGCAGGCATGAGATGAAGAAGGACGAGAACGAGGTTACGAAGATCACCGCCAACGCCATCACCATCGACACCTGCAGCGATGATGTCACCGCCAGCGCCGAACAGATGCCCAGCACTTGCAAGGTGATCGGGTTGTTGTCGACAAGCGGGTCGACCAGCATCTCTTTCTTGGTCTGGGACATCAGAGCTCTCCTGCTTGCAGTTTGGCCAGAAACGGAGCGTAGCCCGCATCCCCCATCCAGAATTTCACCAGGTTGTCGACACCGACCGAGGTCAGCGTGGCCCCAGCCAGCGCATCGATATAGAAATCGGGTCCGGCAGCAGGCTGGGATTTCGATACGGTGATCTGGAGATCGCCATTTTCGTCACGCAGCTTCTTGCCACTCCACAGGGCCTTCCAGCGTGGGTTATCCACCTCGGCCCCCAGACCCGGTGTTTCGCCGTGCTGATAGAACTGCAGGCCGTAGATATCGTTGCCGTTGTTTTCCAGCGCGATAAATCCATAAAGCGTGGACCACAGCCCATAGCCGTGCAGCGGTAGGATAACCTTATCCAAGGCCCCTGCATCATCGCGCAGCAGGTAGATCACGCGATAGTTCGACTTGCGGCCAATGCCCGCCGGGTCATCATCCAGCGCGACGCTCAGCTCAGGGTCGCTAGCGGCTGCGATATCGTCGAATGTGGCCGGATCAAACTGATCGTCGACAAACTCACCAGTCGCCAGTTCCAGCACATGAGGCTCAAACGCGGCGAAGGCTTCGGTCACGTCGATGCCAGGCTCATAGACGCCCGCAACCTGCAAAACGTTGACCTGCTTGTCCTTCAGGCGGTTCGCCTCCTGCACCGGGCGCAAGCTAACAGCGGCCGCGGACACGACCATCGAGGCGACCAGACAGACAGCAACCGCGATGATGATCGTCTTGCCGACAGACTCCGGCGAGGCTGCCAGAAACTTGGCAATTGCGCCTTTAGGTGCCTCGTTTTGATCTGGGGATTGCGTATCAGACATGGCGACGCGCCCTCCGTTTGATGTTGGCTTGGACGACGAAGTAGTCGATCAGCGGAGCAAAGACGTTGCCGAACAGAATGGCCAGCATCATGCCTTCGGGGAAAGCCGGGTTGATCACACGGATCATCACAACCATGATACCGATCAGCGCGCCATAGATGTAGCGACCCATGTTGGTGTGGCTGGCCGAAACAGGCTCGGTCACCATGAAGGCCAGACCGAAGGCATACCCACCAATGACCACATGCCAGTACCAAGGCATCGCGAACATCGGGTTCGTGTCCGAACCAATTAGGTTCAGCAGCAGGGTAAAGCCGATCGTGCCTGCTAGACAGCCTACAATCAGGCGGTAGTTGGCGATCCGAGTGGCCAGCAGAAAGGCCAGACCGATCATACAAGCAAGGGTCGAAGTCTCACCGAAACTGCCTTGGATCGAGCCGAAGAACGCGTTCCACCAGGTGATGCCATCAGCGGCCAGAGCCTGAAAGCCCTGCGACGCGGAGACGGACAGCGCGGTTGCGCCCGAGAAGCCGTCAACCGGCGTCCAGACTGTGTCACCGGACATGCTCGCCGGGTATGCAAAGTACAGGAACGCACGACCGACCAGAGCCGGGTTCAGGAAGTTCTTGCCGGTGCCGCCAAAGACTTCTTTCCCGATCACGACGCCGAAGATGATGCCCAAGGCCACCTGCCAAAGAGGCGCGGTTGCGGGCATGATCAGCGTATAAAGCATTGAGGTAACAAGGAAACCCTCGTTCACCTCATGGCCCCGCACGGTGGCAAAGATGACCTCAAAGATACCACCCGCTACGAGCGTCACGATGTAGATCGGCAGGAAATAAGTGAGCCCGTGCATCACATTGGCAAAGACGCTGGATGGATCCAGCGAGATACCAAACATCTGCAGCAGAGCAATCCGCCATCCGGTGGCCGATTCAGGCCCCAGCAGCGCGATGGCCGAGTTCGCCTGATAGCCGGTATTGTACATCCCCCACAGGATACAGGGGATCGTCGCGATCACGACGTAGGTCATGATCCGCTTCATGTCGATATACGACCGAGCATGCGGCGCGGCGGTGGTTACAGTTTTCGGAGTGTAGATGAAGCTTTCCACCATCTCGTAGATGGGGAAGTACTTCTCGTACTTGCCGCCCTTGGTAAAGTTTGGCTCGATCCGATCAAAGAAGCTGCGCAAACCCATTTGGATCAGCCCTCCTTTTCAATCTTGGCAAGGCAGTCGCGAAGCGCCAGCCCATATTCATATTTCGCCGGACAGGCAAAGCCGACAAGGCCCAGATCCTCTTCGTCCAGCTCCAGTGCACCCAGTGCCTGAGCGGTATCGGTGTCCATCACCAGCAAGGCCCGCAGCAACTGCGTGGGCAGGTAGTCCTGCGGCATCAGCCGTTCGAACACACCTGTTGGCACCATCGCGCGGCGGCCACCATTCAGGTTGCTGGTCAGATTATACAGTTTGTTGGACAATGCCGAACCCAGAACCGGTTGGACCGAGTATTTCGACGGCATTGGACGAATCCAGCCCATCGGAATCTGATCGTGGTCTTCCCGGATGATGGTGATCTGACGCGCGAAGCGGCCCAGATAGGCCGTCGGTCCCTCGGCCTGAGTACCCGACAGAACCGAGCCCGAAATAATCCGGGGTGTTCCGTCCAAGTTGATCTCATCCTTCGTCAACTCATCTGTCGATGCACCCATTGCGGTGCGGATCAAACGCGGCTGACGTGCGCCCGGTCCGGACAGAGCGATCACGATATTCGGATCCAGATGGCCGGACTGCATCAGGCGACCAATCGCGATGATGTCCTGATATCCGATGGTCCAAACCTGCTTGTCGCCTGCAAGCGGCTCCAGGAAGTGGATGTGAGTACCTGCCAGACCGGCGGGGTGCGGTCCTGCAAAGGCCGCCGCTTCCACTCCGGCAACGTCTGCACCGGGAATTGCGTCGCCATCCTTGTGGCACAGGTAGGTCTTACCATCCGACAGCTTGGCAACCGCCGCCAGACCGGCGGCAAAGGCTTCCCCCGCATCACCGATGATCACCGCGGCATCAGCGGCCAGCGGCTCGCTGTCCATCGCTGTTACAAAGATCGCCGCCGGTTTGGTGCCAGGGGCCGGCATCTTCGAATAGGGCCTTGTGCGGAACGCCGTCCAAAGACCCGCCGCGCAGAGTTTTTCTGCCACGCCCTCGGCCGTATCGCCATTGCCCACGCCCGAGAAATCGACGCCCGCGTCATTCGGGTCGGAGATTTCGATCACAACGCTTTGCAAAACGCGGCGCGCACCCCGGTTGATCTGAATGACCTTGCCGGTCATCGGGGCAACCATCATCGCCTCGGGGACGTCTTTGTGGCAGAACAGCGGAGTGCCACGCTGCACCTCATCGCCTTCCTGAACCAGCATACGGGGTTTCAACCCCAAATAGTCGCCGCCCAATGCGGCAACCTGGCTGAATTCCGGCCCTGGCTGGATCGTTTGATCCGGGGCACCCTCAATCGGCAATTCCAGCCCTTTTTTCAGTTTGAAAGTTTGCATCTCGCTACTGTCTTCCAAGCCTCTCTCCTGCGCCAGCTATCATAGCCCAATTGGAAGAGGCATCTGATAGCGCGGATGATGAACCGACCGAGTCGCAAAGAGCTATTTGCTGGTCGGAATCCGCAGGCGTGTGTCTGATGTCGGTCCTTTACGCGCCGACGACCAGAAACGCAAACCCGTTAGGCTCGAAATTATCTATTGTTTGTCACTTTGTCTTAATCGAATGTTCATATTGGCGCTAACACACCGATATTTTGCCGGTCGCACCTCTGCCGCATCCGGTGTAAGCAACAAAAATGAGCATGACCCACGACCTTGATATCTTCCTGGTGGCAACACCGGGCCTCGAAACCCCGCTCTGCGCCGAGGCCACGCAGCACGGATTCGCAGGCGCACGCGTCGTGCCCGGCGGCGTCAGCTGTACTGGCAACTGGTCTGAGGTCTGGCGGGCCAATCTTGTCCTGCGCGGTGCCAACAAGGTTCTGGTGCGCATCGGCAGCTTTCCTGCCGTCCATCTGGCCCAGCTGGATAAACGCGCGCGTAAGTTTCCCTGGTCGAACTTTCTTCGCCCCGACGTGCCCGTCAAGGTCGAAGCTACAAGCCGCAAGTCTCGCATTTACCATGCCGGGGCGGCGCGCCAGCGTATTGAGGGCGCAATCTCTGACACCCTGGGCGCAGCGATTTCTCCCGAGGCCGATCTGCGTGTTCTACTGCGCATCGAAAAGGATCTCTGCACGCTTTCGATCGACAGTTCAGGCGAGCCGCTGCACAAGCGCGGTCACAAAACCGTTGTCGCCAAAGCCCCCATGCGCGAGTCCATGGCCGCTATGTTCCTGCGCGAATGCGGGTTCGAGGGAACGGAGCCGGTTCTTGACCCTATGTGCGGCTCGGGCACCTTTGTGATTGAAGCCGCCGAGATCGCCCTTGGGCTGGCGCCGGGACGTTCACGATCTTTCGCTTTCGAGCAGCTGTCCGGGTTCGACAAGGCGGCATGGCAAGCAATGCGGAGCGCGTGCCGCCCATCCGAAAGCCCCCTTCAGTTCTACGGCTCCGACCGAAATACAGGCGCTGTCGAGGCCGGCTCTGCCAACGCCGAACAGGCTGGTGTGGCGGAGCATACCCGTTTTCAGCATCGTGCGGTCAGCGATATCAAACCACCCCTCGGACCCGCTGGTCTGATCATCGTGAACCCCCCATACGGCGCACGGATTGGCGATGAAAAACGACTACGTTCGCTCTATGGCAGCCTTGGCAAAACGCTGATGAACCGCTTTCAGGGTTGGCGCGTTGGCGTCATCACCAGCGCCCCTGCCCTCGCCCGCGCGACACGCCTGCCTTTTCTGCCCACTGGTCCGTTCGTCGATCACGGAGGCACGAAAATTCGCCTGTATAGAACCGAGATTCTACAATAGTGCATTCAGCGCAAGCCCGCTGAGCGCGCTAAGACTTTTCCAATTTCGCGCGCAAGAATCCCTCTTGCGCATCCAAACCCACGCGTATAGACCCGCCGCCACGGTCGGAGTGTAGCTCAGCCTGGTAGAGCACTGTCTTCGGGAGGCAGGGGTCGGAGGTTCGAATCCTCTCACTCCGACCAATGAAACAAGGCGCCCAAGGGCGCCTTTGTTGTTTTCAGAGGAATGGCCACAACGATATCCGCAACGTTTCGTTCGATAGATGTGCTCAGTTCGTTCACTACCGACATCCACCAACTACTGAATTGGCACTCAATATCCTCTAATTTATAATTCCCGCTGCGTTCGTAAGCGCATCTGGACTGTAGGACCTATAGGCGTTTTCCAGGGTTTCGCGCGAGGTTGCAAAATAGGCCGTGGCGTCCTCCAGTGTCATGCCGCGCATGCTCGTCTCCATTTTTTCAAACCCGAATTATCCCTTCGACTCACGCTTTGGCCAACCACAACAGAACCAATAACTATGGCTGCTCCTATCGACTGAGTGAGGCTAAGCGTTTGTCCCAAGTATACCCAGCCGAGCACGACAGCTGTAACAGGACTCATAATGCCAAGCATCGAGACTGCACTGGGCTCCAGGCGGGCTATGCCGCGAAACCAAAGAGCATAGGTTGCTGCAGCACCGATCAACCCGAGCCAAATAAGGCCGGCGACATTTGTCGCGCTGAGCGCAGGTAGAGGCGGCTCAAGGAACAGTGCGACTGGCAGCAGTATCAAACCACCGGCTGTCAATTGCCACGCTGTGAAACTCAGCGCCGAGACCGGAGGTTGCCATTTACGACTGAGAACTGTGCCAGCAGCCATTGACGCGGCTCCTCCCAAACCCGCCGCTATACCAATCCAATCAAGATGTGCTGCTGGTCCGATCAGCAGCAGAGACACACCCATTGCGCCAGTCGCGGCGGCGCCAAGTGCACCAAGTCGGATTGGGGTTCCCAGCCATCCCCACGCCATCAAAATCACGATCATCGCTTGCAACGATCCTAGGGTGGCGGCCACACCGCCAGGTAACCTATACGCAGCAACGAAGAGGAGCACCCAGAACAGAGCGAAATTGAGGCTGCCTAAGACGAAAGTTCGGCCGAGCCATTCGCGTGGTGGAACGCAGCGCGTCACTGCAAGCAACAACAAGCCAGCCGGCAGAGCTCGTAACGCAGCCAGGGTAATCGGATAGCCAGCCGGGAGCGCTTCGGTAGTTACCAGATAAGTGCTTCCCCATACCGCTGGGGCGAGTGAGGTGAGAAGAATATCGGTTAAGCGCGACATGGTATGTCTCCCGGCTAAGGCGTTTGAGAATTTGAGTGAAACGTCAGAGCAGCGCAGGTTACGCTGCTTCCGCTTGCAGGTTTGATCCAGCGAGGCACGCTGTAATCCTTGCAACATGAGCGCCCTGGAACCGCGCTCCGGCCAAGTCAGTTTCAGTCGGCGTGCGGGAACCATCAGCACCGGCGATCGTTCCGGCACCATATGGTGCGCCGCCAATGATTTCTTCTGATGTAGTCTGGCCAGCAAATGTGTAGGGCATTCCGGCAATCAGCATCCCAAAGTGTTGAAGCGGGACTTGCGTTGTCAGAAGGGTGGCCTCATGCCCACCGTGTTGCGAACCTGTTGAAGCAAAGACCGCCCCGACTTTACCAACCAGTGCGTTCCTGGCCCAAAGCCCGCCAGCCTGGTCAAGGAAGGACTTCATTTGGCCAGCCATCATGCCAAATCGGGTCGGCGTTCCCAGAATTATTGCATCATAGCTTTCCAGGTCTGTCGGCGAGGAAATAGGTGTATCATCGACGACATAGCCGGCCTTTTGGCGGACTTCTTCAGGGACAGTTTCGGGCACACGCCGAACGTCAACTTCGATGCCGGGAACACTTCTGGCGCCTTCAGCCTCGGCACCGGCCAATGCGCGGACGTGGCCATAGCTTGAGTAGTAGAGAACGAGAATACGTGACATAAGAGACCTCTCAGGGCTGTGACTTTCCCTGAGAGAATGGAATTTGTTACGTCGCCAATTAAGGCGCGCTCTTTGACATCACTATTTACCTGTATTGAACAATGTCACGACCTGAGAGCCAGGCGCAGATGATCAAGAAAGGCTTTGACCTTTGCGTCCATTCCCAAGCGAGATGCTGTAACGGCGAACACTTCCGGCGCAGGCAGTTCATGGTCAGGAAGAACTCTCACCAAGGCCCCGCTAGCTTCAGGAGCATCAGAGACGAACTCGGGCAGAGTTCCGATACCTTGCCCCGCTATCAGCAGATCCCGCAAAACGAGGCTGTTGCCAACCCTCACACGTGGATCAAGCTCCAATGTTGTGACACCATTGGCGGCCGAGAGCTTCCAGCTCGTCAAATGATCAGCAAGCAAAAAGCCGATCATCGCGTGATTATTCAGATCCGCCGGCTGGGTCGGCGTCCCGCATCGCTCCAAATAGTCAGGAGACGCAAAAATCCGTTGTCGCATCACGCCGATCCGTCGCGCAACAAGGGCCGAATCCGGCATGGCAGCGCGGATGCGTATCGATAGATCGAACCCGCCCTCGACCATATCGATCACCTTGTCGTCCATCGAAAGCGTAAATCGCAAATCGGGGTAGGCTTCCAAAAACTCGGGCAGCATCGGTGCAATAACGGTTTGACCGAAAGAGCTTGATGCATTCACCCGAAGGTGCCCTCGCACTGCTTTTGAACCATCCCTGATGGTTTGTTCCGTTTTTTCAACCGCATCGAGGATTCCAATTGCATCCTGGTAATAAAGGCTGCCGGTGTCAGTCAGTGACATGGATCGGGTCGTTCTGGTCAGAAGGACGGTTCCCAGACTTTCCTCCAGAAGCTTGATTTCTCTGCTGAGAAGCGCAGGAGAAACACCAAGGTCTTCCGCCGCACGAGCAAAGCTGCCGCGTTCAACGATACGGCGAAAAGCTTGCATGACTGATAGTTTGTCCAACTCCGGGGCCCCCCGAGCAGTTTTTGAGCCGCCCAGTTGGGCGTAACGAACTGCAAGTTATACGACTACGTCACTGGTGCGAAGGGGCGGCACGCCTGAATTGCTGGCGTTGATTGCCGGGCGATTGCAGAAGATGCAGAAAAGTGCCTCAAGGGTTCAATGAAGCTTCTCTCTTGAAGTCGCCATACGAACTTCCAAAGGAACAACAGAACATACAATCAAATTACAGCTTTCAATACGCTTCACCGCTAACTACCGGCTATCCAAAGAGCACTTAGAGTAACGGAGCATACAAAAGTTTAAGTAGGCATTCGGAGACAATCCATTCTAACGCGGCCCATCTATCCGGGCGGAAAAACAGCGGTCTTCTTTACCGTTCCATAGACAAAGCTGGTATCGATCGAGGCGATCCCACCGATAGGATGAATTCGGTGACGAATAAACTCCTCGTAGGCCTCGAGATCCGATACCAAAACCCGCAATTGGTAGTCCATTGCCCCGGTCAGCACGTGGCATTCAAGAACTTCATCGATCATCCGAACGCGCTTTTCGAAATTCTGAACGTCCGTTTCGTTGTGCCGCTCCAACCTGATACGCACGAAGACGGTAATGGCCATCCCATACGCGGCAGCGTCAACGTCAGCGCTGTATCCCTTTATTACTCCGTTTGCTTCTAAGTTTTTGACCCGGCGCAAACACGGTGAGGGAGACAAGTTCACCTCGTCGGCAAGATCCTGGTTCGTCATGCGCCCGTCCCGCTGCAGCGCTCGAATGATCTGCCTGTCCTTTGCGTCCATTTCACCCTCTTGCTTAGCAGAATATGCCAATGTTGCTACATATGTTGGTATATTTCGCAACCATTAGCCCAAAGTAAAGGCGCAAACTAGCTTCAGCATGATTCAGGAGCTTCTAATGACTCGTCCAACCGGATTTGCCACCCGTGCCATTCACCACGCTTATAACCCTCTGGAAAATGACGGTGCGCTGACACCACCGCTGCATTTGACGTCCACGTTTACCTTTGAAACCGCAGAGGCTGGTGGAGAGATGTTCGCCGGCGAGCGTGAAGGTCATATCTACAGCCGTATTTCAAACCCTACATGCGACCTTCTTGAGCAACGCATTGCCGTGCTTGAAGGGGCCGAGGCCGGGCTAGCTCTCTCAAGCGGCATGGGGGCGATCACGGCAGTGCTTTGGACCCTGCTGTCGCCAGGTGACGAAGTCATCGTAGACAAAACGCTCTATGGCTGCACCTTCGCCTTTATGCGTCATGGTTTGGCGAAATGGGGGGTCACGATAACACATGTCGACATGACGGACCCTGAGAACCTGAAAGCGGCCGTTTCTGAAGAGACTCGCGTGGTTTATTTCGAAACCCCGGCCAATCCGAACATGCGCTTGGTGGACATCGCCGCAAGCGCCGCAATTGCGCATTCGGTCGGAGCAACGGTCGTCGTCGATAACACTTATGCCAGCCCGTATCTGACCCGCCCGATCGAGCACGGCGCAGATATCGTTCTACACTCCGCCACCAAATATCTCGGCGGGCATGGAGACGTGGTCGCTGGCTTGGTTGCAGGAACCGCTGAACAGATTGCTGAAATCCGCCTTGTTGGGATGAAGGACATGACCGGCGCGGTAATGGCGCCTTTCAACGCAATGCTAATCCTGCGTGGTCTGAAAACACTAAACCTGCGTCTGGATCGTCATTGTGTTTCTGCCAAGGTCGTCGCGAAATTCCTCGAAGCGCACCCTGCCGTTGGTGAGGTTTATTTCCCCGGTCTTGAGAGCTTCGCACAGCACGATGTGGCGCAGCGACAGATGTCCCAACCGGGCGCTATGATAGCGTTCGAGATCAAATCCGGTCTTTCCGGAGGAATTGAATTCATGAACCGCTTGAATATGATCCAGCGTGCGGTGTCGTTGGGCGATGCGGAAACACTGATCCAGCACCCAGCATCGATGACCCATTCGACATATACGCCCGAAGAACGGGCCGAGCATGGGATCAGTGATGGCCTAATCCGCCTGTCCGTCGGGCTGGAGGATGTTGAAGATATCCTTGCAGACCTGGAGCAAGCTTTGCCCTACCCTGCCCGCAGCGCCGCCTGAACCCGGAGACCACCATGCACATTGATCCCACCCAACTGAAGATCGTTGAACAGCGCCTGCTGTGGTTGTCTCATTGGATGATCCACCATGCCAACCATGTCCGACCAAAGGTGGATGGGATCAAGATCGGTGGCCATCAGGCTTCGTCCGCTTCGATGGTGTCGATCATGACCGCGCTTTATTTCTCGGCCTTGCGGCCTGAGGACCGGGTTGCAGTCAAACCCCATGCGTCGCCGGTGTTTCATGCAATGCAGTATCTCATGGGCAATCAGACCCGCGAGAAGATGGTGAATTTCCGCGGATTTGGAGGTGTGCAAAGTTATCCAAGCCGGACCAAGGACATTGACGATGTTGATTTCTCGACCGGGTCTGTGGGTTTAGGTGTCGCGATCACCTCGTTTGCCTCGATCATTCAGGACTACATCAAGGCCAAAAGCTGGGGTTCATACGCCCCGATAGGGCGTATGGTGGCACTTGTTGGCGATGCCGAACTGGACGAAGGCAACGTCTATGAGGCGTTGCAGGAAGGCTGGAAAAACGACCTACGAAACACGTGGTGGATCATCGACTACAACCGACAGTCTCTGGACGGTATCGTCCGAGAAGGACTGTTCGAACGGATCGAGAAAACCTTCGATGCATTCAGTTGGGATGTCGTGCGCATAAAATACGGAGTTCTTCAACGCGCGGCCTTTGAAGAGCCCGGCGGCAACCGCCTACGCGACTGGATTGATGCTTGCCCCAACCAAGACTACTCCGCTTTGACTTTCATGGGTGGTGCGAATTGGCGACAGCGTCTCATGGACGATCTGGGGGATCAGGGGGATGTGACTGCCTTGATTGAAAGGCGGACGGATGCAGAGCTTGCAGCCCTTATGGAGAACCTCGGCGGCAACTGCGTCGAGACCATGGCCCAGACATTTGCCGCCATCGATCATGATCGCCCGACATGCTTCCTGGCCTACACCGTCAAAGGATGGGGCACCCCTATTGCAGGCCACAAGGACAATCACGGCGGGCTGATGAACAACAGCCAGTTCGTCGCATGGCAGTCGCATATGGGTGTGCCGAAGGGCGAAGAATGGGAGCCGCTCGCGACGGTGCAAGATCCAGACGCATTCAAAGATTTCCTGGCCAGCACCCCGTTCTTTGCCAAAGGTCCGCGCCGCTATTTTGATGACAAATTGGACGTGCCGCCAATCGAAATCGACACCAGTCGCGAAATCTCGACCCAAATGGCGTTTGGCAAGATCCTAGACGATCTATCAAAAGGCGACAGCCCATTGGCTGCACGTATAGTGACAACCTCTCCGGATGTGACAGGCACGACAAGCCTTGGTCCTTGGGTGAACCGGCGCAAACTGTTCGCCCGATCCGAGCAAGCCGACGCCTTCATAGAACACCGGATCCCTTCGACGGCGAAATGGGAATTCACGCCGGAGGGGCAGCATATCGAGCTTGGTATCGCCGAAATGAACCTCATGTTGCTTCTGGGAGCGGCGGGTCTGTCGCATTCCCTGTTCGGCAAGAGGCTGATCCCAATTGGCACCGTCTATGATCCATTTGTCAGCCGCGGCCTCGATGCGCTGAATTACGCTTGCTATCAGGACGCGCGCTTCATGCTGGTTGGCACACCATCGGGTGTCACGCTCGCGCCAGAAGGTGGAGCACACCAATCCGTTGGAACACCGCTCATCGGGATGAGCCAAGACGGCTTGGCCGCTTTTGAACCCGCCTTTGCCGACGAGCTGGCGGTGATTATGGAATGGGCCTTCGACTACCTGCAGCGTGATGGCGAAGGACAGCCCGACGAGCGCACATGGCTGCGCGATGAAACTGGAGGGTCTGTCTACCTGCGCCTGACCACCAACCCGATTGAACAGCCCGGCAAACGTGTCGACGACGAGTTTCGCCAAGGTGCCATAGATGGGGCCTATTGGTTACGAAAACCCGGGCCCAATTGCGAAGTTGTAGTCGCCTATCAAGGAGCAGTCGCGCCGGAGGCAATCAAGGCCGCCGGTATGATTGGTGAAGGCCGTCGCGACATAGGTGTATTGGCCGTGACATCTGCAGATCGCCTAAATGCCGGATGGACCGCTGCTCAACGAGCGCGTTCTCGCGGTAACCAAGCGGCACGCTCCCACATCGAAGCCCTGATGTCCGACCTTCCGCCACACTGCAAGCTTGTCACCGTTATAGATGGTCATCCTGCGACTCTATCCTGGCTGGGGGCAGTGCTTGGACATCAGACTATTCCAATGGGTGTCGAGCACTTTGGTCAGACCGGAACAATCGGCGATCTGTATCGCCACCACTGCATTGACGCAGACGCTATCCTAGAGAAAGTGAATGGACTGACCCACGGCAGAACTCTTCACCGTGCATAAGTGGGCTTGATCTGGGCAATAATGTAGAGAACAAACTAGCACTGAACATAGACCACGATAACTAGCGGACCATGTAGACAGTGCTCTGAGGTTCAATGAACCTGCCGAACCTGAACTTGGCTGGTTTGATTGGCGACAACGCCTGGAAAACAGGGCTCCTTTGACTAAAATGCAATAACTTGGCCCTCTGCACCGGTCTTCGGGAGGCAGGGGTCGGAGGTTCGAATCCTCTCACACCGACCAATAAAACAGGTTGTCAAATACAGAGATATTTTGCCTTTTGACCAATTAACTTACCTTTTCGCCAACAAAAATTACCTCCACTCGCCCGGAGCGTTGCTGGTTCAAATCGTAATTTTGAACTAACGGCCCAGAGCCGACTTTGAGCACTGCAACCGAATACTGCGTCGCAGCCAGCTTAGCGGCCATTCGCTGCGTTGCTAGAATTTGTGTCTCTCCTAACTCACAGCCTGCAGAAACAGCAGCCATTCCATCCAGGCGGAAGCAATGCGGTTCGCTATTTGACAGCTATTCTAATTTTGCGGCGAACCATCAAAAACGATTTCGTGGACGCTTGGTAGCTGTCAAAGCTTGGGCATTTGTACCAACTAAACGCCGAGATGCCGCTGGCTGATTTCACTATCCAGATCGCCAATTGCGCCTGACCAGACCGATCTGCCTCGCTCAAGGATTGTCGCGCGATCACAGACCGCTCGCAACTCGCTAAGCGATTTGTCGATTACCAGAATTGAAAGACCAGATTCACGTTTCAGATGCTCCACTGTCACCCAGATTTCTCGCCTAATATTTGGTGCGAGCCCTTCCGTGGCCTCATCCAGTATGAGCAAGCGTGGATTGGTAACCAACGCCCGCCCAATGACCAGCATTTGCTGCTCCCCGCCTGACAATGAGCCCGCAAGCTGATCGGCGCGTTCGCTGAGACGCGGGAAAAGCGCAACGACCTTGTCTATATCCCAATGGCCAGGTCGGGACACAGCTACGAGGTTCTCACGCACCGTTAGATCGCGAAATGCGCGGCGGCCTTCTGGCACAAGGCCGATGCCCAACCTTGCCACTTGGTGGCTCGACAGTCTAAGAATGTCGGTGCCGGCAAACACCATCGAGCCTTTGCTTCCGATCATTCTGCAAATAGCGCGAACGGTGGTCGTCTTGCCCATACCATTGCGCCCCATAAGGGCGACGACTTGGCCCGCTTCGATCGTCAGATCAACGCCAAAGAGGGCTTGGCTTTTGCCATAGCTTGCGACAAGGCCGGAGATGGAAAGAAGGCTCATAGGTTCTCTCCAAGATAGGCGCGCTGAACTATTGGATTTTTGCGAATATCTTCGACTGATCCGGAGGCAATCACACGCCCGTAATCGAGAACCGTTATTCGGTCAGCCAATTTGAAGACGACATCCATGTCGTGTTCCACAAGCAGGATCGGGGCCTGATTTCGCAAGTCGCTCAGCAGGTTCGTGAGCAGCTGCGTGCCTTCCGCGCTTAAACCGGCCATTGGCTCGTCCAGTATGAACACCTTTGGTTCTAGGGTCAGCGCAACTGCGACTTCCAGTTGGCGGCGCTGACCATGGCTGAGTTCGCCTGTTCTCTTGTCTGCAAAGTCCATCAAGCCCACGCGACGCAGTGCATTCTCTGCATGATCGCGCAGGTTTTTGTCGCCAAGAACGGGTAGGAAGAATTGCCAGGGTCGGCCTTTGACCCCAAGTGCGCCCAGCATCGCATTTTGCAAGACGGTGTCCTCTAACGCTAGAGCGGAAATCTGGAAGGTGCGTCCGAGCCCGAGCCTTGCACGGTTTTTCGTGGTCTCGTGGGTGATATCCTGGCCCAGAAGGCGAACCGAGCCTGCGTCAGACTTCAGGCCGCCGCAGATCTGAGCGATAAGTGTTGATTTACCTGCCCCGTTCGGGCCGATCACGGCGTGAACTTCGCGGGGCCTCAGGTCCAATGTCACGTCGTCATTTGCAATCAGGGCGCCAAAGTGTCGAGTAAGACCTTCAACTTGCAAAACGGGCCGCATCATCGGTCAGACCTTCCCGTGAGGACGCCGTAAAGGCCGCCGCGGGCGAAAAGGACGACCGCCAACAAAAGTAATCCAAGAAAGAATAGGAAATATTCGCTAATGCCTCCAAGCGCGTGCTCGAGTACGACGAACAGAGTCGCGCCTGCGACTGGCCCGAACGTCCGGCCCAGCCCGCCGAGGATTATGAAAACGATCAGTTCACCTGACATCTGCCAGCTAAACATCGTCGGACTGACGAAGCGATTAAGGTCAGCAAAAAGCGCCCCCGCCAGCCCACAGATCATGCCGGAAATCACCAACGCAATCAGTCTCAGCCGAAACGGATCAAGCCCGACCGCCTCCACCCGCTCGGGACTCTGCCGCGCTGCGTTTAAAGCAAGCCCAAAGGGTGATTTTACGAGCCGCACATTTAGCCAAAGGACTAGGCTCAGAATTGCAAAACAGATCCCGAAGAACTGTATGGGATCAAGCGTGTTCATTCCCGGGAACGAATTTCGAATGTAGATGGAAAGGCCGTCTTCTCCGCCGTAAGCGGGCCAGCTGATTGCAAAGAAAAAAAACATCTGCCCGAAAGCCAGCGTGATCATGATGAAATACACGCCGGAAGTTCGAAGCGACAGAAGCCCGATTATAAAGGCGGCAACACCTGAAAACAGTATTGCCACCAACCAGATCACAGGCATGAGCTTGGTTCCAGAAATCGTGAACGGCCATTCCATCAATAGCGAATACGTCTGAGCGTGAAACGCCAGAATACCCATCGCATAGCCGCCAATCCCAAAGAAGACCGCGTGCCCGAGGCTCACGAGCCCTCCTAGCCCTAGCGCGATATTGAGGCCAACCGCGGCCAGAGCGAAGATGACCGCGCGGGTCGCCAACGTAATTGTGAAGGGTTCGTCCGAGACCCAAGCCCAAAGCGGCACACAAAGAAGCAGGCTCATGAGAATGGCGTTTAGTGCTTTTTCCGGGATCATGCGCGCGCCCCGAACAGCCCGGTGGGTCTCCAGATCAGCACGCCAGCCATAAGAACGTAAATTGACATCGAAGCCAATGCCGACCCTGTCGACGTCGCAACATCTGGTGCCACGAACAGTTTAAACAGTTCCGGCAGAAAGATGCCGCCCAGGGTATCGGTCAATCCAACCAGCAAACTGCCGATAAGCGCCCCCCGAATGGACCCGATGCCCCCGATCACTATGACGACGAAAGCGAGGATTAGGATCGGCTCACCCATTCCGATCTGGACAGATTGGATGGCACCCACAAGTGCTCCCGCTAATCCGGCGAGCGCCGCTCCGAGCGCGAAGACAAACGTGTACAAGCTGCCGATATCAACGCCGAGTGCTGCAATCATTTCCCGGTCATTTTCTCCGGCACGAATCTGAATGCCCACGCGGGTCCGTGAGATGAGCAACCACAGCCCAACCGCCACCAAAAGCCCTACAAGGATGAGTACAAGGCGATATAGCGGATACTGAATGCCGCCTGGCAATGAAACGGGACCGGACAAATAGCTCGGGATTTCGAGAAACAGCGGGAATGAACCGAAGATCCATCGCGTACCCTCAGAGAAAATCAGTATCAGCGCAAAAGTCGCAAGAACTTGCTCGAGGTGATCGCGGGCATAGAGCCGACGAATGACTGCCAATTCAACGATGACACCGGCCATAGCCGCCGCAACAATGGCGGCCGCAACAGCCGCCAAGAAGGACCCCGTCGCCGCAGCGGCCGCCGCAGCTGCAAAAGCGCCGACCATGTAGAGTGATCCGTGCGCAAGATTAATTAGGCCCATCACGCCGAAGATAAGCGTCAGGCCTGCTGCCATGAGAAAGAGCATGAAGCCGAACTGTATTCCGTTCAGAATCTGCTCGGCGATAAGGATTAAAGTCACGGTTCGAGCAAAAACGGGCCGCCGCTCCGGAGTCGGGGGCGGCCCTCCGATTACATTTTACAATCTGCCGCGTAGGCGTCCGAGTGGTTTTCCAACGCCACACCAATGATCCGGTTGGTGAATACATCCCCTTCCTGAATCACTTCGCGCGCATAGATAGTCTGAATTGGATGGTGGTTTGGACCAAACGCAAAGTCGCCACGCGTGCTGTCGAAGTCGGCCGCACGCAATGCATCTCTGAACGCGTCTTGATCCGAGACGTCAGCCGATCCGAGCGCCGAAATGATCAACTGTGCCGTGTCGAAGCCCTGGCTTGCATAAAGAGACGGAAGCCGCCCGTACTCGGCCACAAAGCTTTCTACGAATGCGGCATTTGTTGGATTGTCGATATCCTTGTTCCATTGGCTGGTATTCACAATCCCAAGTGCTGCGGGCCCGACGGCTTGAAGGATGCCCTGATCGAACGAAAACGCCGGACCCACGACGGGCAGATCAACCCCGCTATCTGCGTATTGCTTGAGAAACGAAATCCCCATTCCGCCGGGAAGGAAGAAAAAGACACTGTCTGCGCCGGACGCACGGATTTGAGCAATCTCGGCAGCATAATCCGTTTGGCCAAGCTCGGTATAAATCTCACCGGCAAGATCGCCTTGGAAGAACCGCTTGTACCCAGTCAAAGCGTCCTTGCCCGCCGGATAGTTCGGCGCGAGAATGAAGCTATTGCTATGCCCTGCTGTGTTGGCATAGGCGCCAGCTGCTTCGTGCAGGTTGTCGTTCTGCCAAGCAACGTTGAAGTAATTTTCGTGACAGCCCTGACCGGCCAGCGCCGACGGCCCCGCGTTCGGCGACAAATAGAACTTACCTTGGGCCGTTGCCGCCGGAACAACCGCCATTGCGAGGTTCGACCAGATAATGCCCGTCAGGATATCCACCTTCTCGGATTGGATCATCTTGTCAGCAAGCTGTACGGCAACGTCGGGTTTTCGTTGATCATCTTCGACGACGACCTCGATATCATCTCGCCCAGATTGCTTGATACCCAGCATGAAACCGTCGCGCACATCGATTCCCAAGCCGGCTCCACCACCGGACAGAGTAGTTATCATACCGACCTTCGTCTCAGCGAATGCACCTGTGGCCAGCAACCCGATGGATGCGGCAATGGCAATCGATTTATACTTCATAAGTTCCCCCCATGTTATTTTTAACTATCGCCGGTTGCGTTTGCCCGGCCTTATTTGAAGTTGCTACATCAAGGACCGCTTTCTCAAACAGTCATTATTGAAATGCTTTCCTGTTCACAAAGGCAATGTCCAGTGCAAGCTTTCAATCTCTAAGGCTTTAATTAGTTGTCAGCACCTAAATCCGCAGATTTTGGGGTGTCTTGTCAGAAGAACTTTGTTTGAGCAGGACAGGGCGGTCGCGTAGCTTTTGCACATGACCAGACCTTCAAATACTTTAAAACCAGTCCCGAGATCATCCGCCTTCACTTTCAAGGTCTGCCATCCAAGCGACGGCTCGACCTGGAGCCGGAATTGCTGTGAGGCTGATACCTGTGGCCGCCATTTCAGCGTTGTCCCAATGTGTGTCGAGCATTTTGGTCAGACGGGAACAATCGGCGACCTCTATCGCCATCACTGCATTGACGCAGACGCTATTCTGGAGAAAGTGAATGGCCTGACCGATGGCAGAGCTCTTCACCGTGCATAAGTGGGCTGGATCTGGGCAATATAACAGAGAACAAACTAGCACTGAGCATAAGGTGCTGGATGACTTACTGAAAAACAAGAGCTTACCAACATACGACAGAGGCCGGGTTTGCTCGCAATGAAACCGCAACGTTATCGCAACGCTATCTGCCACCGAAGTGCAATGGCTGGCATTCAAAGCCCTTATTTTGTTTACTTCATCCCGAGAACTCGCCTTCAGGAGGCAGGGGTCGGAGGTTCGTATCCTCTCACTCCGGCCAAAAAAGTTTCTTGTCAAATATTGAGATACTTTGCCTTTTGGCCAATGAACTCACCTTTCCGCCAACCAAAGTTACATCCTCCAGCCTGAAGCGTTGCTAGTTCAAGTCGTAACTTTAAACTGGCGGCCGGTTCCAGCCGTTCATCGATTCCGGCATTCCCTGCGGCGTGGCTGACCACACCGGAAAATCGCTGCGATCGCTAAATCGACCCGGCGACGAACTTCCGGATCACGGACAAAGCTGGCGGCGGCTGCGGCCCTACAATAGTCAAAGTCGTATGCATACTTCAGTGATCCAAAAAGTTGGATATAAGGCGTTGAAAAAGATCAGATTTCTCCGCATGAAGCGCGTGGGCGCAGGCCGGTACGACTGCAAGCGATGTACTGGGGATCGCTTCCCACAGTTTATGAATTTGGCTCCACGGATATGTCCGATCTCGATCGCCCCAAAGGACGAGAGTTTCCGGTTGGATTTGGGACAGGTTCTGTTCCCCTGACCAAGCTTGCATCGCGTCTAGACCGGCCTCCAGGGCCGGCAGCTTGGCTTGAGCGGCAATCGCGGCGCAGTGTTCATATCCGAGTGCAGCTTCGCGATCCAAAAACCAAGTTGCTGCGATCCGACGCGCGGTGGCCGCCGCGCCGTCTTCCGCGGCGCGCTTTTTACTTTGCTCAATGGTCTCGAACCGCCCCGGCAAAATACCAACCGCGCCGGTTGCGTAAAGGACAAGGCGGTTAATCCTTTCACTATCTCGCAAAGCAATTTCCTGAGCGATCATGCCGCCCATGGAGTGACCCAGCAGATGATATTTCTCGACGCCAAGGCCGCGGAGGTGCTGGACCACCCAATCTGCATATCCGTCAATACTGTTAATTGGCAGTAGATGGGCATTTGCTCCGAACCCGGGCAGGTCGACCGCAATCACATCTGCATGCCGCTGCAGGGTATCTCGACACCCATCCCATTGTGCGCTGCCCCCCATGAAACCATGAACAAGGACAAGGGGGGTCACTTTCGCTGACCTTGAACGATCCGATCAAGGATCATCGCGCAGAAGAGAATGGCAAAACCCGCGAGAATACCCTGACCCACATTGGCGTATTGCAGCGCCTCGAGAACGTCTTCACCCAGCCCTTTCGCGCCGATAAGCGAGGCCACCACTACCATGGCCAGCGACAGCATGATTGTCTGGTTGATACCCGCGCGAATGGAGGGGCTGGCGAGCGGCAGATCGACCTTAGTGAGAAGGTACCACTTGTTGGCGCCAAAACTGATCGCGGCTTCACGTACGCTCTCAGGAACACCGCGCAGGCCCAAAACTGTAAGGCGTACCACGGGTGTCCCGCCGAAGATCATGGTGACGATGACTGCCGCTGGCTTGCCAACCCCGAAAAAGGCAATCACAGGCACCATGAAGACAAAGGCAGGCATGGTCTGCATGAAATCCATGATTGGCTGGATGAAGGCGTAGAACCGCGGTCGACGCGCAGAGAACATGCCCAAAGGAATGCCAATCACGATGGAAAGCAGCGCCGCTGTGCCGAGAAGCGCCAAAGTGGTCATAGCTTTTTCCCAAAAGCCGAGAAGGCCCATATAGGCCAGAAAGGCGCCAGACCATATAGCCATGCGCAAACCAGCCGTGAGCCATGTCAACAGAACGATCAGCGCGGCCACCACGATCCAAGGGGTCTGAACCAACGCAACCTCCATGGCATCCAGCAACCAGCGAATGGCCGCGGTGAGCCCGTCAAAGAATGCCACACTGTTGGCGACGCACCAGGCGATAAATGCTTCTACGCTGTCAATACTGGCCAGGCGAATTGAGTTATCTGTCGGGAATTCGCTAAGAAATGAAAAACGGCCCGGGAAACTATAGTGGACCATTGCAGTCGCGACCAGCAGGATCATAAAACCTGCGCTGAAGACTATCTGGCTGACCGGCATGCCGGAGCGAATGGTGCGGTCTGAGAGCCAGTCAGAGAACCGGGCCTCCAGTGCCCAGTTGGCGGCCACAGCCTGGATGAGCTTGGCGACAAGCAAGATGACAACACCGGTCAGAGCAATCGATGGGCCTTGCGCGGCAAGCAACTCTGCCTCAGCGCGGAAGCCTTCTATATTGGCTTCCAGCCCTTCGATCTGGCGTTGAATGGCCGCGGCTCGATCCGAGCCGCTCTCTTGAGCTGCCGCAAGCTGCTGGTAGCGCAAATCGAGGGTACCTTCGATCGAGGTCACACGGGCTAGCGCGTCTGCTCCCAGATCTCCGAACAGGCCCCGCGCGATCTGCACAAAGCCGATCGCCTCGACGACAAGAAACGCCAATGCCCATGACCAAAGCCCGCGTGCGCCGAACCAGATCGGACCAAAGAGCCCGGCCATCACATTGAAGGTCGCTGTAAAGCGTGCGGAAGCCCCGATCTTGTCGAAATTGCGGATGTAGTAGTCGGGGCTTGTGCGCACAAAGGTGCGGATATTCTCGCGGCGTTCCTCGGCATAGGCCTGCGCGGCTTCGCTTTCTGTGTCTTCAAGGGGGTTCACACCAAGATCTTCGCTCATGACATTTCCGTCCCTTCAATCACGGTGCGCAACAGATCTGCGCGAGTGATGACACCTCTGTCCTCGCCACCTTCGGACACCAGAACCGGCCGTTCGTCGTCGATGGCTCGTGTAATTAAAGCAGAAAGTGTCTCGTTGTGGTCCACCCGGTCGATGTCAGCCGGCAGTGGGCCGTGCGTGGCGAGGTAGCTTTCCAAGGGCTGCATCGCCGCATGAGCATGCACCACCTTAAGGCGCGATATACCGGCCACGAAATCAGCGACGTAGTCATCAGCGGGATGCATCACAATGTCCTCAGCCGAGCCGATCTGCACCATCTTGCCGTCACGCATGATCGCAATCCGGTCCCCGATGCGGACGGCCTCATCCAGGTCGTGGGTGATGAAGATCGTTGTTTTCTTGAGGATCTTGGACAGCCGGATGAACTCGTCCTGCAACTGCCGTCGGATCAGAGGATCAAGTGCGGAAAATGGCTCATCCATCAACAGAACATCAGGGTTGGCCGCGAGCGCACGGGCAAGCCCCACACGTTGTTGCATGCCGCCAGAGAGTTCGTGAGCGAATTTCGACCCCCACGCTCCCAATTCGACAATGTCGAGAATGGCGGCCGCCTGCCGCATACGCTCGTTCTTGGCGACCTGTCGGATTTCCAGCGGCATTGCCACGTTGTCGAGGACCGAACGGTGGGGCATCAGAGCAAAATTCTGGAACACCATCCCGATTTTCCGGTTGCGGAAAGCCTGGAGGTCCTTTGTGCCGAGCGCCATGACGTCCGTGCCCTCGATCTCGATCTTGCCCGCCGTCGGTTCGAGCAGGCGATTGAAATGGCGCACGAGTGTGGATTTGCCGCTCCCTGATAGGCCCATGATACAGAAGATCTCACCGCGATTGACGTTGAGGCTGACATCGGCCACGCCCACCACCGCGTTGAATTCAGCAAGGACTTCAGCCTTGGTCAGCCCCCGCGCACGAATGGCTTCCAGAGCGGCCTCTGGTTTTGCCCCGAAGATTTTCCAGATATTGGAAATTTCGATTACAGTCTCGTCGCTCATCCGCCCACCCGTGCGTGCCTTTAAGTGGGGCAGCACCGCTAGGTGCTGCCCGTTGTTTTTTGGTCTGTTTCAGAGACCCAGCATCGCATCTACGCGCTCGGAATTGGCGTTAACCCATTCGGCCGCAACTTCCTCAGCATCGCGCCCATTGGCGCTGATCTCAAACGCAAGCGAGCTCACGTCATCGGCTGTCAGAGAGAAGTTCGCGAAGAATTCCGCAATCGCCGGCGAGCGATCCCCAAGCGAGTTGGACCAGGCGATCTGAACTTCCTTCAGAGCGTCCTTACTGGCTACCATCGACTTGTTATACCAGTCAGGATCGTCGGAGGGCTGCACCATGACGTATTTTTCAGGATCGTAAGTCGGTTCGGTCAGCATCACCACGTCAAACATGTACCAGACGGCATGCGGCTCATAGCAGTAGAAGGCATATCCTTCTTTTTTGGCGATACTGTCCTTGATGCGCGCGGTCTTCACAGCTTCTTCGGCGCGGATCGGATCTATGAAGTCCAACAGGCCATAGTCGCGCACCTTCACCTCGTTCACATTGGCCGAAGCCCAGCCGGGTGCACCGATCCACATCTCACCCTTGCCATTGCCATCGCTGTCCATCGCAGCCGCCACATCGGGGCGTCCAAGATCCGCGATGTCGGTGATATTCATCTCTGCGGCAAAGTCTTTGGAGACGCAGAAACCCTGATTGCCCTGATAGGGGTTCGATGACAACGTTACGGTGCCAGCACCATCAACATATTGCTTTGTGAAGGCCTCCTGATTAGGCAGCCATACATCAGGGTGCACATCGATATCACCCTTACCCTGATCCATCGCTTGAAAAATCGTGGCGTTGTTACCGGGCACATACTCCACCGTGCCGCCAATGCGGGTGGTCACGATCTCACCCAAGACATGGGCAATAGCCTGCGCTCCAGTCCAAGTGGGAACGCCGATCTTAACCTCTTCAGCGGCGAGTGGCGCGCCGAGAGCTGAAACCAAAGCCGCGCTGATCAAGTATTTTTTTAGTTTCATTTGATATCTCCTTGTTGGTTTGTTGTTTATTTTCAGGCCACGTAGCCAGGAAGTTCGAAAGTTTCGGGATAGCCAAACAGGGCTGCGCTTCCGCCGGTGTGCAGAAAGACGACATTGTCCATGCCGTCGAAATAGCCTTTGCGGGTTTGGTCAATGAGCCCATCCAACCCTTTACCCGAATAGACCGGGTCGAACAAAAGCCCTTCGGTTCGAGCCAACAGCTTGAGCGCGTCAATCATCCCTTTGGTCGGAAGACCATATCCTGCACCGACGTAGTCGCAATTTGCACGTACATTTTCTCGCGCAATGGGCGTGCCCGTCTCCATATACTCGACAGTGCGCACAGCCAGATCATGGACCATGCCTTCCTGTTTGTCTTTTGGGGCCCGCACGCCGATGCCCAAAAGGTGAATGTCGCTTTCCAGTGCGGCAAGACCGGCGACCAATCCGGCTTGCGTGCCGGAGCTGCCGGTCGCATGGACCAGCGCGTCGATTTTTAAGCCGGCATGGGCGGCCTGTTCGCATAACTCGCGCGCGCAATTCACGTAGCCCAAAGCCCCGATCGGGTTCGATCCACCGCCGGGAATGATGTAGGGGGTTTTGCCTTCTGTCTTCATCTGCGCGGCGCAGGCTTCCATCTCGGCATTCATGTCCGCACCACCGGGACGCTTGGAGACGCTGGCGCCATGCAAACGATCCAACAGGACATTTCCATTCAGAATATAGTTCGGATCATTGGAACCCGTACGATCCTCAAGAAGTATATGGCACGCAAGGCCAAGTTTTGCAGCCGCCGCTGCTGTTTGACGCGCGTGATTAGATTGCGTCGCCCCCTGCGTGATGATGGTATCTGCACCTTTCTGGACAGCGTCAGCCATCAGAAATTCCAGCTTACGAGTCTTGTTCCCACCCGACGAGAGGCCGGTGCAATCATCCCGTTTGACCCATAAACGCGGACCACCCAAAACCTCACTCAGGCGATCCATCGGCTCCAAAGGCGTAGGAAGATGACCAAGCGATACCCGGGGAAATCTCGCCAGCGTCAGCGATAGCTCCTTGCACAAGCTCAAAACCATCTCCGGCGCGACCATCGCGTCACCGCCGGTCATCTGAATTGTCTCAGCCACCACACTCTCCCTGCTTTTGCCTACAGCCAAACAGTTTCAAAAGAAAAAGAATAAAAACAGTGCATATTTCGCAGGCTGCCCATACATTTTCTTTGGGTGTTATGGAGGTGTGGATGAATATGCTGTGGTTTGACGATGTTCTGGCCCTTCTTGAAGAGCGGAACATGACACGGGCCGCGGCCCGCAGAAACATCACGCAACCCGCGTTCTCAAGGCGTATTCGCAGCTTTGAGGAGTGGCTGGGGATTGAAGTTCTCGATCGCAAATCGAACCGGGTCGAGATCAGTCCCGCACTGGCCTCGAATGAAGCCGAAATCCGCTCTTTGATCGCCAGATTAAATGACCTGCGCACAAAAATTGCGCAACATGGCCCCACCGTTTCGATTGTGACGATCGCCGCGACCCACGCATCGGTCGTCTCCACTTTCCCCGATATGGCATTGCGTGCACGTGCCGCGTTCAAGGGGCTCCGGTTTCGTCTTAGAACGGCCAATCTGAACGATTGTGTCACTCTGTTCCTGCGCGGCGATACCAACATGCTGCTATGTTACGAGGCGCAAACCGTCGCCCCAATGCCGTTCGGAGCAGGCATTTGTCGCGGCACTTGGGGTCACGACTACCTCATTCCGGTCATCGGTGGCGGATTGCGGTACGCAGTGCGCGGAAACGGTGACGTGCCTTTGGATACGCCGGCGATCGTCTATCCCGAAAACAGCTACTTTGGTGAGGCATTGAACAAGAGCAAACTTCCGTTCGGAACCGCCGATTTCAGTAAAAACCCCGTTTGCCAGACGGCTTTCTCGAGTGGAGCAAAGGAAATGATCCTGAACGGTCTCGGTATTGGTTGGCTGCCGTTCAGCATGGTGCACAAGGAAATTGAAAGCGGCGAGTTGATATCCCTACGCAACCAATTGGGTCAGGAAAAGCTCGACGTAGTGGTCTATGCCCACCACCAGACCGAGATAGCGAAAACGTTGCTTGATTTCTGGACAAACAAGCCGTCTTCAAAGTCTTGAGGCGATAAATCGCAAGCTCTGGCCAGAGACCAAGACAATCCGTTGGAACCGAATTTTGAGTGACGGAACCCTTCAAAATGAAGGCGTTGCCCTGTGCGTCTTGGCAGCAAGGGGGCCTGACCCTACCCCCACAAAGCGCGGAGAAGACCGTTTTCCTCAATTGTGCGGCGGATTGCGACTCGCTTGCATTTCCTGAACGCGGTCGGGCCAAGTTGACCTGATATAAGCCAGAATATCCCAAATCTCATTTTCGGTGAGTTCATCACTAAATCCCGGCATGCCGCTTGCAAAGCTAGTGACCCCACGTACGGCTAACGCTGCTTCGCCACCAAGTCGTGTGTACTCAAAAAGAAGCTGATTATCATGGTGCCAAGTGTGCCCTGTCTCATCATGCGGTGGTGCAGGCAGAACACCATTGTCATCAGGAGTCTGCCAATTTGGCTGTCCTTCCAGATTGATGCCATGGCAGGACGCGCAGTGTTCGCCGTAAAGAACACGCCCTTTAGTCAAATCTCGGTCTTCCATTTCGTGGCTGGCAATTGCCTCGCTCGCAACGCCACATAGAGCCACTACCAGCATGCGTTTCATACGACTTCCACCCATGTTTTCATGCCAGCCGCCTGATGCCCCAGCATGTGACAGTGCAACAGCCATTTACCGGGATTGTCGAACACGCAAACGATTTCGCGCGTCTCACCAGGATTGATCAGCACCGTATCCCGGAAAGCACCTAAGCTACTGTCCACCCCGACTTCAAAGAAATGATGCCCGTGCAGATGGATGCCATGCGGGAAACGGGTGTCATTCACCAGACTTATGCGCGCCGTTTGGCCACGTTCAAACTTGTGGAGCGGCGTATCCGACAGGCCAGATTGTCCGTTGAACGCCCAAATGTCAGTTTGCGTGCTTACCGGACGGCTCATCGCCCCGCCTTGCATGGTGAGCGACAGGTCCACCGCATTGTCCAGATCTGGCTCCTTCCGCTCGTTTGGTGGCAGTGTGGGAATCGCGGACTGTTGCCGCGTGCTGTTTACCCCTTCAACCGGAATTTCACCCAACAGGTAAGGATCGTCGCGCGTTGGGAAAACAAAGGCGATGTGATCAGCTGATTTTACGTCAGCAATGATATCTAAGCGTTGAGCCGGTGAGAGAATAAGGTTCGAAACCTCTTGCGGGTCCGGCAGTGGCATGCCGTCGAACGCAACGATTTTGCCGTCGATGCCTTCAAGCTCAATTGGAAATATCCGGTCTGTTGCGACATTGATCAACCGCAAGCGCACGCGATCACCGAGCCGGACCGGCGTACTCGGTTCGACAAGCGCGCGGGCATAGTTACCCAACCGCCCTTGATGCGCCTGGTCGTGCCTGTTCTCAAAGCCGTCGACAAGCGCTCCGTCTTCGGTGATGCGCCAGTCGTCAATCATAACAATAAGATCGTGATCCACATCGGGTGGGGTTAGCTCCTCAACGATCAGCGGCCCGTAGAGACCTCTGGCGACCTGTTCCCAGGATCGGTTGTGGGAGTGATACCAGAACGTGCCAGCATCGGGTGCTCGAAAGCTGTATTCGAACTCAGCACCCTTCTCGACAACGTCTTGGGTCATCCCCGGCACGCCATCCATCGCATTTTCGATGCGCAGCCCGTGCCAATGCACCGCCGAGCCTTCACCAATCTGGTTCAGGAACCGAATATCAAATGTATCACCCTGACGGGCGCGAAGCACCGGACCGGGCGTACTGCCATTAAAGCCAAGCATCGGAGTAGCCGGATCACCTTCGGGCAGAATTTGCGCATTGACCGGCTGTGCGACCAGTTCAAAGGGCGCTGATGCAAGAGCGATGCGCGGTGCCAGTGCCGCCGCGCATGTTGTGAACAGGAAGTCTCGCCTTTTCATAGAATGCCTCAATTCGGTAGGGTCAGAACGCTGGTGAGCGTCGCGGTGGCGACAAGCACCATCAGTATGACCGTAGTTTCGATTTCAATCGAGCGCGCCAGATGACGCGCCGCCTTATCGTCCCCTGCTTGCATAGCTGGAACGAAGCGGAGTTTGTTTGCGGCTGCCAACGTCAGGACCACGCCTAAAAGTGCGGTTTTGATCAGAAGGGTTTGCCCGTACCCGGTAGTCGTCAGCGCCCTCACATCGCCCAACAACATCCAAGCCATTATTAGCCCTGCCAAAATCATAGCAGGGACAATAACCGAAGCCATCTGCCCAAACCGATGGCCCAACTTTGCTGCGTTGCTCAGATATTCTGGCCGTGTCGACAGGGCGCGCAACGGTCCAAGGATGCCGATCCAAAACGCGACCCCTAAAAGGTGCAAGAGCAAGAGCAAGCGAACACCTATTGGTTCCAGTTCAGGAATATGCCCAATCTGCGCAAAGGACCACAGAGCGAGCAATCCCCCAAAGAGTGCGATCCATTGCCCGACAAAGGGAATAAACACTCCGGCAATGATTAGTATGGCCCCAGTGATCCGAAGAACGAGAACGTCGCCAACCGAGGTCTGCCACAACAGACCGAGCATTTCAGGATCGGTCATCCCATCGGCTCCGCCCGTCAGGGCAGCGCCGCGCAGCATGAAGCCAAGGACAGAGGCAACAAGCGCAAGCACCGCCAACAGCGCAACCTGAAGACGCATCCTATCGCTGAGAAGCGACACAAGGTCGGTGAAAGCAATCTGAGTGATCAAAAGCCCAGTCGAACCGCCAATACCGACATAGAGTATTAGCTTGGACAGTATTGCGCCTATACCCCAGATATCGGGCATACTCAGTCCACTGTAAATGTGAATTCACCCTGCATGACGTGCCCGTCCACACCCAAGCCCCGCCATTCAATTCGATAGATGCCTTCACCCATGCCTTGAAGCGGGAGCGCGAACGCGCGGCTAAAACTTGTCTGGTCTCCCAAGTCGAGTGTGATGGTATGCGCATCCTGATGGATCATGTTAACCTTTGTCAGGCGAATATCATCCGTGAAATTAAAGCTGATCTCAGAGGGCACCTCAGTAACTGTCGCGCCGTCTTCGGGTGTGGTGGTGTCCACTTTCGAATGGGCAAAAGCGCTTGTGGCAAGCGTGGAAATCAATGCAACTATGGTGAGCATTTTCATCGGCATGTTCCTCAGTTCATTCCATTGACGCACTGTATTCTGCCGACGTAGTCAATGACCATAGCCACGTCACCAAGGGTTGAGCTTTCACCAGATGCGTGTCACCAAGCCGTTGCTCACGGCCCGAATCTAACACTTCAAGTGAAAACCAATGCTGCGGGCACGCCGAAATTTGCAAGCACTATCCGCACTCAAAAATTTTGAATACGCGTAAGCTCTCCAATCGGAGAACAGGTGGCAGTGTTTCTGTTCTCAGCTTATTCTAAAAAACCCTCTTTCCGACCCCCCAACTTATCCCCTTATTACGCTTTCTTTTTGCGCGCGACTTGACGTAAAGCCGAAAAGGGCAATGCACCGATCTGGGCGTATGTAAAGTTATCGTTGAAATCAAGCGGACGGCCCAAATCAAAGCGCTCGCGAAAAACCGTTTTCAGCCAGTATTTTATCTCATTTTTGACGCTTCAGCTCCCACTCCGTATAGCTTTGTTGTTTGAAATTCCAATCGTGCTCTTGCTTTTCAGTGCTTTATGCCTGATATTTCTGTCATGACAGAAACTATCGACATGACGAAATCAAATGCTGCAAACCAGTTCATCCTGTATTGGGGCGACATGGGGAACCAGTGGGGTGTCAATCGTTCGGTGGCACAAATACACGCGCTTTTGTACCTCAGCTCCCGACCCCTTAACGCGGAACAGATTGCCGAATCTCTGGGCATTGCCCGATCCAATGTGTCCAACTCTCTAAAGGAATTGGTGAGCTGGCGGCTCATCCGTCGCGTTCCTGTACCGGGGGATCGGCGCGAGCATTACGAGGCCGAGGTAGATGTTTGGGAGATGGGAATCCGTATCGCTCAGGGGCGCAAAGAGCGCGAGATTGATCCCGCAACACAGGCTCTGCGCGCATGCGTTGCCCAAGCTGAAACCGAAAGCGGGTTGGACCCAATCACGCTGCAGCGGATGCAGGATATGCAAGAGTTCCTAACAACGGCCGACACATGGTTCCGCGACATGCTGACAGTGCCCCGTCCGAAGCTGATGATGTTGATGAAAATGGGAACCAAGGTTGTTTCCCTGCTCAGCCTTACCGGAGGCAAAAAGAGCCGCTAAAAAATTTGACCCTAAATTTCTCTTATGACGGAAATTACAGAATGCTCGAAATGAACGAAACCTCGACCGAGCTTGGAACAGAACCAATTCAACCGCAATTCAATACAGCCTGCGACCAGGACGACCGGTTCAAAAACCTACTGGGGGCTGCGGCATGGACCCGTTTGCCCAAAGCAATCCGGCGCAGATTCAGCAAACGGTTGCTGGGTGATGCCAGCCTTGCCTATCAGGGGCGCGTGAACCACATGCAGATGAACTTCGTTGGATGCGCTTTGGCCATTGTCCTGCGAGTTATCGGTGCACCGCTGCCTTTCGATCGCACCTCAGTCGGTCGCTCCGCCGTGGTGACCGTCATAGAAGATGCGGCAACGGACGGTCAATTTTGGATCCGGCAATATGGCCGGGCCAAAGGGTTTCCGCAGATGGTTGGCAGTTCCAAACGCTTTGCCGGACCAACCGGGTTGGAGGAATATATCGGCTTTGGGATCGGCATCTCGCTCAGACTCAAAAGCACACGGACCGGCCTCTACTTCGTCAGTGACCGGTATTTTCTGAAACTGAGGCAAAGACGGCTGTCTTTTCCGCGATGGGTATGCCCAGGGCGTCTGGTGGTCGGCCACGAAGAGCTTGGTGGCGGATATTTCCGATTCACCCTGGAACTGTCACATCCGTTGTTTGGCGCGTTGATCTGGCAAGATGCCACCTTTCGCGATGCGGAAATAATCCGGAGCATCAGGTCATGAAGGTCGTGATCATAGGGGGATACGGCGTTTTCGGATCTCTGACCGCCCGCTTGCTGGCGCGAGACGGACATCAGCTCTGGCTGGTGGGACGGCATCCCGAAAAGGGCCGCGCTCTGGCTCAGGACCTGAATGCGCAGACCTTAAAACTGGATGTCAGCGCAGCACCCGAGGCGCTGTTTGATCAGAAACCGGACGTGGTTATTGATGCCGCAGGACCGTTCCAGAACTACCGCGGCGACCCCTATACAATCCCAAAGCTTTGTGTCGCCAATCGCTGCCACTATCTTGACCTGTCGGATAGCGCGACCTTCACACAAGGCATCGCAGCCTTGAACTCCGATGCCAAGGAGGCCGGTGTTTTTGTGTTATCAGGCGCGTCCAGCGTGCCCGGCCTGTCCTCGTGTATCGTCGCAGACCTGATCAAAGGTCTAGAAGACGTTGACACGATCGACATTGCAATCCTACCCGGCAACCGGGCACCGCGTGGCATGTCCGTTATCAAGAGCATCGTGAGCGGCGTCGGGCGTCCATATCAACAATGGCGTGATGGTGCCTGGCGGACGGCCATCGGATGGACGGATCGCAAACTGTATGAACTGGAGCCGGGTATGATCCGCGCTGGATACAGCGTCAACGTTCCCGACATAGCGCTTCTTCCAGACCTGACTGGCGCTCGGACCGTAACCTTCCGCGCTGGCCTTGAACTGCCGGTGATGAACGGGGCTCTCCGTCTTATGGCGCAGCTCAGGCAACACGCGTGGCTCGAATTACCAGAATGGGCCTATTTTTCACTCTACATGCTTTCGCAAGCGCTCTACCCCTTCGGGAGCGACTGTGGGGGCATGGAGGTGAGTGTTTCTGGCAAATGCAACGGACGAGGCGTAATCCGCAAGTGGAGGCTGATCGCCGAAGAAGGTCACGGTCCGTTTGTGCCCGGGATCATGTGCCGCACGATCCTACGAGAGTTGCCAAACATCAAGACCGGTGCGCGTCCGTGCCTGAACGAGGTTCCACGGCCCGTGGTTGAACACGCGATGGAAGATTTGCAGCTTCGCACCGGGGTGTTCGAACACCTAGATCCGAGAGACACTGAAGAGACGGTCGGAACCATAAATCGTACCCTTAGAAATCAGATGTGCCAAAGTACCGCCCAACGATAACCCCGCGCCGAACGGCTGAGAGTGCCAAGAATATATTTTCCGCGGGTTGCGAGATGAGTTGCAGCTGGAGCTCGAAGTCTGAACAGCCACGACAGATTTCGGCTTAATATTTGTTTTTAAATGGTTTTGAGATTGGCCTGTTGTCGTATTTCCAAGAGTTTTGGATCATAACACAACCAGTTGCTCGAGTTTCTTGAGGTTCGGGTCTAAGAAATGGATGATTTCGGCCGCTCCAGACTTTGCGAAAAAACCCGTTTTCCAGGTCCACAGGCCATTCAAAGATTGTCGCGGCTCAGTCGTATCGCAACTCAGTCGCCTTGCCCCGAAAGATCGTGTAAGCCATCACCGTGTATCCGGCGATCACCGGCAGAACAAAGACCGTCCCTATCAGAATGATGAACAGGCTTTCCGGAGCGCTTGCGGCTTCGTAAATCGTCAGTTGCTCGGGCACCACATAGGGATAGAAGCTGTAGGCCATCCCGAAAAACGCCAGTGTGAACAGAACGATGGACGCCGCGAAGGGAAACCAGGCCCAACTGTCGTTGCGGGTTGGCAAGTGACGCAAAGCATACCATAGCAAAGCGATCAGAATGCCCGACATGAGGGGCAGAGGCAGCAGCAGGAAGAACTCGGGGAAGGTGAACCATTTGTCAAAAATGCGCGGGCTGACCCAAGGGGTCGCCAGTGACACCGAACTGATGCCGATGATCAGCCCCCAGATGCCACCTTTGGCCCAGTCAACGGCTTTTTGCTGCAGCACCCCGTCGGTTTTGAGAATGACCCAGCAGGCCCCGATGAACGAATAGCCGACGGCCAGAAACACGGCAGTGATGGCGGCGAAAATCCAGGTGCCGAACGTGCTGTCCAGCCCCATGATGTATTTGCCCAGCATGAAGCCCTGCGCCAACGCCGTCATCACCGAACCGGCAAAGAACGCCATGTTCCAGCTGCGTTTGTGATGCGCCGGGGCTTTGACCCGGAATTCGAACGCGACACCGCGCAGGATCAGGCCAATCAGCATGATCGCCACCGGCAAATACAGCGAGGTCAGGATAACCCCATGTGCGGTTGGGAAGGCCACCAGAAGGATGCCGATGGCAAGCACCAACCACGTCTCGTTCGCGTCCCAGAACGGCCCGATCGAGGCAACCATTCGGTCCTTTTCGGCCTCATCGGCAAAAGGGAAAAGGATCCCAACGCCCAGATCAAAGCCGTCCAGAACCACGTAGACAAGGATTGAGAGCCCCATAAGCGCCGCAAAGGTCAGGGGCAGCCACTGTGTCGGATCACCAAAATAGGTCATGGTTCTTTACTCCGCTGGAACTGCTTTGGGGTATTTCGGATCTGGGCGGGAGGGTTGGTCGCCCTGCGCCGCCTTCCGCGCCAAATAGAACAGAACACCGATATAGGCGGTCAGAAGCAGGGCGTAGATCAGCAGGTAGGCTGCCAGTGTCGTTCCCACCATCGGCGCGGGGACATCAGCCACGGCTTGTTCAGTTGTCAGCACACCATGAACCAGCCACGGCTGACGGCCAATCTCGGTTGTGTACCACCCGGCCAGCGTTGCGACCCAACCCGAAAAGGCCATCGGGACCAATGCAATTTGCACGAGTTTTGGTACTCCCGCAGGACCGCGCCGCATGAACAGCAGTGTCGCCCAGCTGAGCAGCAGCATGACCATACCGGTACCAACCATGATGCGGAACGACCAGAAGACAGGCGCAACGGGCGGGTGCAGCACGGTGCCGTCCGCGGCGACAAAATCATTCAGGCCTGGCACCACACCCTCTGCCTTATGCGTCAGAATGATCGAAGCGAGGTTGGGGATGCTGACCTGATATTGGTTCTCACGCACGGTTTCGTCGGGAATGGCAAACAGCACCAGCGGTACGTTTGATTTGGTCTCCCAATTGCCCTCCATCGCGGCGACCTTTTGGGGTTGGTATTCAAGCGTGTTCAGCCCGTGCATGTCGCCCATGAAAATCTGCACCGGGATCAACAACGCGCCCAGCCAGGCGCCGGTTTTGAAGGTTGCCCGCACGTCCTGCCCACGATCTCCGAGCAGCCAGCGGAAGGCCGAGAAGCCAAGCACCAAGAATGCCACCGTCAACCCGCTGGCCAGCAGCATGTGGGCCAGTCGATACGGCATTGATGGGTTGAAGATAATTGCCGACCAATCGGTTGCAAAGGCAACGCCGTCCCGCATTTCGAACCCGGCAGGGGTGTGCATCCAGCTGTTCAGGACCAAAATCCAGAATGCAGACATAGTCGTTCCGAACGCCACGAGGAAAGTCGCGGTTGTGTGCAGCCAGTTGGGCACGCGTGAAAAGCCGAACAGCATGATTCCCAGGAAAACTGCCTCGAGGAAGAAAGCCGTCAGGATCTCATAAGCCAGCAACGGCCCGGCGATATTGCCCACGGTCTCCATAAAGCCGGGCCAATTTGTGCCAAACTGAAACGACATGGTGATGCCCGAGACCACACCCATCGCAAAGGACAGGGCGAAAACCTTCACCCAAAAGCGGTAGGCATCCATCCATTTGGTGTCTTTAGTTGCGTTGAAGCGCAGTTTGAAAAACAGCAGCACCCACCCCAATGCGATCGTGATCGTCGGGAAGAGGATGTGGAAAGATATGTTTGCCCCAAATTGAATGCGGGACAGCAGAAGCGCGTCCATTTTTCACCTGTAGAAGTCTTGCTTGAAACTCAGATAGGTGTGACCGATTTGGCGTTAAGGGATGTGCGACAGCCGGTCATGCGGCAGGGTGGCGCATGGTTTTGATAGTCATGGATCCGATGGTCTGATCGGCCGGGATTTGATCAATCAACTTCGGCAACATGGGGGCATCCATTGACCCGCAGGTACATCCGCAGGATGCTACCGAGAGGAGGCCACATTGCTCATCGTGACCTCCACCGCCCTCACTTCAAGCGTTTCCTCGTAGACCCCTATAGGTATATTGCGCCAGATGCGGCGCTTTGTGCCGCCATGCTCGCGCCTGCTCCAACGCTTAAAAACTGACAAAAGACCAATCGGCGGCTGCTACGAGTGTTCGGTAGTTTGCAAGCAGCGGGTCTTTTCGCCTAGCTTCTTACCTATGCACAAATTTTGCTAGAAATCTTGTGAATTCCCCAGGCAGCCGAAACGCATCATAGCTGTGAGTGGCAGGTGTTTTCTGCATGTTTTTCTTATCGCTCAGCCAACTCAATTTTTCAATTCTCCTTGCTTCACCCAGAAACCGAGAGGTTCAATATTTTGACCGCAGAGGCCGGTATCAACTTTGAATTGTGAAAAGAAAACCAAGGCGGGGTTTTGAAAATACACACTTGGCTCAATGTGCCGTTGCGGACTTTCAAACAATCTGAACAGAGGCGTCTATCGAAGAGACTCGATGATTGGCCCGGATTGAGATGCATCGGTGAAAAACGGGGGTAGGAACAAATTCTCTTCTTCTTATGCGTGAAATGTGCAAAGTTTTAAGAACGATCAAGAATTAATCAAATTGAACATGACATAGGTCAATTTTTGGCCTGCGACAGTTCGATAAAGAGTTTGGTAAGTCTCGAGATCAACAGCGGACCGCAAGCCTATGAATAAGCTAGCCAGCCGCCGTGCCTTTCTGCGTGGCGCTCCGCTGCGCGAAGACCGGACAGCAATCATTCCGCCCGGCGCGGATCAGGATCACTTTTTTGAGTTGTGCGTCCAGTGCAATGATTGCGTCTCGGCTTGCCCCGAACACATCATCACCTTTGATCGGCAGGGCTGGCCTGTTGTCAGCCTTGATGCCTCACCCTGCACGTTCTGCGGCGCCTGCGCTGAGGCCTGTACGACCGGTGCTTTGAAACCCGAAAACCTGAGTGATTGGCCGTGGCGGGCCCATGTCACAGCAGGATGTCTTTCGATGAATGGCGTGACCTGCCGTGTGTGTCAGGACGCCTGCGACAGCAACGCGATTGGGTTCAAACTGTTGCTTGGGGGACGGTCGGAGCCCGCCGTTGACCAACAAGCCTGTACCGGTTGCGGCGCCTGCGCCAGCGCGTGTCCAGCAAATACAATCCGATTTAAGCGCCACGAAACACTCCCCCAGGAGAGCTTGCAATGAACATCTGCGGATGCCTTGTCCATGTCGCTCCCGACGTCGCGCAAACCGCCCAGGAGGCGATGCTAGGGTTTGACGGTGTCGAAATCCATGCCACTGCCGAAGATGGCCGTGTTGTCGTCGTGGTCGAGGACACGCCCGAAAAGTTGGCCTCCGAGACGATCATGGATCTGCACCAGATCCCGGGCGTGATCTCTCTGACCCTGACCTATCACCATTTCGAAGACCTCGCGGAGACACGTCCGCATCTTAACGCTTCCTGCCAGACCTGAAACCGGAGACCCATGCTATGACCATCTCTGAATCCCGCCGGACCTTCCTGAAATCAACTGCTGCCGCCGCGACCGCTTCGGCGGCTGGTCTTCCGCTGGCCACAGGCACAGCGCAGGCGCAAGTCGGCACGTCTGACATTCGTTGGGACAAGGCGGCGTGCCGGTTCTGCGGCACGGGTTGCTCGGTTCTGGTCGGCACCAAGGAAGGTCGTGTGGTGGCCACCCAGGGTGACCCGGACGCGCCTGTGAACCGGGGCCTGAACTGTATCAAAGGCTATTTCCTGTCCAAGATCATGTACGGCAAGGACCGTCTGACCACGCCCTTGCTGCGCAAGACCAATGGCGAATACGACAAGAACGGTGAATTCGAGCCGGTGAGTTGGGACGAAGCCTTCGACGTCATGGCCGCCAAGTGGAAAGAGGCACTTGCCAAGAAGGGTCCAACCAGCGTTGGCATGTTCGGCTCTGGCCAGTGGACCGTCTGGGAAGGCTATGCGGCTGCCAAGATGATGAAGGCCGGGTTCCGCTCGAACAACATCGACCCCAACGCGCGGCATTGCATGGCATCGGCCGTTGTAGGCTTTATGCGGACCTTCGGCATTGATGAGCCGATGGGTTGCTATGACGACTTTGAGCACGCGGACACTTTCGTGCTGTGGGGGTCGAACATGGCGGAGATGCACCCGATCCTGTGGTCGCGCCTGACCGATACGCGTCTGACCAAACCGGGTTCCGAGGTGCATGTGCTGTCCACTTTCGAACATCGCTCGTTCGAGCTGGCCGACAATGGGATGGTGTTCGCACCTCAGACCGATCTGGCGATCCTGAACTATATCGCCAATTACATCATCCAGAACGACGCGGTGAACGAAGACTTCGTCAAAAACCACGTCAACATCACCAAAACCGTCACCGATATCGGTTATGGCCTGCGCGACAACCATCCACTGCAGGAAGCGGCCGAGAACCCAAATGGCGGCAAGATGGAACCGATCAGCTTTGAGGAATATGCCGAGGCGGTTTCGAAATACACGCTGGAATACACGTCCGAGCTGTCGGGTGTGCCCGCCGACCAGCTGGAGCGTCTGGCCCAGCAATATGCCGACCCCAACCGTAAGGTCATGAGCCTGTGGACCATGGGCTTCAACCAGCACACACGCGGGTCGTGGGTGAATTCACTGATGTATAACGTGCACCTGCTGGTCGGGAAGATTTCCGAACCGGGCAACTCGCCGTTCTCGCTGACCGGTCAGCCGTCGGCCTGTGGCACCGCACGGGAGGTTGGCACCTTTGCCCACCGTCTGCCCGCCGACATGGTGGTTACGAACGACAAACACCGTGAGATTTGCGAGACCGCATGGAACATTCCTGCTGGCACCATCCCGGACAAACCCGGATTCCACGCTGTTCTACAGCACCGCAAGCTGAAGGATGGTGACCTGAACGCCTATTGGGTGCAGTGCAACAACAACATGCAGGCCGCGCCCAATATCAATGAGGAAGGCTTTCCCGGCTATCGCAACCCGGAAAACTTCATCACCGTGTCCGATCCTTATCCGACGGTTACAGCCGTGTCTGCCGACCTGATCCTTCCCACCGCCATGTGGGTCGAAAAGGAAGGCGCTTATGGCAACGCCGAGCGCCGCACCCAGTTCTGGCGGCAACAGGTGCAAGCGCCGGGTGAGGCGAAATCGGACCTCTGGCAGCTTATGGAATTCTCGAAACGCTTCTCCGTCGAAGAGGTTTGGGGCGAAGAGCTGCTAGCCACCATGCCCGAGCATCGCGGCAAGACTATGTATGACGTGCTCTATGCCAACGGCAAGATCGACCAGTTCCCGCTGTCCGAGACCGCTGAAGGGTTCCACAACGACGATGCGGAACACTTCGGTTACTATGTCCAGAAAGGCCTGTTCGAGGAGTATGCCGATTTCGGGCGTGGCCATGCGCACGATCTGGCACCGTTCGAAATGTACCACGAGGCGCGCGGTATGCGCTGGCCGGTCGTGGACGGCAAGGAAACGCTCTATCGCTTCCGCGAAGGCTATGACCCCTACGTGCCCGAAGGCGCGGGCGTGAAGTTCTATGGCAAGCCCGATGGCAAGGCTAGCATCATCTTTGCGCCCTACGAACCCGCCGCCGAAGAGCCCGATGAAGAATTTGATCTGTGGCTGTCCACGGGCCGCGTGCTGGAGCACTGGCACTCGGGCTCGATGACCCGCCGGGTGCCTGAACTACACCGCGCCTATCCGAACGCGGTTGTCTACATGCACCCGCAGGATGCCGAAGATCGGGGTCTGCGCCGTGGGCAAGAGATCGTTCTGTCCACCCGCCGCGGTGAGGTCACAAGCCGGGTCGAGACCCGCGGGCGCAACAAGGTGCCGCGCGGTCTCGTTTTCATGCCCTGGTTCGATGAGCATCAGCTGACCAACAAGTTGACGCTGGACGCAACCTGCCCGCTTTCGAAAGAGACTGACTTCAAGAAATGCGCCTGCAAGGTCGAGCGCGCTTAACCGGGAAGGATCGCAAAGGTTGTCCCCATGTCCCTGACCGGTACTCCTCTCTCGCCGCAACGGCGCCGATTCCTGCAGGATTCCGCGCGCGCGGCAGGTGGCTGTGTGGTCGCCGGGTCGTTGCTGGCCTGGTTGGCCCGCGACGCCCGCGCATTGCCGGCGGAAGCCTTGCGCCCACCCGGCGCATTGTCGGAGAAAGAGTTCCTGTCAGCCTGTATCCGCTGCGGGCTCTGCGTGCGGGACTGTCCTTACGATACCCTGAAACTAGCGGAACTTGGGGTCGATGCCGTTGCAACCGGCACGCCCTATTTCACCGCCCGCGATGTGCCGTGCGAGATGTGCGATGACATCCCCTGCGTCGCCGCTTGCCCCACCGGCGCGCTGGACCCGGGCTTGGACAATATCGACGACGCCAAAATGGGCGTTGCGGTTCTGGTCGATCAGGAAAACTGCCTGAACTTCCTCGGTCTGCGCTGCGATGTCTGTTACCGCGTCTGCCCCGTTATTGACGACGCAATCACGCTGGAAACCGCACACAACGCGCGTTCAGGCCACCATGCGATGTTCATTCCCACCGTCCATGCCGACCGCTGCACCGGCTGCGGTATGTGCGAGAAAAGCTGTGTTCTACCCGAAGCTGCGATCAAAATACTGCCCGCCCGATTGGCGCGCGGCAGCAGCGCGGACCACTATCGAAAGGGCTGGGAAGAAAAAGAAAGCCACGGCGGTCCGCTTGTGGACGGATTGATCGACCTACCCGACCGCCTGCCAGGGCCTGGCACAGACAATCTGGCCGCGCCGGGCGGCTTTGCGCCCTCCTATAACCTACCGGGAGAAGGCCAATGAGCGCTCACACTCATGTTCCGGTTGGTCAGGAAGCTATTGAGGCCAAAGGCTGGGTCGGTGCGCACAAGTTCCTGCTGCTGCGTCGGACAAGCCAACTGTTCTTTTTGGCGTTGTTTCTGCTGGGGCCATGGTTCGGTCTCTGGATCGTGCAGGGAACGTTGGCGGGGTCGCTGACCCTTGGCATTCTGCCCCTGACCGATCCGTTTGTGCTGCTGCAAAGCTTTGTGGCCGGGCATTGGCCGGAACTGACCGCCTTGATCGGCGGAATCATTGTTCTGGTCGCCTATGCGCTGATCGGCGGGCGCGTCTATTGTTCGTGGGTCTGTCCGATCAACCCGGTGACTGATGCCGCCAACTGGTTGCACCGCAAGCTGGACTTGCCTAAAGGCTGGCAACCCAAACGCACCACCCGTCTGTGGATACTGGCGACGGTCCTGATCGTCTCGGGCTTGACTGGCGTCATTGCGTGGGAGTTGGTCAATCCGATCACCATGCTGCATCGCGGACTGATTTTCGGCGCGGGCTTTGTCTGGGCGCTGATCGCTGCGATCTTCATTTTTGATCTGGTCGTCGCCCGTCACGGTTGGTGTGGCCATATCTGTCCCGTCGGCGCCTTCTATGGCCTGATCGGTAGTAAAAGCCTGCTGCGTGTCAGCGCCGCCAACCGGACCGCTTGCAATGATTGCATGGATTGCTACGCCGTCTGCCCGGAGAACCAGGTCATCTCGCCAGCGCTGAAAGGCAAACCGGACGCGACGCCGCTGATCCTGTCCCCCGATTGCTCGAATTGCGGCCGCTGCATCGATGTATGTGCGGTGGATGTCCTCAAGTTTACTCACCGGTTCGACGATCAGGTCGTCGCGCCTTTCGATCCTGTTCCCGCGTCCGATGCGGGCACGGCCAGACCAATCTAAGGGAGTGCACAGATGAACAAGCCAATCCTGACAGGCGTCGCCGCCCTGATCCCAGTCGTACTCCTCAGCGGGTTCGCCCTTGCGCAATCCGCACAAGTTGAGACCCTGCGAGGCGGCGAAGTGGATGAAACGGTCCCGCTGGATCAAGTCCACAAAACGATGGAAGGTCGTATTGTACGGAACTACCGGCAGCAGCCGCCGCTGATCCCACATTCTATCGAACAATACCAGATCGACACGCGGACCAACCAGTGCCTGTCCTGCCATGACTGGACAGTTGCGGGCGAACGCAACGCGCCCACCTTGTCGATGACCCACTATCTCGATCGCGACGGCAATGAGTTGGATCACATCGCAGGGACCCGGTATTTCTGCAATCAGTGCCACGTGCCGCAGGTAAATGCGCCTACCTTGGTCGATAACTTGTTTGAACCATCCCACAGCAACTAATCCAACGTATGACTGAAAGGAGCACCAAGATGGCAGACTCTCCTGAAAAACGCGGCTGGATCGGTCGCTTGTGGAACGCGTTCTGGACACCGGCTGTTTTGTTCAGTTCGGGTTTTTTGATCTTGGCCGGTTTTCTTGGGGGTATCCTGTTCTGGGGTGGCTTTCACTGGACGCTTGAACTGACCAATACCGAAGAATTCTGCGTTTCCTGCCATACGATGGAAACCAATCTGGGCGAATACCGCGAAACGATTCACTATAACAACCATTCGGGCGTGCGCGCGATCTGTTCGGATTGTCACGTGCCGGATGAGTGGAACCACAAGATCAAAGCCAAGATCATGGCCGTGAAAGATGTCTATCACGAACTCGCAGGCACAATCAGCACCCAAGAGAAATACGAGGATCACCGTCTGGCAATGGCCTCGGCCGTTTGGAAGAAGATGAAGGAATCCGACAGCCGCGAATGCCGGAACTGTCACAACTTCGACTATATGGACTTTACCTTGCAGGAAACACGCGCCGCTAGCGAGCACCAGCGTGCGATTGACACCGGAATGACATGTATCGACTGCCACCAGGGCATCGCTCACAGCCTGCCGCCGGGATATCTTGAGACCTATCAGGACATAGCCGAAGCGGTTGACGGCAAACCGCTGCACAAACAAGCGGCGGTGTCTGGCAATGACATCCAGTCCTTCCTCAACACCAGCGCCGATTAACAAGGGGTCAGAGATGTTAGATATACTTGGGACAATCGGTGGAAACATCCTCAGCCTGCCCGGCATTCTTGGGCTGGCGTTGGGGATGATGACCAGACAAATATGGCTGGGCGCGGCGCTGGGCGGGCTTGTCGGCGTGTTTGAAACACTGGTCTTTGCCGGTTTTCAATTTGCGCAAATCGAAGCTCTTGAGCTCGTGATTGCTATACTGGTTGGCGTGTGTGCGGGCGGTCTAGGGAGCCTTATCCGAATAAAAGGAACGCAAGTCAGACCATAGAGTCAGGATGCATTGATTTTCGATGCGCTGCATCATGCACGTCTTGGAACACGGAGCGATGGCATGAGCGATCTGATCCGGCGGAGCGACGAGCAGATGGCCAAGCTTTCCCATTTCTTCCCGAAGTCGCACGGCAGGCCACGGGTCGATGATGGAGATGATGGACAAGTTCTGAGCGAGATTTTCTTCATCAATCGTAGTGGAACACGATAGCGAGCCGCGCACGAGGTCTACGGTCCGCACAAGACGCTCTACAGTCGATGGAAACGTAGGAGCGAGGAAAGCACTTTTCCCAAATGATGGTCGACCCAGCTGTCGAACATGGCGAGGAATAAACCATGGTGATCCCCTTTCGGGACATCACTGCGCGATGCACTGCCAAGCAGTGATGTAAGATCATGTTTGGTAGGTTCAGGGATTGGATGCGCGTGGCGACACGTTATAATCGCCGCCAAAGTCTTCCTTTGTACAATCGCCCTCGCAGCGACAATCATTTTTAGGATTTGCATCCTGACCCTAGGTGTTGGGTCACAGGTTGTGATGCTGGACCTTGCGCCCTGTACTTAAAGTGGAAGGCCCCCTTGCGGCTCTTGGGGTTTTGGCGTTTCAGCTATTCCGGGTTCCACACGCTCTGAGAGTTGCACCTCTTGTTCGTCCTAACTTAAAGATAGTGGCGAAACCGGATCAGCGACGGGCGGATCAATTGAAAGACAAGACCAAAAACTTGCGCACGGCTGATCAGGGCGGAACGTCCGATGTTCAACTGCGTTTGCAAGATGCGGACATGAAGCTTTTGCAGGTATTTGCCCATGTCGTCGAGGCCGGAGGGCTATCCCCCGCGCAATATGGGCTGAACATGAGCTTGTCTGCCGTCAGCGCCGCAATCTCGAACCTGGAAACGCGGCTGGGCTTTCGCCTGTGTGACCGCGGACGCGGTGGGTTTCAGCTGACCGAAGGGGGGCTTCTTGTGTATCAGGAACTCCGCTCGCTCAGCGTTGCGATCGGGTCCTTCAACAAGTCGGTTCAAGCCTATACGAGCGACATGCAGGGTCAATTCAACATCGCGATGGACGATGCGATTCTGACCAATCTCTCGTGTCCGATCTACAAGGTGATCCAGAGGTTTGCCGCGCAAGCGCCGGAGATTTCGCTGAACATCGCCATAATGAGCGCCCCTCAGATGGAGCGCGCCTTGCTGAACAATGAACTCAACATTGCCATCGGGCCATTTCAGGAATTGTCCCCCTCGCTTCGCGCCGAAACAGTCTATGTCGAACAACAGCTGTTGTGCTGCGGGCGGTTGAACCCGATTTATGATCTGCATGACCCCGACGAAATCGAAAAGGCAGTGACCAAAGCGCAGTATTCCAAACGCAGCTTTGATGATCGCGACAGGCATCAGGCGCTTGGGCCTTTTACCTGCACCGCAACAGCGGCCACGATGGAGGCGATGCTAGCGATGGTCCTTAGCGGCCTTTACCTCGGCTACCTTCCCCGCCACGCCTGCGCGCCATGGATTGAGCGAGGTGAGCTGAAATCAGTTCTACCGCAGGTCTTTGCCTATGACACCGATATTCAGTTGGTCTCCCGCAAGGCCCACGGGGATAAACGTGTCGATTTGTTCCTGACAGCGCTGGCTGAAACTCAAAGCTGAGCGCCGTCACTTTTGCACCGCCATAAGTTCACTTCAGAAAAAATGGATTTTCTCGCGCCCGGTTTCTGACATGGTGTCCCGATGGCATCGAACGCAACGGCAGGACCCCTGACATGACGACCCCCGACAGCTATGTCTCGCTGCAAGAGATCATGAGCACCGCGCAGCGGATCGCGCCCATCGTGCGCAAGACACCCCTGGCGTTTTCTGAGGCCCTATCGGAGCGCGCAGGTTTTGAAATCTGGCTGAAGCTGGAGAACCTGCAAACCACAGGCAGCTTCAAACTGAGGGGGGCCTCAAACCGTATTCTGCAACTGACCGCCGAGGAACGCGCGCGCGGGATCATTGCTGTGTCCAGCGGCAATCACGGCAGGGCCGTGGCCTATCTGTCCAAACGTCTGGGGATCACGGCTCGTGTGGTTGTCTGCTCGCTTTGTCCGGAAAACAAGCGTCAGGCGATGCGCGACCTCGGGGCCGAGGTGATCGTGCATGGCGACACTCAGGACGAGGCGCAAGATCACGCGGATCGGCTGATGGAGCAGCACGGCTATACCTGGGCCGATCCGTTTGACGATCTGAACGTTATCGCGGGGCAAAGCACGATCGCGCTAGAAGCGCTGACCGACTTGCCCGATGCGGACATGATCATCGCGCCCTTGTCCGGGGGCGGTCTTTTGTCTGGCATTGCGCTGGCCACCAAGTCGATTTCACCCAATATCTCCGTTGTCGGGTCGTCGATGGAGGTCGAACCGGGCATGGTGCGCAGTCTTGAGGCGGGCAAACCGGTCCATGTCGAGGAATTCCCAAGCCTTGCCAGCAGCATCACGGGGGCAATCGGCCTGCGCAATCGCTATACCTTTCCGATCATTCGCGATTTCATGGATCGCGCCGTTCTGATCCCCGAGGACGCGCTGGTGCCTGAAATGGCCCGGTTTGCCGATAGCGAAGGCATGATTGTCGAGGGCGGTTCGATCACCTCGGTGATCGCAGCGCTCAGCCCTGAGGTGCGCGAGATGGCCCCCAAACGCGCCATCGTCGTCATCAGTGGCCGCAACATCGGCCTGCCGACGTTTCTGTCGGTGATCAAGGACGCAGGGGTCTGATCCCCACGTGGATGAAAGGGCATTCCCTGCCCGCGTCCCTCCCGCTAAGACACATCGGGGATTGCCCCGCACCGAAAGACCAAGGACTCCGTCATGACCGACACCTCAAAATCCGCAATCGTGCTGAACGCCTCAGACGTTGCCGCGCTTTTGCCCTCAGTTGACGCGCTGGCCGCGATGCGCGCGCTGTTTACCGAGCTTGGGCGCGGGCAAGCCGTGCAACCGTCACAAACCCTGACGCTGTTCCCCGAAGACAAGGGCGATTTCATCACCTATCTGGGGGCAAGCACCGGGGCCGATCTGTTTGGTGCCAAACTCTCGCCTTATCTGGTGCGCCCCGGCAAGCCCGTGATCACGGCATGGACAGTGCTCATGTCGATGGAAACCGGCCAACCCCTGATGCTGTGCGACTCCGGTGAGTTGACGACCGAACGCACCGCGGCCACGACCGCTTTGGCCGTCGACCACCTCGCCCGTCCTGAGGCAACGGTTCTGTCGATCATCGGCTCTGGCAAGGTGGCGCAAGCACATCTGAAACATGTGCTGGCCCTGCGCGACTGGAGCGTTATTCGCGTCTATTCCCCCAACCTTGCGCAAAACGCTGAACTGGCAACGCAGTGGCAGGCGACAGATAGCCGCGTCCAACTGGCCGACAGCGCGGAAGCCGCCGGTCAGGGCGCGGATGTCGTCATGCTCTGCACCTCGTCCGGTACGCCCGTGTTCGACACTGCGTCAGTGGCCGATGGAACATTGGTCAGTTCGATCAGCACCAATGTCGCCAACGCGCATGAGGTCGACCCGGCCTTCCTGACCACGGCCGAGGTCTATTGCGACTATCGCGCCACTACGCCCGGTTCGGCCGGAGAAATGAAACTGGCGGCCGAGGCCGGTTGGCAACCCGACAACGTTCGTGGTGATCTGGCCGAATTGCAGGTTGAGGCCTGCGAGACGCCGTCAGGTGACAAACCGGTCTTCTTCCGCTCAATCGGGTTGGGGCTAGAGGACATCTTCATGGCCCGCGCCGTCTATGACGCGGCTTCGGCGTAACTGAAAGCAGGAGGAAAGACCCATGGACATCAAACCTTTCGGCGTCGAAATGTGGATGAATGAGTTCGAGACGAAATGCGACCTCAACCTCGCGGAAACCTGCGTGGAATCCATCACTCTGGGTGAGTTGTTCGAGATGGCCGGGCAGCATAACAGCATCCTGAACGACCTGTCAGCGATGAAGATGACCTATGGCGCGATCGAAGGCTCGGACCGGTTGCGCGATGCGATTTGCAGCCTGTACGAAAACCAGACACGCGAAAACATCCTGACCACGCATGGCACCATCGGGGCGAACTCGCTGGTGCATCAGACCCTCGTGGCGCGCGGGGATCACGTGATTTCGGTGATCCCGACCTATCAGCAGCACTACTCGATCCCCGAAAGCATTGGGGCCGAGATCGAGTTACTGCACCTGAAGCCCGAAAACGCGTTCCTGCCCGATCTGGATGAATTGCGCGCCATGGTCCGCCCCGACACGCGCCTGATCGCGATCAACAACCCGAACAACCCGACGGGCGCGTTGATGGACCGCGAAATGCTGGAACAGATCGTCGAGATCGCGCGCAGCGTCGGTGCGTGGCTGCTGTGTGATGAGGTCTATCGCGGTACCGATCATACAGGGGATGGCTTCACGGCGGCAGTCGCTGATCTTTACGAAAAGGGGATCAGCACGGCGGGGATGTCCAAGGCTTATTCTCTGGCCGGTCTGCGCGTTGGCTGGATCGCGGGACCCAAGGACATGCTGCATGACGTGATGATCCACCGCGATTACAACACTATCTCGGTCGGTCAGGTCGATGAGCTACTGGCCGCTATGGCACTGGAAAATCGCGACAACATTCTGGATCGCGCGCAGCGGATAACCCGTGAAAACCTGCAGATCGTCGAAGACTGGATCGCGCAAGAGCCTCTGATCACGTGGGTCAAGCCGAAATCCGGCACCACGGCCTTGCTGAAATACGACCTGCCCATGTCCTCGCGTGAACTGTGCGTGACTTTGCTGAAAGAAGACGGCGTGATGCTGACCCCCGGCAGCGCCATGGATATGGAGGGCTGGCTGCGTCTGGGCTACACAAATCCCACAGCGGATCTGAAAGCGGGTCTGGACAAACTCTCGGGCTTTCTGGCCCGCCACAGCGCCGCCTAAGAGGGGCATAGATGATCCAGCTGGACAAGGCGCAGATTCAGGATCGGTTCGTTTTTTCAAAGGCCGTCGATGCGATCCGCGCGGCCTATGTTGCCGTCGCACAGGGACGGGTTCAGACCCCGCCAGTCACTTATCTGGGCTTCCCCGAGGCCGCCGGGGATTGCCACGTCAAATCCGGCCATATCGAGGGTGACGATACCTTCGTCATCAAGATCGCAACCGGGTTTTACGACAATCCCTCCATAGGCTTGCCCAGCTCGAACGGCATGAACATTGTCTTTTCGGCTAAAACTGGCGCGCCGGTGGCCTTTTTGCAGGACGAAGGCTGGCTGACCGATATCCGCACCGGTATCGGCGGGGCATTGGCGACGCAGGCGCTTGCGGTTGAGGGGTTTGAGCGAGTGCTAATTGTCGGCACCGGCTTGCAGGCGCGCCATCAGGCAAAGTGTCTGCAACAGTTAATCCCGGATCGACCTCTGTCGTTCCTGATCTGGGGGCGGTGCCCGGACAAGGCCAAGGCGGCAGCCGATGACCTGACCGCAATGGGGCTAAAGGCTGAACGGGTTGATGATCTGCCCTCGGCCAGCAAGACGGCGCAGGTCATCATCACGACAACACCCTCTCAGAGCTTTTTGATCGCAAACGACTGGGTGCAACCGGGCACGCATATCTCGGCCATCGGAGCGGACTGCCCCGGCAAACAGGAGCTTGAGGCTGATCTGATCGCACGCGCCGATCTGCTGGTTTGCGACTCACCCGAGCAATGTCTGGATCACGGAGAGTTCCAAACCCTTGCCAAGACCGGCCACCTGACCGAGGCCGATGTCACCACACTCGGGAACATTCTGTCCGGCGCTCATCTTGGCAGGCAATCGACTGATCAGATCACTATCGCGGATCTGACCGGGCTGGCGGCTCAGGACATTGCGATCTCAAGCGCGTTGCAAATAGAAACCGGGCAACTGTCCTAGCCAGCTTAGTCAAGGATGGCAACGGGCTGACCCAAGACTTCGGTGTCGGGGGTCACCCCAAGCCCAACACCTTCGGGTGGGGCAATGCGGCCATTTTCGCGAACGGGCCCATCCGGCGCAAGGCGGGGGCCGACATAGTGGCTGAGGTCACAGGTATTCATGATCCCGCGCGCCGGGGTCGAGGCCGCCAGATGCAACAGCGCAGCCGTAGTGATATCGCTGCCCCAGGTATCCTCGATACACATCTGCGTGCCCAGGGTCAGACACAGATCGCGGATCTGACGCATCGCGGACAGGCCGCTCATCTTGGACAGTTTCAACGCAACGGCCTGCATGCAACCCAACTGATGCGCCTGAAGGACCGAGGCGATATCCAAGGCGTTCTCGTCGATCTTCATCGGCAGACCGGTTGAGCGCTGCACGTGGGCGCATTCTTCCAGCGTCGCGCAGGGTTGCTCCAGCATCACATCCAGATGGGCCGCCGCACGCCCCACGCGGATCGCTGTCAACGCATCGCTGCCGCAGTTCCAATCGCCATAGACCAGCGGGCCGGGGCCGACGGCCTCACGCACTTTGGCCAGGCGTTCGACATCCGTTTGCCAGTCTGCATCTGCGCCCAGCTTGACCTGAAACTGGCGCATTCCTTTGTCAAAAGCGTCTCGCGCCATCCCGGCCATTTCATGCGGGGCAACGCAGGTGATCGAATGATAGAGCGGCATATCTTTGACCTGACGCCCGCCCAACAGTTTGTACAAGGGCAGACTTGCCACCTGCGCCGTCAGATCCCAAAGCGCCGTATCGATGGCCGATTTCGCATAGTCGTGGCCCGGAAGGTATGCGTTCAGTTTCTCCACCAAAGCCTCGGGTCCAACAGGATCGGCCCCGATCAAGACCGGGGCCAACTCGGTCACGGCCGGAACGACACCCTTGGCATAGGCCGGCAGATAATGAGGGATCGGGCAGACCTCCCCCCAGCCCTGCAAGCCTGTATCCGTATCAAGCCGCAGAACCACGGATGTCGTTGTATCGCAGGTTTTCCCATCCGCCATGTAGTAGGTTTCATGGCTGGTCAGAGGGACTTCCCAAACGGCAATGCGGGTGATCTTCAACTTAGACTTCCTTTTGGCGCAGAACTTGTTGAAGGGGCAGAAACGCGCGCCCTGCCCCCTTCGTATTTATGCCGGAACTGCGGCCGGAGCATCCGTTCTGGGACGCTCGGACTTCGGATCATAAGCCGCTTCGCCAAGGATACGCCCCTTGCGTGGGCAGCCGGCGATCACGACCTCGACCTCAGTGCCGGGGACATTCACATGCGGCTTGACGAAGGCAAAGGCGAGGATCTTGCCGACGCTATGACCATAAGCAACCGAAGCGGTCGCGCCCACGACCTCGCCGCCGATGCGGATTGCCTCACCCCCATGACCATCTTCGATGCCGTCTGGCTCGATTTCCAGATAGGCGCAGATCCAAGGCATTTGCCCGGCTTGGGCCTGTTCGGCGCTGGCGCGGGTGGCTTCAACCCCCAGATACTCTTTGTCCAGCTTGAAGAATCGGCTCACATTCGCCTCGGGCAAAGTGACCTCATTTGTCAGTTCTCCAGCGCCAGGGAAGGCTTTTTCCATCCGCAGACTGTTCATCGCGAACGAGCCGTAGTTCTCGATCCCGAATGCCTCTCCTGCGGCCCAAAGCGCGTTGTAGACGTCAACGCAAGCCTCATCCGGCATGTGGAATTCCCAGCCTAGTTCACCCGCATAGGACATTCGGAAGGCCCAGACCCTGTGCCCCGCGATGGTGATTTTCTGCGCCGACAGCCACCGGAAACCGGCATTGGACAGGTCGGCATCGGTGCATTTGGCCAGCACCTCGCGGGATTTTGGCCCGTTCAGGGACAAAGCCGACCAATCTTCGGAGAGCGTTTTGACGGAGACGGTCTCTCCCGCGAGGTTCTGGTTCAGGTGATCCACAAGGCGTTGCTCGAAGAACGCGGCGCAGACCAGATAGTAGCGATCTTCGGCCATGCGCACGATCGTGGTTTCAAGCTCAATCCGCCCTCTGCGGTTCAAGAAGTGCGTCAGCGTGATCGAACCGTCTTTCTGAGGCATCTTGTTCGCGGTCAGGCGATCCAGCAGCGCATGGGCATCCGGCCCCGAGACCTCAACCTTGGTGAAGGCGGTCACGTCCATGATCCCTACGCGCTCACGCACGGCCTGGCATTCCAGCGCAACCATCTTGAATACTTCGTTGCGGCGGAACGAGTAGTGGTCGCGCTGTTCCACGCCATTACGGGCAAACCAACGGGGACGTTCGTGGCCGAAAACCTCTTCGTAAACCGCACCTTTTTCCTTGAGGATCTCATATAGCGGAGACGGTTTGATCGGACGTCCCTCAAGACGGTTGAAATGCGGAAAGGGGATCTCGTGGCGCAGCTTGTAGTCTTCATGCGCCTTGACGACCTGCCAATCTTTCTTGGCGTAGCTGCCAAAGCGGCGCGGGTCATAGTCGCGCATGTTGATATCGGCGGCCCCGTGAACCATCCATTTCGCCAGTTCGCGGGTCAAACCCGGACCCCAGCCGATGCCGATCTGCGTGCCGCAGCAGCACCAGTAGTTCTTGACGCCCGGCGCCGGACCAACCATCGGGTTGCCATCGGGCGGGTGGCTGATTGCACCGTGCACTTCGCGGGTGATGCCCAACTCGGCAAAGATCGGCATCCGTTCCAGCGAGTTCTCCAACCACGGCATAACGCGGTCATAGTCGGCCTCAAAAAGCCAGTTCTCGTACTCCCATGGGCATTCATCGTGCCAGACAGAGTTCGAGTTCTCTTTCTCGTAGATCCCGATCAGGCCCTTCTTCTGCTCCATCCGGATATAGCCCGAGACCATCTTGTCATCGCGGATCACCGGCAGTTCCGTGTCCAGATCCTGAAATTCGGGCACATTCTCGGTGACAAAATAGTGGTGCGTCATCGAGGTCATGGGCAGTTGAAGATCCGACCATTCCCCCATTTGCCGCGCATAGGTGCCGCCTGCGTTGACCACATGTTCGCAGGTGATCGTGCCCTGTTCGGTCTCGACCACCCATTCGCCTGCATCGTTCTGCGTTATGTTGGTCGCGCGGCAGTGGCGGAAGATCTTCACGCCTTTCTGCCGCGCACCCGCCGCCATCGCCATAGTCACGTTCGAAGGGTCAACATGGCCATCATCGGGCGTATACAGCGCGCCTAGGACTCCATCGAGATTGTAGAACGGGTGCTTTTCGGCAATAAACTCGGGCCCCACCAGCTCAATATTGAAGCCAAGGGCGCGACCGACGGACAGTGTGTGGCGCAGCCAGTCCATCTCATCCTCGGTATAGGCCAGCCGGAACGAGCCGCAACCATGCCACGTGACGGCCTGTCCGGTCTCTTCTTCCAACGTTTTCGAATAGAGGCCGATATTGTAGTCGACCATCTTACCCAGCCCATAGGAGCTTGTGGAATGAGTGATCTGACCTGCCGCGTGCCAGGTCGAGCCGCTGGTCAGCTCGGCCTTTTCCAGGAGGATGGTCTCCTCTCCCCATCCTTCGTGGCCAAGGTGATAGGCTAGGCCACAGCCCATGACCCCGCCGCCAACAATGACGACCTTTGCGCGTTCGGGCAGTTCTTTCTTGGACATCGCAGGATTCCTGTTCCAGAGTCGCAGATTTCTGTGGATTTGATAATCAAACAAATGTACCACGGTCAACACATAACGACACAAATGAACGCTACCCAAGGCAAGCCCCTCGGTTTCCAAGTTGAGGATCCATCATGACCAAGCCGCTCACCCACTCGCTCGAGGCCCGCTACTACACCGATCCCGCCGTCTTCGAAGATGAGATGAACGGGCTGCTGGCGCGGACATGGCAATTCGCAGGACATGCGGCCGATATCCCGAATGTGGGCGACTATTTTGCCTTTCAGATTGCTGGTCAGAACTTGTTTGCCATTCGCGGCAGGGATGAGGTGGTGCGCACTTTCTACAACGTGTGTCAGCACCGCGCGCATGAGATGGTGACCGGAACCGGCAACACTCGGGTCGTGGTCTGCCCCTATCACCAATGGACGTATGAGCTGACGGGCGGGCTGCGCGCAGGGCCCAACATCAAGTCGGTCCCGGGCTTTGAACGGGAGAAAATCTGTCTGACCGAAGTTCGGACCGAGATTTTTCTCGGCTTCATCTTCGTCAATCTCGACAAAGATGCCGCCCCGATGGACGACTGGTATCCCGGCGTGCGCAAAGAAATTGCGGAATTCGTTCCGCAAATTGATGACCTCGCGCCGTTGGAATGGGTCGAGATTCCAGAGAATTGTAATTGGAAGGTCTCGGTCGAAAATTACTCGGAATGCTATCACTGTCCATCGAACCACCCGACCTTTGCCGAGGGCGTGGTGAAGCCGGAAACCTATGACATCCGGCCAGACAAGCAAGGCGGCTACGTGCTGCGCCACACCACCGAGTGTCAGGCGCTGGACAAGATGACCTATCCGATCGACCTGTCGGTGCCCCATGCCGGAGACTATCAATCGTGGTTCCTGTGGCCCATGTTCTCATTCCAGTGTTATCCGGGGAATGTGCTGAACACCTATCACTGGCGGGCCGAAACCGTGGACACATGCACCGTCTGGCGGGGCTGGTATACGGAAGGCGGCCATGAAAGCGATGTGATCCGAGGACTAGCCGTACAGGATCGCGAGACCACCGTGGCCGAGGATATTCGCTTGGTCGAATCCGTGTATCGCGGCCTCAAGTCCAAGGGCTATGTGCCCGGCCCACTGGTTCTGGACCCCAAATGCGGCGTGATGAGCGAACATTCCATCGCCCGGCTGCAACAATGGATGCGGGACGGCGTAGACAAACCCGCCTGACCTTAAACTCTTTTGGATTCCGTACGGTAGAACCTGCCACTGTGCAGGTTGACGTGCGACTCATTGCTTTTGAATTTGGATATAAAGGCAAGTCCCATCTGGCAGGAGACCCGTCTGCCGGATTGGCTGACCAATAGTCAACGGGTCGCATAATCACGAGGAAGACCTATGGATGACACCCTGTTCGAAACCGGGCTGAAGCAACGAAAATCGACCCTGGGCGCAGAATATGTGGAAAAGAACCTTGCGGCGGCCGATGACTTTACTCGCCCGTTTCAGGAGGCCATGACTGCCTGGTGCTGGGGCTTTGGCTGGGGCGACGACACAATTGACGCCAAAACGCGCTCGATGATGAACCTCGCCATGCTGGGTGCGTTGGGCAAAATGCACGAATGGGAAATCCACTGCAACGGCGCCCTGAACAATGGCGTCACCAAGGAGGAAATCCAGTCGATCATTCACGTGGTTGGAATCTATTGCGGTGTTCCTCAATCGCTTGAATGCTTCCGCGTCGCGCGCAAGGTGTTGGAGGAACGGGATCTACTATGACGCCCGCTTTGAAACAGCGATCAGAGGTGTCGATTCTCTCCACTGGCACCAGCGCAATCACGCTCGACCAGACGTCTTTGGCGCAACCGCGCACGGGGGCGGCTCAACATGAGACCATGTTGAAAACAAACAGCAATTCCCGGCAGAGCCGCCAAATGGATTTTGCGCGCCTGCGCGCCCAATTTCTCAGCTCTGCCCCCGGTTTATACAGCGCCGCAGCACAATTTGTTTCGCTGTTTCACCATCTTGGGTCTATTGTCTCAGGTATCGGTCAGACAAAAAGTCGGGCCATATAAAAAATGATCATCACAACAGGGAGAACATAAACCAATGATCAAAAAGTATCTGCTCTCAACGGCCTGCGCCGGTCTTGCCGCGTTCTCGGCATCACAAGCAGCGGCCGCGGATGAAATCACCGTCGCCTATTTCCTGGAATGGCCAATGCCGTTCCAATACGCCAAGGCCAACGGCACCTATGAAGAAGAGATGGGCGTCAAGATCAACTGGGTGTCCTTCGACACCGGGACTGCGATGTCGGCTGCTATGGCATCCGGTGACGTTCAGATCGCTGTAAGCCAAGGCGTTCCGCCCTTCGTTGTGGCCACATCAGCTGGTCAGGACCTGCAGGCCGTCGATGTTGCGGTTAGCTATTCGGACAATGACAACTGCGTCGTGGCCGAAGCGCTGGAAATCGACAAAACCAACGCCGGAGAGTTGAACGGCAAGAAAGTCGGTGTGCCGATCGGCACGGCCGCGCACTATGGGTTCCTGTCGCAGATGGCCCATTTCGGTGTGGATACCAGCTCGCTCGAGATCGTCGACATGGCACCCGCCGACGGCGCGGCAGCCTTTGCTCAGGGTAACCTGGACATGGTCTGCGGCTGGGGTGGCGCTCTGCGTCGTATGACTGAACATGGCAACGTATTGCTGACCGGAGCTGAGAAGGAAGAGCTTGGCATTCTGGTGTTCGACGTCACAAGCGCACCAACCGCGTTCATCGAGGAAGAGCCGGAACTGCTGTCCAAGTTCCTCAAAGTGACTGCTGACGCAAACGCGCAGTGGAACGCAGGTGAATCCAAAGACGAGATGCTGGCCGTGATCGCAAAGGATGCAGGTATGGACCTGGCCGATGCCGAGGCAACCATCGCGACCTTCACCTTCCCCTCCGCCGAAGAGCAGCTGTCTGACAAATGGCTGGGTGGTGGCGCGCATGAGTTCATGGGCGGCGTTGCCAATGTCTTTGTGGATGCGGGCAGCATCGACTCGGCGCTGGACTCCTATGAGGGCGCTGTAAACAGCGCGCCGCTGGCGGCCGCGTCCAACTAATACAACATACATATTCCGGGGGCCGGTCATCCGGCTGGCCTTCGGAAACAACTGCAGGAAGGAAACGGAATGCCTGAACTGGACATCATTGATTTGTCCATGCGCTTTGACTTGCCCAACGGTACCTCGGTGCAAGCCCTTCAGGACGTCACGCTCAGCCTAAAAGAAGGTGAGTTGGTCTCGGTCCTCGGGCCCTCGGGATGCGGCAAGACAACGTTGCTGAACATCGTCGCGGGCTTCCTTGCGCCCACCTCGGGCCGGGTCGAGCTAAATGGCCACGTGGTCGAAGGGCCAGACGCGGAACGCGGCATGGTGTTTCAGAAAGGCGCCTTGTTCGAATGGATGAACGTGCGCGAAAACGTGGAATTCGGCCCGCGCATGAAGGGCATGCCCAAGGAAGAGCGCGACAAGATCTCGGACCATCTTCTTGAGGTCGTCGGCCTTCAGGACTTCAAGGAAAAGGCCGTCTATGAGCTGTCGGGCGGTATGCAGCAGCGCGTGGCCCTGGCACGGTGTCTGGCGAATGAGCCTGACGTCATCCTGATGGATGAACCTTTGGGCGCGTTGGACGCGCTAACCCGGGAAAAGATGCAGGGGCTGGTCCTGAAACTCTGGAAAGAGACGGGCAAGACCATCATCCTGATCACCCACTCGGTCGAGGAGGCCCTGTTGCTAGGCGAGCGCCTGATCGTGATGGCCCCGCGTCCGGGGCGAATTCACAAGGAATACAATCTGCCTTTCGCGGAACGCGGCGTGAACGCCGACCTTCGCGATGTCAAAAAGTCCGAAGGTTTCGCCGAAACCCGAGATGAAATCCTATCGATGATCTGGGAAATGGAAGAAGAAATCATGGGCCGGACGGAGCAAGCATCATGATCGTACTTCTGTTTTATATCGGCCTGTTCGGCGGCGCGTTTTTGATCGTTCACCTGCTGCGCAAGGGCCTGCAAAGCCGTCAGGACTTTACCAGCCTGAAAACCGTGACCTTTGGCGATGAAAGCGCTGTGCGCGCGGATCGCGCAGCCTCGATCATCTCGATTCTGGTTATCTTCGTAATCTGGGCGGCATTCACAGGATCGAAACTGATCCCGCTACATGTTCCGGGGCCGTTTGTGGGGGAAACCCAATTCACCTACACGGTCGAGAATGCAGACGGCACGACTGATGACGCCACCGTCTTCATCCGCGTCCCACCCTTCGGAGAAGACGCCGAAGATTTCGAGGTTGATCCCGGTACGGGCTTCGCCAAAGACGATGCATTTGCTGCCCCAACCGGGCGGTCCTCGACCATCTTGTTTGACAAGAACGACGACGCCAAACGCGCAGATGGCGCAAAGATCATCGCGATCAATGGCAATCCGATCGGTCCTGACGCAAAAGTCAATGTTGGCGACGGCACTGTATCGCTGACCGGTAAGGGCGCCATCAGCTTTACGCCAGCACAGGGTTTGCAAATGAACCCAATCTGGCTGCCTGCGCCTGAAACGGTCGTTGCGCGTTTCTTCGAGATCGCCAATGAAGGCTATCAGAACTTCTCGCTCTGGCAGCATCTGGGTTGGTCGTTGCTGCGGGTCATCGCAGGCTTCATCGCAGGGGCCATCGTGGGCATTCCGCTAGGCTATGCGATGGGCTTGTCGGGCTGGTTCCGCGGTTGGTTCGACCCGATTGTCGAGTTCATGCGACCCGTCCCTCCGCTGGCGCTGATCCCGCTGGTCATCATCTGGTTCGGAATCTGGGAGACCGGCAAGATCGTTCTGCTGTTCCTTGCTGCCCTTTGGATCATGACCATTGCGGCCCGTGCGGGGGTTTCGGGGGTGAACATCTCCAAGATCCACGCGGCCTATTCGCTGGGTGCATCCAAATGGCAGATCATGCGTCATGTGATCGTCCCGAACTCTCTGCCCGAGATATTCACGGGTGCGCGAGTTGCGATGGGAGTCTGCTGGGGCACCGTTGTTGCGGCGGAACTGGTCGCAGCGCAGAAAGGGGCTGGTATGATGATCATCGCGGCTTCGAAATTCCAGCTGACCGACATCGTGATCATGGGCATCGTCCTGATTGGCATCATCGGCTACGGCATCGATATCCTGATGCGCAAAGCCGAGAACGTGCTAGTTCCATGGAAAGGTCGTAGCTGACCTAAAATACCAAAAACACCGGCAGATTGACCCGCTCGTCGATCTGCCGGTTTTTCTGTCCAAGCGTTTCTCTCGCCAACTACACAAGTTAGAGCGCAGATTGAAACCAACTGGCAACTGACGGTTGCAGCCCCTAGACTTGACCTAGAACCTGACTGTCCGCATTGCAGCGCCAGTCGCTATAGGCCGCCGTGGAGCTTCAATGCGTGTCACCGTTGGGATCGCTGTGTCAATGCTCGTCGCTTTGTCCATCGGCGTGTCAACCTTCATCGTGCATTCTCTGTGGTGGACAACGGCGCGGGACAACAGTCAGATGCTGGCCGCCGAGATCAACAGCCAAATCTCGAACACGGTCCGGATTGAGGTTGGCCTGACCCTCAGATCCGCCGAGGCTGCCTGGGCCGCAGTCCGGACGATCTTCATTCAAAACGTGATCGAGACACGTCAGGCCGACAAACGCGAATTTGTGTTTCTGTCTCAGCTGCAATCTCAACCAAATATCTCGTGGATCACCTTCGGCTGGCCCGATGGTAATTTCTTTGCGGCCCACCGGCTGGGGGATAGCGGGCTTGAGATGATCGAGATCGACGAGAACATTCACGACAGGAAGCTGCGCAGAGACCGCTATATCTTCATCCCTGGCGACATCCAGTTCGAAGAACGCAGCTTTGCCGAAACAGATTACGACCCGCGCGAACACCCCTGGTATGACAACTTCATCGACCGCGACACGCCAGATTGGATCGAAGTGCGCGATCTGCCAAACAGCGACAAGACGGTGTTTGCATATTCCGGCCCAATCGATGTACGTCGCCAACGGCAAGGCGTGCTGTCGGTTGCCATTGATACCGACCGCCTTTCCCGCTTTCTGGGCTCCCTGCGCCCCGGTGAGTTCGGTGCGGCCTTTATCCTCAGCGCCGATGGCAAGGTCATTGCCGTGCCCGATCCCAACGCGGACGAAATCACCCCCGCCCGCATGGGTGAGGGAGAGCTTTACGAAGTGGCGAAACTCTCGGGCCAGAAACTGCTGACCGACGCAGACGGGGTCGTTGCGGGCACCCTGACGAAACGGATCGTCTACGACGACGTGGCTTATGCGGTCGCTTTGACACCGCTGGGTTTTTACGGTTGGCGTGTGGCGACGGTTATCCCGGAATCGGCCTTTCTGTCCGGGATCGACCGGACGCTGGTCAATCTGGTCTACATCCTGCTGGGCGTGGTGGCCTTGGCGACCATCGCCGCAATCTGGCTGGTGCGCCGGGTCGTTGCCAACCCGCTGTCACGCGTCGCTGAAGACCTCAGCCGGATTGAGCGGTTCGATGTCGAGCAGGTCTCACGTCGTCCCTCGCGTTTGGTCGAGCTTGAGAACCTCTCGGCTGCGACGGCGAGCATGGCGGCCGGGCTGTCGGCCTTTCGGAAATACGTGCCGACCGATCTGGTGAAAATGCTGGTCGCCGCAGGTGTAAAATCGCAACCCGGTGGCGAGACTAAGCAGATCTCGGTTCTGTTCTGCGATGTGTCTGGCTTCACCGGTCTGGCCGAGAAACACGGCCCAAAGGTCGTGGAACTGATGGAGCCGTTCTTCAATGCGGCCTCTTCAACGATTGAACGCCATGACGGGACGCTCGACAAGTTCATCGGCGACGCGGTGATGGCCTTCTGGGGTGCGCCAAGGCAGAATCCGAACCATGCAGAACACGCCTGCCGCGCGGCTTTGGAACTGGTGGAAGACATTGAAAACTCATCAGCCCTGCAAAGCCAGTCGGACGAGGCTCTACATGTTCGGATCGGGTTGAACAGCGGTGAAGCGCTGGTTGGCAATATCGGGTCCGAGCATCGCCTGAACTACACCGCCATTGGCGACGTTGTGAACGTGGCCAGCCGGTTGGAGGGTGTTAACAAGACATACGGCACCGCGATCCTGATCGGCCCCGAAACCCGGCGCGAAGCGGGCGACGCGATCATTGCCCGTGAATTGGACACGATGGAGATCGCGGGCCGCACCGAGGAATTGGTCGTGTTTGAACTGATCGCAATGGCCGGCGACACGCCTGAACCGCCAGCTTGGATCGCGGCCTATGAATCTGGCCTGACCCATTTCCGGGCCGGGCGTTTTGCCCAGGCCATCGACGCGTTCAAATCTGCCGACACTCTACGCGGTGGCGACCCGGCATCAGTGGTGATGATCGAACGGGCGCAGGCCGCACTTTGACAGACCACATCACGAGGCCTGTCGTTTAAGGCCCTGAATGACGACCCCGCAGGATTGAATTAGCTTGTCCAACTCAGCGCCGTAATTCTCGGCGCCGCTTCGCAAAAGCCCCTCGACCGATTGTGCCTTGGCGGCCAATTCCGTCTCTCCAAAACTGGAGACGCTACCATAAACACGGTGAACGAGAAACTCGATCCGGTCCCTGTCACCCTGCCCCTGCGCTTTCTTAAGCTCGACATAACAATCTTCGAGCGACTCACGGAATGTCAGGAAAACCTGATCCAACTCTTCATTGCTCAGGAATTTCCTCAGGCGTTCTTTGGTGTCATCGGTGTTTGGAATATAGGATATCGCGGACGACGGCTGCCCGAGTGAGGCTCGCATGGCACCATACAGTACCCGCTCGTCCAAAGGTTTGGACACAACCGCATCAAAGCCAGCGTTCGTGTATTCATCCAGATCTTCGGGCATCACGTTGGCCGTCACGGCGATGGTCGTGATCGACTTGTCCAATCCCGCTTCCTTGGCAATCTGCTTCAGGTCACGGGCCAATTGAACGCCGGTCGTGTCGGGCAGTCGGATATCGGTCAGAATGCAATCGGTGTCATCTGGACGGAAGCGCGCAATCGCCTCTTTGCCGTTGGCCGCTGCGGTGACCGTGTGACCATCCCTCTCTAGCAGGCTTTTGAGGATCTCCATGCTGGTCGGGTCGTCCTCGATGATCAGAACATTTTGCTTCGTCCCGACCGTGGCTGCAAATCCTGCCATCTCGGATTGCGGGCTTGGTGCCGGAGCTGCGTGGAAGGGTACTTCGACCCGGAACACTGTCCCCTCGCCCAGATTGCTTTTGACCGACACCTGCCCGTTCAGCGTTGATACAAGCCCACGCACAATCGAAAGCCCCAGCCCGGTTCCACCTGTTTTGCGCGAGTCGATGTTCGAGGCCTGCGTGAAGGGTTCAAAGATATCTTTGACCTGATGTTCGGGCACACCAATCCCAGTATCGCTGACCGTAAAGGCCACCGACTGCTTTGATTGCTCAAAAGACAATGTGACTGAGCCTTCATTGGTGAACTTCACCGCGTTGCCTAGAAGGTTCAGCAGGATGTGCCGCAGGTGGCCGCTATTGCCGCTGAGATAAACGCCATCGTCAAACTGCGGGATGATCAACTGTACGTTCTTCGACCGAGCCAGCGGGCGCAAGACGGCCTCGAGGTCTTGCAGAACTTCGGACAGGTTGAAGGTGCGGAATTCGCGATCTTCGGGCTTTTCCTCAAGACGCGCGATGTTGAGGACATCGTCGATCAGATTGCGCATCGCAAGGCTCGAGCGTTCAATCTCATCCAGTCTCTGGTCCAGAGACTCGGGATCCTGCGGGGTCAATTTGATCAGGCGGATATTGCCCACGATGCCATTCAGAGGCGTGCGCAGCTCATGACTTGCGGTTGCCAGAAACTGGGATTTCGCCTCATTCGCCTTTTCCGCATCGTTGCGCGCCTTTTCCAGATAAACACTCTGCACGAAATTCGCTCGCAGTGTGCGCTCGGAAAAGAACTTGGCATAGAGACCGATCAGAACAGTGGAAGCCAAAACGAAGGAGGGGCCAATCCAGGTATCAATACCGCTGCTCAAGCTCGTTTTGTCGAACACCAGATAGTACGAGACTGGAACGAACAGCAAAAGTTGCAAAGCCGCCGAGTGGGAGAAGACGAAGGGCAGGAACACAGTGCCCGCAAGGCTGATCAGCGCAAATCGATACAGAAAATCCTTGGATTCATGATCCCCGGAGAAGGCGAAGGCGGCCCAGATTGCCAGATACATCATGGACCAGCCGGTAGAGATGATCACAGGCAAAGTACGCGCGGGAAGTTTGTGTGAGAAAAAGAACAGCCCGAAGATAAACGAGATGATGAACAGCCGTGCGCCCCAAACAGCCAGATCCTGACCCGAGAAGCTGCGGGAATGAAGAACAAAAACTTCGAGAAAAGCAAAGACGACATAGAAAGACGCACCAAACAGCAGCGCTGTGCGGAATTGCCCGCGTGTGGATTCGAAGTACCAATCGCGGTATTGGGCCTCGAACTTCTTGTCCAGAAAGTTCTGGGTGACCGCGTTGATCGGCTCATCATATATGAAGGCGCGGGGTTTCACTGTCGCGTCACCCCCAGTCGATAGCCCACCCCGTGGACCGTCACGATGATCTTTGGACCATCGCCGCCATCCGACAGCTTCCTGCGGATCTTGGCAACCAGAGCGTCAATTGTTCGCTCTCCGACGTCATGATCCGGCGACAGGGCGACCGCATCCAGCAGCACCGAGCGGGACAGCACCCGACCGTTCGCGTTGACGATGGCCATCAGCACGTCGAACTCGGCCCGTGTGACGGGTATGACCTCGTGCTGGGCGTTCCAGACCTGTCGACTGTCCAGATCAATCTCGATCTCTCCCAGCCGGACTTTGGTATCTTGACGGGGCATCTGAGCCTGGGGGTTTGTACGTCTGAGCACTGCGTTGATCCGGGACAAAAGCTCATCCGGGTCGAACGGCTTTGTCAGATAGTCGTCACCCCCGATGTCCAACCCGCTGATCTTGTCGCTCGCGCTATTGCGGGACGACACGAAGATGATCGGCGGATGTGCCGATTTCGCCCGCATCGAACGCGCAAGCACCAGACCGTCTTCATCCGGCAATCCGAGGTCCAGCAGCGCGATATCCACGGATTGGGACGCAAGCGTCGCGCGCGCATCCGCAACATTGGACGCCTGAAGAACATTGTAATGCGGTCGAAGGAGCGCGGACGTCAGAGCAAGCAATGACGGGTCGTCCTCTACCAACAATACGTTCAGCTTCTTCAACTCTGCGGTCCTACATGTCTGTTTCTAAACACAGCTTGGCACGTGTGAGTGTTTTCGTCCAAACCATCCCCACACTCTTTTTGGAATATGTTCAGCCACGGACACAAGCCTAGCGTGCGTAAGAACCGGGCCTGTTAACATCTGGTTAACATCTGCATCGCGGTTTGGTGACAATTTGATTTTAATCTCTGTTTCAACGTCCCGATTTGTTGGTGCAGTTATGTTGAATACATCTTTTGAAATTATTGAACCCATCGACGATCCCGAACTGTCTGAACTTCGGGCGCCATGCAGCAAGCATAGCACTCTGGCAGTCGTTGATATGGAGAGTAACGAACCGGCGGTCGTGAAGACCTTTCCGGTTCGCCCGACGATCATCCACCCTCAGCCGAGCGCATTGATCGACCAAACGTTCGAGGACAATATCGCCGAATGCGCGGCCGATGGTGAAAACAAAAGCCTGTTGGTCACGATCATGATGACCGATGTGGCGAACTCGACCGAGATCGTTGCGCGTCTGGGCGATGCCGAGTGGCGCGATGTCACGGATGCTCTGGATACGGCAGCGCTTGAAACCGTTGCAGAACACGAAGGCACACTTGTGAAACTGATGGGCGACGGCATGCTGGCGATCTTTCCTCGCCCCAGTGCCGCCATCGCCTGCGCTAAGGCCTTTCGGGTCACAGCAGACGCGCTTGGCCTAAAGCTTCGGGCCGGTATTCATTGTGGCGAGTGCTTGCGCACCACCAACGATGTGACAGGCATCGCAATCGCAATCGCGGCCCGTGTTCTCAGCCTGACACCCGGTGGGCAGACATGGGTTTCCAGCACCGTGCGCGATCTGGTTTTGGGCCTGGGGCTGGAGTTTCAGGAAATTGGACCCAAACAACTGAAAGGCCTGAGTGACGATTGGGTTCTGTATCAACTGGAGGATGACGACGAGACTTAGTCGCCTCCATAGTGTTTCTTGCCTCCCACCGGCTTGAGGGGGAACCGGGTCTCCGACCAGATTGGAACCGCGGTTCGCAGGTTAGGCACGAGGTAAAGAAAGTGATGCGCGGGTGAACGGTTTGTTAGGGTATTAGAGTGGTTTTTTATTGGTCCCGTTCACCCAGCGCAGCACAGTCCACAAAGGCCATGATCTTGCTTGCAGCGCCGATTTGAGCGGCGTGAACACGATCATCATGACAATGCCCAGCGAGAACAGACACCAGATCGCAGGCATTTCCGTAGGGCTATCGGTTGAGGCCCAGGCCAGCGTGGGCCCGATAAGCAGTTGAAACCCCGCGACTTTCCATGCGCCCAGAACGGCGGGCAGCAGAAACATCACCGTAAAATAGACCGGGAAGTTCAGATCATATTGCTGCCCAAGAATCGTTGCAGGCAGGCTTTCACCCAGATCATTCAGTGGCAAATGCCACCCTATGTGCCAGCTTTCCGCCTTCACACACAGATGATCGCTGCACAAAAGACGACCCGGTCGGCACGGGCCTGCCCACTCGAACGGATAAATTTGCAGCAACAGATACGCTCCAGTCACTGCGCCAAGACCTAAGACCACGGGCGCTATCATACCGCGTACATCCTTTGGGATGAAATACAAGGCGAGAATGCCGGTAAACAGCGGCTGAAAGGCGATATGTATATAGGCCAGCAACGCGGCGACCTGATTTTGGGGCAATGCGCATTGCCCCTCGACAGAATAGGAATAGCCCTGCAGCACCTCAATCGCGGTGAAATACACCAGCGGAGACCAAAGCAGCGGGCTCTCGCCTTGGCGTATGGCCTTGACGGTGGCGATCACCCCGACGGCGGCAATGGTATAGGACGCTGGCCCGCTCCAACACATTGTTATATCAATCCTTCAAACCACTCGTCTTGGGATCAGTATGCATTCGGTCAGCCCTCAAGAAAGCCTTTTTTCGGTCGACGACATTCTTGAGGATTTCGCGCGGTTCGACTTTCCCCTGAAAGACATCTGGCTTAGCGCAGCTCGGTTTCATTTCCAGAATCTCGACCCTGAAATCTGCGCCCTGCCCCCCGGCGCGCGCGCGCTGGAGATCGGCTGCGGGGCAGGTATCCTGCTGACCATGCTGCGCCAGCGGAACCCTAACATCACGCTGGACGCCATTGAGCCTTTCGCCGAAGGCTTCGCACCGATGGAGCATGTTCTGGATCACGCCGCCAAACTGGGCGGGGACATCCACCGCAGCACCTATGAGGCCTACACTCCGTCACAACCCTATCACCTGATCTACATGGTCAACGTGCTGGAGCATTTGCCGGATTGGCGGCATTTCCTGGATACGCTGCCGCGTTTTCTGGCCCCACAGGGCCGCTGCCTGATCCTGTGCCCTAATTACGGCTTCCCGTATGAGCCGCATTTCAACATCCCCGCGCTTCGCTCAAAGACCCTGACACGGCGATTGTTTCGAAAGAGGATCACATGGGTTGAGGACACCTACGAAGTTCATGGGTTGTGGAACAGCCTCAACTTCGTTCGTCTTGCCCAGATCAAACGCCACCTAAAAGGGTCAAGCCTGCGCCTGCGCGTGCGGTCTGAGATCACCGACCGCATGATCGACAGGTTCAGCGACGACCCGGTTTTTCAGGAACATATCGGAGTGTTCAACACGATCGGGCGCGGGGCACAGAAACTGGGCCTCACGCAGGTGGTCCGCGTTTGGCCATTCGAAAACATACAGCCCTATATGTTTCTGGAGCTGTCCCGAACCGACGCCTGAGCCGCGCACCTCAACGAATTTGGCGGAAATCCAAAGCCGTGCTAACGATTGGGGACGCCAAGCAATTTCATAGTCTCAATCATTTTCAGTGACGGTAATGAGTTCGATCAAGGTTCCGAAGGAATTTACAAAACCAGATGATGGGATGGCGTTCAAAGCGCTGGCGATCAGCGCGGGCGTCGTCGCTGCAGGGCTTGCTATCCCTGCCCTTTTTCCCGGGGCATGGCTTTCCCTGACCTTAGGTTCGTTTCTGTTTGGAGCCGGTATACTTAGGCTCTACTCCATTCAGCATGATTGTGGGCACTACAGCTTTTTCACAAACCGCACGTGGAATGATCTCCTTGGGAACCTCCTGTGCCTCTTTTCCGGGATCGCGCATAGCGTTCTGAGGTATAATCACAATTTGCATCACCAGCATCTGGGCAATCTGGATCACCGGGACGCCCACGAGGTCTATGTCATGACCCGGCGCGAATACGAAGCCGCGCCCCTGTCCAGGAAACTTTTCTACCGCGCCTATCGGCACCCCATCACATTGTTCCTGATCGGCCCGGTCCTGATCTACTTCGTCCAATACCGCTGGCCCCGAAACACGCGACGCGTCAGCGTCCGGGATGTTCTTTTGCAGAATTTCGCAATGTTCGCTTTTTGGGGCCTGATCATCACACTTCTTGGCTGGTGGAGTTTTTACGCCCTGATCCTTGGTAGCCTTCTTGCAGGCAGTTTCGGAATATTTGTCGTCTATGTCGGGCACAACTTCGAAGAAACCTATTGGCGGCAGTCGGGCGACAAAACCGCCCATGCAGCGGCTCTGCACGGTGCGAGTTCGCTCCGACTAGGACCGGTTGTGGATTTTGTTCTGCTGAATTTCGGTTTCCATGACCTGCATCACCTGAACGCCAAAATCCCCTGCTATCACCTCAAGGCCTGTAACGCCTCAATTGCGCAGGACTGGAACAGCGCGGCGATCGACGTCCGAGGCGCGCTGAGTTGCCTGAAATGGAGGCTGTGGGACGAGGATACCAATCGGATGATCCCCTTCCCTCATAGTCTGCGCCATGATCTCAGTCTGGACTGGCGCGGCCCGGCACCTTCGGCGGAGCTTTAGACCTGGCGCTACTGTGACGGCAGGCCGGTGTCGGGCATGGTGAAATCGTCCGGCAGGATCACGATATCCTTGGGGTCGACTGTCAGCCTCATCGACGTGGGCGAGGTCACCTCGACCACATTGTGGAAATGGGCGTCATAGTCTTCGGGCAGAAGCATGCGATCGTCCCGGTCCCTCGGGTCCGCGCGCAGCCAGGTATCGAACCCGGTCAAATCGTCGAATTCATCTGCGAAATAGTCATGCAGGCGCCGGAAGAGCTTGGGCCAGATTGCCAGATCCTGATAATTCGCAGGGGTTACTTCGAAGTCTTGACCGGGGGCCGACGCATCATCGGGATACAGGCCATTTCCAGTCGCGCGGGCCTGATCAGCAATCCCTCCGAGATGCTGCGCAAGAGATATCGGCAGCGTCAGGTAGAACAGTGGATAGGACTGACCAGCCTCCAGGCTGCGCGCGTTGAAGCTCAGATCCACGCGGTCCGGCATCAGTTTGAATACCTCACCGTCCGGTTCGGGCGCATCACCCGAGTAGACAAAGGCCACAATCCGGCCGTGGCCGTCCAGACCATTGGTCAGGATGTAGCCGCGAACCGGGTTGTTTTCGACCTGCTTCACCTTGTTGGGCTTGTCCTCCCAGAACACCACGTCTCCGAACCCGGCCCAATCCAATAGAAAATCGCGCGACGCCTCCGCAAGGTGTTTGTTCTGATGCGCGCTGCGGAAATGGGTTTCGAGCGAATCCAGCCCTTCAAAGCGCAGATTGATCATCCCACGCCCATTGAAGCCGGGCCGGGGCTGGCCCGAACGCCAAAGGTCCTGAACAAGCGACGGGTCATCTGGCTTGAATTTCAGAGTATCTCCGTCAGGTTCCGGGCCCTGCTTTGGAATGTCTGGGTAAAAAATATGAAACTCGCCCTTAATCAGCTTATAGGCCATTGCGCCCTCCGTAATTCATCAATCAACAATGATCGGATGGTGACGGCTGAGCGTAATAGTTTCAAGTCAAAGCGACCCCAGAGCGTGGGTGCCTTAACCGCGCGGCAGGGCCATCACCTTGTCACGTGCCAGTGTACTCGCCTCGGCCCGATTCAGCGATAGCAACGTTTCTTCCGGCGTAAGACCCTTGGCCAGCGCTTTGACCCAAATCCGGCGCGCCGAGACGGGCGACCATGGCAGGGCCGCTTCGGACAACCACTGCCGCAACGGGGCGGGCAGGCTGTCAAAGACGGCCATGGGATCACCCGCGCGCTTCCTGCGACGCAAGCTGCTTTGCCCCAGACTTCCGGTCATGCAGCCTCTTCCGGGTCGGTGATCAGATCCAATACCAGTACGAGCCGGGTCTCGCCGGTGCCTTCGATCGGAGGGGAACGGTGCAAAAGGCCCGACCGCGGTGTTTCCGGCCAGCGTGTCCCGCGCAATAGGATCGGAGAACCGGTTTGCACCGTAAAGACACGTTTCGGCTCAGCGCCATCACGCGAAATGCCGTATTGCGTACCAGTGCCGCGATAAGTGCAGACCAGTCGCGCGGTGATGGCGTCGATATGGAACTTGCGGCAAGCGTTGGTCGTGACAACATCCAGCCGCAACCGCAAATAACGGGCCGAGACGAGATCTGAGAACACCTCTGCCAGTAAGGCGATATCCGCCTCCAGCCAATCCCGCTCAGGGCATGCTGGCAAACCGGACATGTCGCAAAGATGGCCGATTGTTTCGGCCACCTTGCCCAACGGAAGGATCACCCGCCCGTTCGGCAGGTCCTCGGGGTCAAGACTATTTAGCCAGCTTTGAACACTGGGCGGAGTTTGACGCCGCCAAAGTGCCGCGGCGCAACCCGGGTTGAGAAAGGTGCTCAGCGCCTCGGGCGTATCCGCAACGCCAACCCCAACGGCCGCACCGATCACGGTTTGGCGTACAACGCTCATGCCGCCGCCTCAGCCCGACGCCAGATCGGGAACGGGTCGGGATATTCGGGCAAATTGTCGGGGCCCAAAGCCGCAACGGCGGGTACGAGGCAGGCATCCAATCGCGCCCGAAGGGTCGGCCAGTCGATCCCCGCACCGATGAACACAATCTCTTGCCGGCGGTCTCCCCATGGTTCTTGCCAATGAGCCTGCATATAGGCGCGGGCGCTGTCATGGGTCGGTCGGCGTTCTTCCGGAACCGAAGCCCACCAAGTGCCCAAAGGCTGCACGCTAGAGAGCGCCCCGGCCAGCGAAAACTCAGCCACCCAATCGGGACGCGCAGAAATCCAGAAATGCCCCTTGGCCCGGATCACACCCGGCAGATCGCCGTTCAGAACCTCAAAGATACGCTCGGGCACGAAGGGCAGGCGCGCCCGGTAGACATAAGACGCAACACCATATTCTTCAGTCTCCGGCACGTGGTCGGCAAAACCATACAACTCCTTGGCCCACATGGGATGCTCATGGGCTTTATCGAAGTCAAACAGCCCGGTATCGAGAATTTTCTCAGCCGCCACAGCGGAGTGATTGACCTCGACGATCTCGGCATTCGCATTGAGGCTGCGGATGATCTTGCGGGCCGCGTCGACCTTTTTCGGCCCGGCATCGTCGACCTTGTTCAGGATCACGACATCGGCGAATTCGATCTGATCGGTCAGCAAATGGACGAGGGTGCGTTCGTCTTCCTCGCCCATGGTCTCACCGCGATCCTGCAGGAAGTCATGCGAGGAGAAATCCCCGAGCAGGTTTACCGCATCGACAACCGTCACCATCGTGTCCAGCCGTGCAACGTCGGACAGGCTGTCACCATACTCATCGCGGAAATCAAAGGTCGCAGCCACCGGCAGGGGTTCGGAAATACCCGTCGATTCAATCAGCAGATAGTCAAAGCGCCCCTCGGCCGCCAGTCGGCGGACCTCATCCAGCAGGTCATCGCGCAGGGTGCAGCAGATACAGCCGTTCGACATTTCAACCAGCGTCTCGTCCGTGCGGCTCAGCTCGGTATCGGCGCGCACGAGGTCGGCGTCGATATTCACCTCCGACATATCGTTCACGATCACCGCGACACGGCGACCTTCGCGGTTGTTGAGAACCCGGTTCAGCAATGTGGTCTTGCCAGCCCCAAGAAATCCGGAAAGCACCGTGACGGGAAGGCGCGTATCTGACATATGAGTCTCCATAGCTCTGGATGCGGTTCTTGTAACTTTCATAGTTACTAGATTAATGCAACAGCCAAAGTTACGTTGCCAGCAGGTTAGGAGAACCCCGTCATATGAAGCGCAATAGCCGCCTGTCACTTGCCCTGCATACGCTCAGCCACATGGCCGGAGAGCCGGACCGTGTGCGCACCTCAACCGAAATTGCCGACCATGCCGGAACCAACCCGGTTGTTGTGCGTCGTGTTTTGGGAAAACTACGTGCCGCCGGTTTGCTGACGTCCGAGAAAGGCCATGCCGGGGGGTGGCGTCTGGCCCGCGTGCCGAGCGAAATCACGCTAGCCGACGTCTACCTTGCGCTGGACGAGCGCCTTGTCGCAAGCGGCCTTGAAGATGAGGCGCCAACCTGTTCTGTCGAACACGCCCTGCAAAAACGCGTGCGCGGCGTTCTGGAAGAGATCGAGCAAAGCCTGGTGGAAAGACTGTCAGAAACGTCGATCAAAGAGGTCTGAGACAAGCTCCGGCCCGGGCGTCAGCCCAAACTCAAAGCCACCTGCGGCAGTAGAAAGGCATTTGTGTCGGGACCTCTCTCCCTCTTACTGCAAAATCGGGTAAGAGGCGGTGTGTAGAATATCAACAACCAGTACGACGCCGACGAACTCTTCGCGACTTCTGAAACCTCAGGCCGTATCAGCGTCAATGGGTACCGCGCGGGACAAAGAAGGGCTCGATCAGAAGGGTCTCACTGGCCTTAGCCGGTTCAGCCAGACGTTTTTCAAGCAAGGTGATCACATGTTCGACCGAAAGATCGATCGGATTGTTGATCGTGCTGAGATCGAACGCGGGCCACCCAGCCATTTCAATATCGTCAAAGCCCACAATTGAGAGTGTTTCGGGCACGTCCACGCCCAACTCCCGTGCCGCGGTCAATGCTCCGATGGCGCTGGCATCGTTGGCACAGATCAGCGCATCGAGGCTGTTTTCTCGCAGCAGTTTCTGCGCTGCCTCGTAACCAGACCCAACCGTGAAATCTCCGACCTCTTGCGCAATCAGGGACAATCCTGCCGCCGCCAAAGTGTTGACCACACCGGCCCTGCGATCATCTGAAGATCCGAACTCGGCCGCGCCCGCAATGAACCCGAACCGTGTGCGGCCCTTGTCCAACAAAACACGGGTCGCGAGGGTCATCCCCTCAGCATTCTTGCAGCACACATTGTCGATCCCCGCCGCCTCCACGATCCGGCCCGACGAGATCATGGGGACACCGAATTTGCTGCATTGCTCCACAAGCGCGCCGGGCATGCTGCCCCCGCGCAGAATCAGAGCATCCAGCGGATAGCGCAAAACCTGATCCATAGCTGATTCAGCGCTCTCTCCACTGCCATCAATCAGAATCGGCCACTTGTTCAGAGCGTTCAACTGCCCGACCAACCGGTTCACAAACTCCGAGTCGTAGGTGCTCCGCTTGTTGCCCACAAAGACCGCTACGAGGTGCGATCGCCCCCCCTTCAACCCCGCCGCCAACGCATTCGGTTGATACCCCATACGGTCGGCCATCCGCATGATTTTTGTACGTTTTTCCGCATCAAGGTAAGCGCCGGGCGTAAACGCACGGGACACGGCGGAACGGGATACGCCTGCCGCATCGGCAACCGCCTGCGCCGTAACGCGGCGCGGTCTTTCCAGTTGTTTTTTGCTTTCATCAACCACGCCCAAGCTGTCCATCTTTTTTGTCGAATTTGTCAATATTGCTAGAAATCTTTCATCGAACTGTCATACGTTAACAGTATGTGGTCACGTGTGCAGTTTGCGGACGCGTTCCACTGATGCGGGTCGGAGGCTGCGCGCGTAAAACGCCGCAGGGGAGCCTGCATGAAAACTGGCACATAGTGCCAACGGCCTTTTTGCTGCAAAGGGCCGACACCGAACCGGAGGATCGAAATGAACAATCTGAAGTTTTGCGCAACAGCTGCCGCGCTCGCGTTCACCGCGACCGCAGCTTTTGCAGAAACCGAAATCACTTGGTGGCATGCCCATGGCGGGCAGCTGGGTGAAACCGTCAACAAGGTTGCCGAGAAATTCAACGAGTCACAGGACGAGTACACAATCACTCCGATCTACAAGGGCAGCTACGAAGAAACGCTGACCGCCGGGATCGCTGCCTTCCGCGCGGGCGAGCAGCCCAACATCATGCAGGTGTTTGACGCAGGCGCCGCCACCGTGATCGCTGCCAAAGGCGCAACCGTTCCGGTTCAGGACCTGCTGGCTGAAAACGGCGTCGAATTCGACATCAACGATTACATCGCCGGCGTGCGTTATTTCTATGCCGACAGCGATGGCAAGATGATCGGGATGCCGTTCAACTCGTCGACCCCGATCCTGTATTACAATGTCGACGCTCTGGAAGCCGCAGGCGTGACCCCGCCGAAGACATGGGAAGAATTCCAGTCGACCACCGCACCGGCGCTGAAAGAGGCAGGCTACATCCCGCTCAGCCAGTCGCACCTGCCCTGGATCTTCACCGAGAACTTCATGTCGCGCCACAACCTGCCGTTTGCGACCAACAACAACGGCTATGACGGCATGGACACCGAGATCCTCGTCAACAACGACGCGATCAAGGCGCACTTCACCGCCGTGACCGAGTGGAAAGACAACGGCATGTTCGAATGGTATGGCACCGGTTGGGGTGACAACGCAAAACCGTTCGAAGAAGGCAAAGTTGCGATGTGGCTGGGCTCGTCCGGTTCCTTCGGCGGCCTGCTGCAGAAAGACCTGGGCTTTGAATTCAGCGCGGTTGAGCTGCCCTATTGGGAAGCTGTCACTGCTGAGCCGACCCAAACCTTCATCGGTGGCGCAGCTCTGTTCGCGATGTCGGGCAAGTCGGACGAGGAAAACAAGGCAACTGCCGAGTTCTTCCGCTTCCTGACCGCACCTGAGACACAGTATTTCTGGCACCAGGAAACCGGCTATGTCCCGATCACCGAGGCCGCTTATGAAGCCGCCAAGGCAGACGGCCACTATGACCGCTACCCTGCCGCCGAAGTTGGCGTAAACCAGCTGCAAGCCAAGGCCGGTGACAACACCAAGGGCTACCGCATGGGCTTCTACGTTCAGATCCGCGACATCATGAACCGCGAGTATGGCCGTATCCTGACCGGTGAGACCGACGTGGAAAGCGCTTTCCAGAACATTGAAGCCGAAGCCAACGAATTGCTGGCACGCTTCGCCAAGACTCAGGGCTAAGGTTCTGGGATCACCCCCAAGATGGTCGCGCCTTTGGGCGCGGCCATCCCCCATTTTGCAACTGGACTAACAATGAAACGCGCGGGCTTCGACACTATCTGGCTTCCTGTGGCGCTGCTGCTGCCGCAGCTCATGATCATCGCCATCTTCTTCTACTGGCCCGCTGGATGGGCGCTGCAATCGTCGTTCTTTTTGCAGGACCCGTTCGGGTTCGGCTCGACCTTTGTGGGGGCGGACAATTACACCTCATTGCTGGGCAATGATCAGTACAAACGCATCGCGTGGTTTACGGTTGTCTTCTCCATTCTGGTCACTTTCTTTTCACTGGCCATCGCGCTGTTGCTGGCGGTCAAGGCTGACAAGGTGATCCGAGGGGCGAGATCCTATCGCACCCTGCTGATGTGGGTCTACGCGATCGCACCCCCGGTAGCAGGGTTTCTGGGCATTCTGTTCTTTGATCAAAGCACCGGCCCCATGACCAAGTTCTTCGGGCTGTTCGGCTGGGAGTTCAAACTGGGCGTTGACTACAACGCCACCGCAACGGCAATGATCATCGTCGCGGTGTGGAAACAGATCCCGGTCAATTTCATCTTCTTCCTTTCGGGCCTGCAATCCATCCCACGCTCGGTCCGCGAGGCGGCCATGATCGACAACCGTTCATCCACGCGGCGGTTCTGGGACGTGACCTTTCCTCTGCTGGCCCCGACCGCGTTTTTCCTGCTGATCATCAACATCACCTATGCCTTGTTCGACACATTCGGCATCATCGACGCACTGATGAAGGGTGAGCCGGGCAACAACCCGATGACCCTTGTCTACAAGGTGTATCTGGATGGCTTCCGCGGCAACGACCTTGGCGGATCATCCGCGCAATCCGTTGTGTTGATGGCCCTTGTTCTGATCCTGACCGTCTTCCAGTTCCGGCTGGTGGAACGCCGGATTCACTATACCTGAGGGAGGATATCATGGCCGACACCACACTCGACACACCCGCCGTGACCCGCAAATCCCGCCGAATCCGCTGGGAAACGATCGGAGACCACTTTGTCCTCATCCTTGGGTCCTTGCTGATGATCCTACCGCCTCTGCTGGCGCTGACCACGGCCAGCCACGATGCGGTCACCATCCACCGCGAGGGCATCCAACTGGGCCTTGGCGACGACCTGGGCAAGAACTTCAACGCCGCCATGTTTGAAAAAGGCGGATTCACGCAGACAGTTGATGGAACCTTGATGCTGATGAACTCCTTCATTTTGGGCATCGGCTTTGCCGTGGGCAAGATCATCATCTCGATGATGGCCGCCTATGCCATCGTCTATTTCCGTCTGCGTTTTGCAACGCTGGCCTTCTGGGTGATCTTCACCACCCTGTTGCTGCCGCTTGAGGTCCGCATCCTGCCTTCCTACGAAGCGATCCAGAAACTGGGCCTGACCAACACCTATACCGGTCTGATCGTTCCCCTGATCGCATCTGCCACAGGCACGTTCTTCTTCCGGCAGTTCTTTATGTCCGTCCCCGAAGAACTGGCCGAGGCGGCCCGGATCGATGGCGCAGGGCCGTGGAAGTTCTTCATCGACATCCTCGTCCCGCTCAGCCGCACAATGATTGCAGCGATCTTCATCATCATGTTCGTCTTTGGCTGGAACCAGTACCTGTGGCCGACGCTGATCACGACGGATGAAAGCTTCTTCACGCTGGTCCGGGGCATCAAGCAGATCGTGCTGACCTACACCGACAGTCAGATCCCCGAGCATGGACAAGCGTTGGCGCTGGCCATTGTTGCGATGATCCCGCCGGTGGCGATCGTCATCTTCTTCCAGAATTGGTTCGTCAAGGGCCTCACAGAATCCGACAAATAAGGAATACGCGCATGGCTCAGGTATCATTAGAGGGCATCCGCAAGGTCTATCCTAACGGCTTCAAGGCCGTTCAGACCACTAGCTTCACCATTCAGGACGGCGAGTTTGTCGTTCTGGTCGGCCCTTCGGGATGCGGCAAATCCACTTTGTTGCGGATGATCGCGGGGCTTGAGGATATCACCGAAGGTACGCTGAAAATCGGCGACCGGGTGGTCAATGATGTGGACCCGGCGGATCGGGACATTGCGATGGTGTTCCAGAACTACGCCCTCTACCCGCATATGACGGTGCGCAAGAACATCGGGTATGGCCTGAAGAACCGCGGGACGCCCGCGTCCGAGATCGCCGCCAAGGTCGAAGACGCCGCCAAGATGCTGAACCTGACTGAATATCTGGACCGCAAACCGGCGCAATTGTCCGGTGGTCAACGCCAGCGCGTCGCCATGGGGCGCGCGGTGGTGCGCGACCCCGCCTTGTTCCTCTTTGATGAACCTCTTTCGAACCTCGATGCAAAGCTGCGCAACCAGATGCGGATCGAGATCAAAGCCCTGCAGCGTCGTCTTGGCACGACGGCAGTTTACGTAACCCATGACCAGGTCGAGGCGATGACGATGGCCGACAGGATCATCGTTTTGAACGCAGGCCGGATTGAGCAGATCGGTACCCCCTCCGAGATCTACCACAATCCGGCTTCTACCTTCGTCGCCTCGTTCATGGGTGCCCCACCCATGAACCTGATCGAGGCCGAAGCGTCAGACGGACAGGTCCGCCTCAACGGCTATGACGGGCTGATGCCCGCGCCACAGGCCGTCAGCGGCCCGGTGACCATGGGTGTACGTCCCGAGGATGTCGAACTGGATGAGAACGGATCCGTCTCGTTCCAGGTCGACATCCTCGAAGAACTTGGCGCGCATCGTCTGCTGCACGGCACACTTGCGGATCAGCCGTTTACCGTCATGGTCGGCAAGGACCATAGCGTGCACACGGGCGAGACCCGCATCACCCTGAAACACGACGCCCTACGCCTGTTCGACATGGAAACGGGAAAAGTCCTTTGATCACACAAACTGTCGCGACTTTGCCCGCTGTCACATCTGACCAGCGGGCTGAAATCCTGGCCGCCCCGCGCACAACGCAGGCGCATCGCTCGCTGATGGCATCCTTGCTGGCTATGAACGCGCTGCAATTGGGCGGCGAGGCGACCGCAGCGCAACTGCCCGCGCAGATCACCGTCGCCGCCTGGAATGTTGAACGCTGCCTATTTCCCGAAGAGACTGCCGCGCATCTGGACCCGATTGCGCCAGATATCGTTCTGCTCTCCGAGGTCGATTGCGGCATGGCCCGCACCGCGCAACGACACACCACCGAAGAGGTCGCTCGCGCCCTTGGCATGACCTACGCCTTTGGCGTCGAGTTTCACGAGCTTGACCTGGGTGGCCCGACCGAGCGCGCCTTTTGCACCGATGATTTCAACACAACCGGCTGGCACGGCAACGCCGTTCTATCCTCGGTCCCGTTTGAGCGCACAGCTTTGATCCGATTGGACGACCACGGCCATTGGTTCACCCCCGAAAGCGGGGCAGCAGACCCTGAACAACCCCGGGTCGGCGGGCGCATGGCTATTGCCGCCGTTGTGCCAACCGAAAGGGGGCCGATCTGCGTGGTCTCCACGCATCTGGAAAGCAATTCCGCCGCTGAACACCGGCAAGTTCAGTTCGAACTTCTGCTACGGGAGATTGACGCCTTCGCCCCCGACATGCCAGTTCTGATCGGAGGAGATCTGAACACCGGCAACCACCTTCCCCCCGATTTCGACTGGCGCCGCGAAACCTTGTTCGCACTGGCCGAAGATCAGGGCTATTCGTGGGAGTTTACGGCCGAGGGCGACACGACCCGCCCCAGTCTGATTACGCCACACCCGGACCGAAAGATGAAACTGGATTGGCTGGCCGGGCGGGGTTTCACGCCCGCAGACAAAGGCGTGCTGAGTTCAATCTCGGCCACTGGCACACCGCTTTCTGACCATGACTGCGTGTGGACAAAGGCCGATATCTCCGCACGTTCTGACACATGATCCAATTCCGGTCGCAGTCTGGCACGCGTCTAAGCGTTTTGAAGACATGAGGGGCGCTTAGCCCCTCAACCCTCTGCGCGAGCGATGGGTTTTGGCGGATGCCTTCAAATGGTTTGCGACAATTCAAGCTGCCACACTGTGCAGGCGTCATACAATTTGAAAAACCGGATTGACGTGGCGCGACGCTTGAGGGAAGCCAAGGGGGCCATGACACTGCCCGCCCAACACCTCTCTTCCCTGGAAACGCGCTCCGATGAGTTCCTGATGGACGTGGTGGCCATGGACATCGGGTCTGCGACAGCGACTGCTGTGATCGCGAGGTTTGATCAATCTCGTTTTGAAGATGGCCTTTTCACGACGTTGGACGTCGACCGGCCGGATCGTTTGGACAGGGCCGTTGAAAAGAGAAAGGCCGAGTATCTGGCAGGCCGTGCCGTAGCCATGGCCGCTTTGGCGTCAACGGGGCATGCGTCGACGCAGATCGCCACAGGTCCCAACCGTGAGCCGATCTGGCCCGCAGGCGTCGCAGGTTCGATCACGCATTCAAAGGGGCGCTGTGCGGCGATTATCACCGATCAGCCCGGCACCTTGGTTGGCGTCGATATAGAGGACATCGCCGAAGGATCCTCACTGGATGCGATTTTCAAGGTCGCTTTGCAGCCCGAGGAAACCCGGCTGATCCGGGAAAGCGACGCGCAGGCGTTGAAGGCAACGCTTGTATTCTCGGCCAAAGAAACTCTCTACAAGGCCCTGTTCCCTGCGGTTCAACAGTTCTTTGGTTTTGACCATGCCGAACTCTACGGCGCGCCCAGTGAAACCGTCCTGAGGCTGCGGTTGACCAAATCGTTGAATAATACGGTCACGGCAGGGGCGGTCTTCGACGTTGGCTACCGACAACTGGACCGCAGCGTTATTACCTGGCTTATCACACCCACGCCTGCAGACTGAGCCTCGGCAGTCCGGCCAAGGCCTTGTCCTTCTAGTTCTTTGTCGCCGGATTGCACCTGCGACACACCCTCCGTTATTGGCCATGGCTCAAGCATATGCTGATCTCGACTGCGCAAAACCGACGGTCCTTACATTAAGCCGTAAACTCCAGCTTCAACCCCGGACGAGGCCATCTGGCCTTGTAGATTTTGCCCGTGCTGGAGGCGGTGATCCATATGTCCTGCATGTCCTCTCCGCCAAAACACATATTGGTCGTGAAGAGGTCGGGAATGGCGACATGTTCGGTCGACCCGTCAGGGCTGAACACTGTGATCCCGCCGTTGAAAATTGTCGCCACGCAGACCCGTCCGTCGGCCTCGACCTTGAGACTGTCGAGCCATTGATACCCCGGCAAGGTTTGCACCACCTGCCCCGGCATCCCCGGAATCGGACCGGGCTCGACTTGGCCCTTGCCGGTGATCTTCATTGCCCAAAGCCGCCCAAACACCGTGTCCGAGACATAGACGGTGCCGCCATCCGGCGACAGCCCGACCCCGTTGGGCATCGGAATCGTGGCAGCTTTGATCAGGGTCTTGCCGTCGATCGTGGCATAGTACAGCCCGCCATAACGCGTAGACTCTGCGTCCTCGATCCCGGTATCGGTGAACCAGAACCCGCCCTCCTTGTCGAAAACCAGATCGTCAGGCGCGATCAGCCCTTTCCCCTCATAGGAATCGAACAGCATCGTGACCTCTCCGGTCTCAAGATCGACCCGATGCACGGACCCACCCTTATAATGCGGGCGAATGGGGGCGGGAACAGTGATATCGTCGGGTCCGTAGGGCACGAAACTATAGACACCGCCATTGTTGCAGACATAGGCAGCGCCATCCGGTCCAATTGCCACGCCATTCGGGCCGCCGGGGATTTCGGCCACCACACTGACGGTGCCATCGACGGTCAGGCGCACGAGGGTCTGCTCTTTGATATCCACGAACAGGACCGAGCCATCATTCATCGCAACCGGACCTTCTGGAAAGCCCAGCCCGCTGCACATCTCATGTAGTTCCAACGCCATAGCCTCAACTCCCTGATTGCGCCGTGGCCCCGGTGGGGTCGGCCATTGCGGGCCAAGCCCGTCCTTTTCGCGGCGAACTGTGCTTGCAAATACAGGTTTTCGCAAGGCTTTTTCCAATTTGCTATGCGGGACAAGCCTCAACGGGTCGCAAAACGGCTGGCTTTTCCCAGCCCAGTTATCCTAAAACCCCTTACAACTAAAAAGCGATGAGGCGCATCGAATGGTATTCAAACTTGTGTCCTGCGATGGCGGGGGGATCAGGGGCTACCTGACCTGCCTGATCTTGCAAAGCCTGCAGGAGGAGACCGGCGTTCTGGACAAGGCCGACGGGTTCGCGGGGACCTCGACCGGTGGGCTGATCGCCGTGGCGCTTGCGGATGGCCGGACGCAAGGCAAAGATATGGGTCAGCTCATCGGCGAGCTTGCCGCGCATTACCGCGAAGATGCCGACAAGATTTTTCGTGAAAACGAACACAGCTTTCTGGACAAGGCACTGGATGAGGTGCTGCGGCGGTTCAAACTCGGCGGCGGCCCGGGCATCACCGCCTCGCAATACAATGCCACCGGGCTGGAGGAGATCGGGCGCAGTCTCGTGGGAGACCGCAAAGTCAATTCTCTTTCGCCGGATCTGGTTCTGGCGGTCAACACCGTATGCCTTCATCGCAGCGACAAGGTAGGGTGGTCGCCGTTTACTATCACCAACCAGACGCTGGGCTACGAAAAATGGCTGGATATGAGCGATGTCGGCCTGCTGGACGTCGCCATGGCAAGCTCGGCCGCGCCATCCTATTTCCCGCCGCATCAGATCATTTCGGACGGGGTGGACTATGGCTATTTCGCTGATGGCGGGGCCTTTGCCAACAACCCGGTGATGAACGGCATCAACGTGGCCATCGCGGCAGGCCGAGCCGAGGGTTTGGCACATATCGAGGCTCTGTCGATCGGCACCGGGCAACAGCCCACAGATATCTCGGAGGAGATGATCAAGAACCCCGACGACTGGGGCCTGTTGAAATGGTTCGGCATCACGTCGGGCGCGCCTCGGGGGGCTTTGATCGAACTGCTGCTGACCACATCGGCTGAGAACCAGCATTGGATGGCCCATCTTGTGCTGAAAGAGCGGATGGTGCGCCTGAACCCTTCGCTACCCAAGGTCGTGGGGCTGGCGACACACCGACCTGAATCCTACGATCTGATGGAGAAGGCATTCTACACCTGTCGGCAAAGTGAATACTGGACCCATGCCAAAGAGATGCTGAACAAATGGTAGCCGCCCTCAGTTTTGTGTGATCAAACAGTGGCTTCGCCGGGTTTTATGTATTCTTCCTGTTGCCTTTGCCCGACCAGTGTTTATGGTTAACGCCACATTTTTGGGGTAACTTCAGTTAACAGGTGGTCAAGTCATGAGCGATCCCGGCCTTGCCGAGAAGCTGGTAGAAGTTCTGCATCGTCCTGATGGTGATCTGGCCCTGCGCCCCGTTCACACAATCGGGATCAGTGCGACCGGCTATTTCAAGCCCACGCCCATCGCCCGGAATTTCTGCGCCGCGGATCACTTCACCAATGAAAAGACGGATGTGATTGTTCGGTTTTCGAACGGATCGGGCTGCGCTGTGGTGCATGACGGCTGGTCCGATGTCCGGGGGCTGGCGGTTCGGTTTCACCTGTCTGATGGCTCCGATACCGACCTGATCGCGATGAATCTGCCCGAGTTTTTCACCCAGACCCCCGAGACGTTTCTGGATTTCGCCGAAGCCGCCAAGCCCAAGCTCTACAATGGTCAGACCCCTTGGCAGAAAATCTGGAGCTACCTTCAGCTGATGCTGCCTGAACGCGACCCCTATCCGGGCGAGACGATCAGCCCGGACGAAGGTGCCATCGGGTTTGCCGACCGAAACGCCTATTCTCAGCTTGGTGTGTTACAAGCCGCCCAGATCGGAGCGCCGACCAGCTACGCGCGGGCGGCCTATCACGCCTGCCATACATTCATCGTGACCGGAGCCGAAGGCGTGCGCCGCTGGGTGCGGTTTTCGTGGCAACCCATCGCAGGTGTGCTGAACACCGACCCGGATGAGACACCGGTGGATGACTATCTGCAGGCTGAACTTAGGGAACGTCTCGCCAAGGAACCTGCGCGGTTTTCGCTAATGATGACAATCGGTGAGGTCGGAGACGATTTCAACAACTCCGCGCGCCCCTGGCCGCCTCATCGCAAGCGGATCTTGATGGGTATGCTGACGCTGAATGCGGTGCCCGAGGATCAGGTGGAACAGTCCGAAAAGCTCAGCTTCAATCCCGGTTTGCTGCCCCCCGGCATCGAGGCTTCGGATGATCCAGTGCTGAAAATGCGCATCGACTCGTACAAAATCTCAAGCGCTTGGCGCGGCGGGTCCCCCTGCCCGTTTTCGAAGGGGTAAGGTCATGACTCGTCAGAACAGTTGGTTCAATCGCTATGTCAACACCCTGCCGGATCGGGGATGGTTCAAGTTTCTGTCGCGCTACATCGTTGTGCCCTATTGGCACTGGCGCGACCCAAAGCCGAAACTGCCCGGTGGCCCGCGCCCCTCGCCGCAACCCAGCGAGAACGTGCAGCGCATGATGAACCTGATCATGCCACTGAAAGACCCCTCGCCCGCTGGACGTGCCCATGCTGCACTGGCCATCGCGCAAAATGTCGAAGAGATATTTGCAGGGCTCGACAATGTCGGAACGGTGCATTTCGCCCGGTTTCTGCTGATCGACGACAAGATCTGCATGATTTCGGTCTATGACGGCGATTTCAGCAACTACATTCGGGATTTCATCACCACCATCGGCAGTGTGTTCAACGACGTCATCTCGCTCGTGGACGGGGCGGAACACCTGATCCCGACCGAGCACAACGTCGAGGAGTTCATCGACTGGGTCCATGAACACGACCTGTTTCAGGCCCCCGATTTCCCGACCGACCTGTTCGGCCTTCAGGATGAGGCCAAAGGGCTGCCTCCGAACCAGCCGCCGCATCGTCTGGAAACCCTCCCGCGTGCGTTTGTTCTGCAACTCTACGCGAACCCTAACCTGTCGCTGGGGGGCGGTTATCGCGCCTATCCGGGCGTTTCCGCCGCGCAAGTGCGCCAAAAATTTGGACAAGGCTGGTGACTGCTAAACTCGATCTCGCCGACATTCAGGGCAACATCCTGCGCGGTTACCGCCGCGATCTGGTGCGCCATCTGTTTCTTGAAGTCACCGACCGCGCCGCGGCCCGCCAGTTTCTGGCAACCGCTGTCGATGGCGGCAGTGACACCGTCCCCGAAATCACCCGAGGGGTGTTGTGGGAGGTCAAACCGCCCTTCTGTTTCAACATCGGCCTCACCTATGCCGGGCTGCGCGCCCTTGGCACTGCGCCCGAGGATCTGAAAACCTTCCCCAGCGAATTCATGCAGGGCATGACGAAACGCGCGATGAAACTGGGCGATTTCGGCACCAGCGCACCGGATCACTGGCCGGCTCCGTTTGATCAACCTGACCGGGTTCACATCATGGCGTCGGTCTATTCCGACGTCCTGGATCACCTCGACCTGGTCGAGAAACAGGTTGGCGCGGCCTTCACCATTCTGGGCAAACGCGACGGTCGCAATCTGGCCGACAGCAAGGTGTTCTTTGGCTATGTCGACGGTATTTCCCAGCCCCGGTTCGAACAGGTCTATGACCCCGAGCAAGCCGGTGTCGACGAGCCAATCGACCCACTTGGCACCGCCCTGCTGGGCTATCCCACACGGCAAGAGGGCGTGGTGTTTCGCGTCCCCTCGCCCAATGCGCTTGGTTTCAACGGGTCGTTTAATGCGTTCCGAGTTCTGGCGCAGGATGCAGCCGGTTTCGAGGCCTATCTGGACAAAGCCGCCGATGATCTGATGGATCACCCGGATCGCGACAAACTGGTCGATCCGAATAATCTGGATCGCATCGGCGAAGACCTGGATATCCACGGCGCGCTGCGCGAGGTCGTCGCGGCCCAGATGTGCGGGCGCTGGCGCAACGGCGTCCCCTATGAGCTGTCACCGGACGCTCAATGGCCCGAGCATGAAGTCTCACTGACCAATTTCAACTACAACGCCCACTCCCGCTGTCCCGCCGGCTCGCATCTACGGAGAGGCAACCCGCGTGGCGGTCGGATCGTGCAACGCATCGCCAATTACACGCGACGTCTGGTGCGGCGCGGCATGTCCTACGGCCCGGATTTCGACCCCCAAAACCCCGACACCGCCGAACGCGGCTTACTGGGCAGCTTCATCGGCGCCAATATCGGCGCGCAGTTCGAAGCGGTGATGTGCGACTGGATCAACCTCGGCCTGCACGACCCGTCAATCACAGGGGCCAATGACCCTCTGCTGGGGGCGAACACGCCGGAGACCAGCTGGTTCGACCTCAGCCTGCCCGATGGCGGCACGATCCGACTGCACGGCTTTCCCCGCCTGATCCATACACGCGGTGGTGCGTACACGTTCCTGCCAAGCCTGACGGCGATCAAATATCTGTCCGGATTGGCGAATTAGGCAAGGCTGAATATCTCGACCAACACCGCTATTCAGGCAGAGTCACAACCCTGCCCCCTGCGGCTTCGGCATCGGCGATGTCGTGCGTCACCAACAAAACCGGCAGCCGTGCCGCGCGGGCTCGGGTAAAGACGAGCTCCCGCATTCTGTCCCTAAGACCAACGTCGAGACGCGAGAAAGGCTCATCCAAAAGCAAGGCATCGGGCTCCGCCAGAAGCATCCGCATCAGAGCCACTCGGGCGCGCTGACCTCCGGACAGGGTCTCTGGATCGCGGGCTTCAAACCCGTCCAGCCCGATCTCGGACAGGGCGGCCTGAATGCGCGCGGCCCGGTCCGGGGTACGGGGCGGCAGGCCAAAGCCGACATTCTGACCAACAGACAGGTGTGGGAACAACAGGTGGTCCTGAAACAGGATCCCCACGCGCCGCTTCTGAGGCGGCAGGGCATTCAGAACCCGCCCATTCAACGCTATGCGCCCTTCAAGACAAAAGGCGGGCGACAAAGTTCCGGTGATCGCTGAAAGAATGGTGGATTTCCCAACCCCGGACGGCCCCATCAGGCTCAGAACCTCTCCGGGCGCAATGTCAGCTGATAGCTGCACCAGTCCTCTGCCATCGGCATGAGAGATCGAAAGCTGATCCAGTGAGAGGCCCTGTTCAATCATGGCGTAGTCCGCTTTTGTTGCGATAGACAATTCTGGGGATCATCAAGGCCAGCAGAAACGGCAGCCATGCCGTGAACGCCAGTGCGATGGTCCAGACCCCTATCGCACGGCGATCGCCGCCTGAGAACAGGGCCAGAGCCTCGGTCGTCAACGTGTTCAACCGCCCGCCCGAGGCCAGAAGAGTGGCCAGATATTGGCCGACTGACACCGCCATCCCCACCGCAAGCGCCGTCAAGATCGGAGCTAGCAACATTGGCAGCCGGATACGCCAGAGCACTCCAACCGGTCTCAGCCCCATAGCGGCCCCAATCGTGGCATAGCGGCGGTCGAGCGCGCGGTAGGGGCCCGCCATGGCCAGAAACACGTAGGGCAGAACGAAGACCAAATGGGTCAGGATCACGGGAAGGATGCCCTGTGCCGCTCCGATCTGGATCATCAGGATCTGCAGGCCCGGCAGGAAAGCAATCTGAGGCAGGATGAGCGGTAGGTACAATATAACCGTCCCGGTTCTGTTCATTGCACGCCCGGTGCGGAGTTCTGCGTTCAGGCAGCCGATCACCAGAACCAGGGCGATCAGTGCGGTGGCAAAGGCTAGTGCCAAGGTGACCAAGGTGACCTCTACCGCGTCCGGGCCGTGGCGCTCCCAGGCCATTAGGCTGAAGCTGCTCGGTAACGCGTCGGGAAACCTCCAACGTCCGGCGAAAGACCAGATGAGTTGGCTGATTAGCCCGCCAAACACCGCGACCCCAGCCGTGAGTGACACCACGAGGCCAAGGGTTCTGAGGATGGTGTCGCGCAAGCCCATGCCGCGCGTTCCGCTTTCCACACCACGGTTGATCAGCGCGGCCACGGCCCTTTCACCCCCCCGCCAGACCATGATGGCTGCGGCCACCAGCCCCAATTGAACCAACGCAGCCGCAGCAGCGGGTGCGCGCAGGGCCAAATCGGGGTCCGTCATCCAGCGCAGGATGAACATGGACAGCGTCGGCGGGCGCGACGGCCCCAATACCATTGCGACATCCACATTCGACATCGCGTAGGCCAAGACTGCATAGATCGGCAGCCGGATCTGCGTATAGAGCGCGGGCATCACGGCCAGAAACCACCCTCGGACCCTGCCGTAGCCCAGCACTTGCGTCACGCGCATCCGCTCGGCCGATTTGATCTGAGGCAGCGCGGCCAGCGACATCAGCAACAGGAACGGCAACTCTTTAATCATCAGCCCAGCAATCAAAGACCACCCGCCGGGGTCTTGCAGGATCAACACGTCGGGAGGGCGGGTCCATCCCGTCAGACCAGGCGAGATCAGACGCGCAATCCAGCCAGACGGCGCAATCAGGAACGCCAGCCCCAGCGCGGCTGCCGCATGGGGTACAGACAAAAGGGGCGACAGCAGCGCCTCGAGCCGCGAAAACGCGCGCGTGCCCTGCCAACCTGCGATCAGCAGAAAACACCCGATCAGCGCCCCAAGCGTTGAAAGGAAACCGGTTTTGAACGACAACCATAGGGCTTGGCCCACGCCGGGCTCTGCCCAGAGGCGCGCCCATGGATCAAACGAGAACCCGTTTTGCCCGTCCGGGCGCATGCCTCCGAAGGCCGGGAGGATCGTTCCCAAAAGCCCAGCTGCGATGGGACCCAGCAGCAACGCTATCGTCAGCGTCGGTGCCAGCCCCCATCGTTGGCCGGGGCTGAGGTCAGTTGCCAACGCCGTAACGCTCGGCCCAATCCGCTTCGATCCGGGTCATCCAACTTGGATGCGGCTCGGGCAAGGCTTGGCCAAGCTCAGCGGGCGAAAGGGTTGCCACGCCCAGCTCCAACGCGTCGAAGCCGGCGCGATCGTCAGCGGGCAGAGCGGCCATGTCCAGCACGGTGCTAAAGCCCAATACATCCGGGTCTTGCGCTCGCAGTTGCGCCTCGGGGCTCATCAGGAAATCTGCAACGACCATGGCACCCGCCTTGGCCGAGGCATTGTAGGGGATCGCAACAAAGCTGGCATTGCCCAGCGTTCCATCCTCTAGAACGAAAGTCCGCGCGCTTTCCGGCAGCTGTTGGTTGGCAATGGCCGTTGTCGCCTCACCCGGAGAGAAGCTGATCGCCATGTCGACCTCTCCATCATTGATCAGCTGCAGTTGGCTTGGCCCGGTTTGCGGATAGGCGCGACCTGCACGCCAGAGGTCCGGCGTGACATCCTGCAGCCAGTCCCACAGCGGCGCCGTCACCTGCGCATAGTCGTCACCAGCGGGCTGTTGCAGGATGGCCGGGTCTTCGACCAGTTCAATCAGCATCTGTTTCAGGAACGTCGTTCCCAGAAAGTCAGGGGGCTGAGGGAACGTGAACCGACCCGGGTTCGCAGCCGCCCATTCACGAATTGCCTCAGAGGATTTAGGCGGTTCGGGCAGAGCCTCGCTGTTATAGATGAACACGACCTGCGCCATGGCCCAAGGGCTTTCGAACCCCTCGGTCGGAACGGTGAAATCGGTAGTGACGGTCTTGCCTTCCACATCTACGAACCGCCAGTTGGGCAGAGCCTCAGCAAAGGGGCCGAACAAAAGATCTGCCTCTTTCATGGCACTGAAATTGGCACCGTTGATCCAGATCAGATCAATCGCTCCATCTTTGTCCTGACCCGCAGACTTCTCGGCAATCACCCGGCTGACCGCATCGGCCGTATCGGTGAGTTTCACATGCTCAAGCTTGACGCCATGCTCCTCTTCGACGCGGGTTCCGACCCATTCGATAAAATCGTTGATAGTGGTCGAACCACCCCATGCGTTCCAATAGACGGTCTGGCCATTGGCCTCATCCAGAACGTCCTGCCAGTTTGCGGGATCAGGTTCAGCCCATGCTGTTCCGGCCAGCGCCGCGCAGAGGGCAGCAAATAGATGTTTCATGGGTTTTCCTTGCGTTTATTCCGAGTGAGTGAAGACCTGCCGCGCCAACAGGATGCGCGAAATTGCGGTGACAAAGCAAACCGTGCCAAACGCCCATGCCATCGGGCCGAACCAGTTGGGCAGCAGGCAAATTGCGATGAAGAAGGCAATGGTTTCAGTGCCTTCCAGAAGACCACCAGTGAAGTAGAGCGACTTTGCACCGTGTTTCTGCGTCTTAAACCCGCGTTTTTCGGCCAGGATCGCATAACCCAGAAAGGTCGCGCCGTTAAAGTAGAAGCTGACCAGCAGCCATGCCCCGGCCATGGCATTTGCCGACGGGTCCGCCCAGACAAACGCCATGGGAATCGCGCCGTAGAACAGAAAGTCACAGGTGATATCGAGGTAGCCGCCAAAGTCGGTCTTTCGCCCAGCGCGCGCGATTGCCCCATCCAGACCATCCGCCAGACGCGACAACAGGATGAACAGGACGGCCAGAACCTGCAGACCCAGCACGATCGCCCCAGCGGCCAAGAGGCCGAAGCCCAGACCCGTCAGAGTCACAAGATCAGCCGAGACACCACGCGCCGCCAACCCCCGCCCAATCGCGTTCAGCGGCGGATCGATCAGAGGGCGGATGCGAGCATCAAGCATGGTTGGCCTCCGGGCTGCGGACAATTGGTACGGAGACGCAGCTTTCACATGCCGTGGCATCGGGCAGAATCGAAAAGAGAAGGCCGTTTTCCAACCTGAGTTGCCTCACTACCTATTTGCACGACATCCGCAGGATCGTGCCATTTTTCTTGGGTACGAATAAAGAATGATAGGGCGAAAGAAAAAAGGAATACCGTATCTTCACGCTGTTGTGTCATCTGCAACACGAGAAGATTGTGGCGTACCGGTTAGTAGGTGCGGCTTTTCGTTGATTTGATTATTTACCAACAATAATTTCAAATCATTGTAGCTAATTCACGCCTAGTTCGCGCCGAGGAAACATGCCCCGCCATTCAGCCTCCAAAGACCTGAACCTTAAAGGCTTGGAGTTGTTTCAGATCTGCGCCCAGAAAGGATCGCTTCAGGCCGCAGCTGAAGAGACCGGCCTGACCATCAGCACTGTCTCGCATCACTTGCGCAATCTCGAAGACCACCTTGGGGTCGAGCTGTTCAACCACTCGCGCAGGCCGATGGTTCTGACGCCAAAAGGGCAGGTCTTTCTGCGCAATATCAGCGATGCGCTCTATGCCATCCGTAATGCCAAGGCCGAAGCATCCGCCGGGAATATTGCCGAAGCGAGTTACCTCAGGATCGGCACGATCGAGGATTTCGACAGCGATATCATCCCTGAACTCGCCGTCTTTCTTTCGGGCCATATGCCGAGCAGCGATTTCATGTACCACACCGATTCCAGCCACGCTATTGTCGAGATGCTGCGCAACCGACATCTTGATCTGGGGATCACGACCACCCCAGAGGAACGGCTACGGGACCTACAGGATCGCCCGTTGTTACGAGACCCGTTTGTGGTCGTCCTCCCTCGGTTTAGCGAGAAATCCCTTTCGGACATTGTCGAAGGGCGCACCAAACTGCCGTTCTTGCGGTTTTCCGGCAATCTGATCATCGCCCGTCAGATCGAGTCCCAAATGCGGCGGCTGGGGCTTTCACCGCAGTCCAATTTCGAATGCAGCAACAACCAGACTTTGATGGCGATGGTCGCCGCAGGTGCGGGCTGGACCATCACCACCCCTTTGCTGTTCTCGCGTGCCAAAAGGTTTCACCCAAAACTCAGCATGCACAAGTTTCCGGGCAAAAGCTTTGCCCGCACCCTTGCGATTGTCTCTACACCCGATTGTTCGCGGTCCGTGTTGGACCTGATAGATGGCAAGATGCGCGCACTGATCCGAGATCACGCTTTGACTGCGCAATATGAGAAAACTCCGTGGCTGGCGGATAGCTTCAAACTGGTAGAATGATCAGATCAGAATTTTGAACCGAGACCGGATGGCCTCCTCCTGCTCAGGCGTGAGGTACGAGGGGTTGTGTTCGCGAAGAATCTCGCCCGCGCGAGCCCTTGCCCTACCCCATGCATCTTGCGCGCCATTTTCGGCCCATGTGCGCGGCTCAGCTCGATCAGCAAGTGTGGGGTAGAAGTAATCACGCTCCATCGCGGCATGAGTGTCCTGGCCACCCAAGAAGTGCCCATCGCCCAGAACGGCATCACAAATCGCATCGAACCCGAGGTTGTCGTCCGTCACCTCGACCCCGCGCAAGGCGCGATAGGTGTTGGAGTGCATCTCATCATCCAGCACGAAAGCCTCGAAACTGGCCCCCAACAGCGATGCAGTCATGCCAGAGCTTTCGTAGATCAAGTTTCCACCCGCCAAAGCCGCAGCCATGGAGGTTATGCCTTTCTCCATCCCATATTGCGCGTCTATGGCCTTGGCATCGGTCATCGAACAGGCCACGCCAGACGGCAAACCAAGCCAATTGGACAGCTGCGCCGACGCGGCATTCAACACCGCTGTCTCTCCGCTGCCGCCAGAAAATGCCCCAGTGCGCAGGTCGATGACCAAAGGCCAGTTCGAAAACACCATCGGAAAACCGGGCTGGATTGCGTGGACCATCAATAGGGCCGCTAAGGTTTCCGCCAGAGATTGCGCCAGAAACCCCGCCAAGGTCGCAGGCGCCGTTGCTCCGGCCTGCGCCGCCGTGATGCACGAGATCGGAATATTGTGTTTGATGCATGCGTAAGTGACATCCACCGCATCTTCGCCATAACGCATGGGCGATATCATCGGGCTGATATGCGCCTTCATGAACGGGCGTTTGGCAAACTCTCCGGGCCCTCCTGCGGCGATGTCCAGCATCTCGACTATCGGAGCGACATATTCGGCCAGCGTGAAGGACGTCGCCGTCGGTTTGGTGGTGTTCTTGAGCAGCGCGAAAACGGTGTTAACATCCAGATCATAGTTGTCCGGCACATCGGTCGCCACGCAGCAACGTGTGAACCAGCTGATATTCGCCAGCGTGTCCTGTAGCCGCGTAAAGGCATGCAGGTCCTTCAGGGTCGAAGGCCGATAGAGCGCACTTTCCATATCAAGCGTCTGCACCGCAGCGCCGCCGGTTCCGAAATACACTTTGTTGCCACCAACTTCGATCGACCTCTTGGGATCGCGGCCATGCAAGGTGAAGGTCTTTGCGGCTTGATCAATCGCCTCTTCGACGAGCTCAGGCGGGAAAAGAACGCGTCCTCTACCGTTGTCCACGGCACCCACGGCCAACAGATCGTTGTGCAGTCTCTCCGGCACCTCACCGATACCCAGTTTCTCAAGCAAGTCGAGGGCAGTATCATAGATGCGGCGCAGGTCGGCTTCGCTGAGCGGCTTATACATCCCACCGATCTGACCGGGCGGACATGGATCAAACGCGGGCTTGGCTGCCCGTTGTGCCAGACGCCCTTCGCGCCCACCTCGCTTGCTACGCTGTCCAGCCATTCCCAGTCCTTTGAAAAAGGGGGTTTGTGACATCAAGCAAGAGGAATTGTTGCCCGTGGCGCAAGATCATCTCTTTTACTTCGAAAAAATAGATTTCTAATTTTGATAACGTCTCAATATATCACTCTACAATTGCACATGGTGACAAACGGACTTCGTATGCGGGGCAAGCGAACTCCGGAGGCTCACCCGTCATGAAATCCCGTACCAAAGTTGTTGTCATCGGCGGCGGCATTGCTGGTTGCTCGGCGCTCTACCACTTGACGCAGGAAGGCTGGAGCGACGTGGTTCTGGTCGAGCGGAACGAGCTGACAAGTGGTACCACATGGCATTCGGCAGCGCAGGTGACAAATTTCGGCATGAACCAGACCATGGTCGGGCTGAAGACGCATTCGATCAACCTGTACAAAGAACTCTCCGAAAACCCCGAATATCCGATCAACTACCACCACGCCGATGGCGGCATCCGCCTGGCCAATACCGAGGCGCAGATGCAAGGCTATCGCCACTTCGCCTCGATGGCGCGCGGGATGGGGGTGCATTTTGAGGTGATCGATGCCGAGGAATGCGCCCGCCGGCACCCCTTGATCTCAACCACCAACTTGTTGGGTGGATTGTGGGACCCTCTGGACGGAGACATCGACCCGGCCCAGCTGTGTCAGGCGCTGGCCTATCACGCTCGCAAAGCTGGCGCCGAGGTCTATCGCAATACGCCGGTCACCGCGCTGACCCAACACAAGGATGACACTTGGACTGTGCATACGGAACATGGCGACATTGATTGTGACATCGTCGTCAATGCCTGTGGCTACCGCGTAAACGAAGTGGGCGCGATGATGGGGGTTCACCATCCCGTAGCCTCGATGGAGCATCAGTATTTCCTGACCGAAGACATCCCCGGTATTGCCAAAGCCGGTCACCGGATGCCTCTGCTGCGCTGCCCAATCAGCGATTATTACTGCCGTCAGGAAAAGGGTGGGCTGCTGGTCGGGTTCTATGAGCAGGATTGCAAAACTTGGGGCATGGACGGGATTGATCCGAACTTTGTGAATGCCCTCTGCCCGGACGATCTGGAGCGTGTCATGGACGTTCTTGCCGGAGCGTTTGAGCGTATGCCTGCTCTAGAAGAGACCGGCATTCGGTCCATAGTGAACGGGCCGATCACTTATACCATCGACGGAGCCCCGCTGGTGGGTCCGATCCCCGGCAAACGCAACGCCTTCTGCATCATCGGCCTGCGCGCGGGTCTGGGCGAAGGTGGCGGCCATGGCTGGCTGCTGGCGCAACAGATCGTGCATGGTGAAGCCTGTTATGACACATGGTGCCTCGATCCGCGGCGGTTCACCGGTCATACGAATGTGGAACTGACCTCACTGAAAGCTATCGAGGACTATCAGAACGAATTCCGGTTCCACTTCCCGCATGAACATCGCCCCGCCGGACGCCCGGCCAAGACGACCCCGCTGACGCCCGTACTGGCAGCAGAAGGGGCTGAGTTTACCGTTGTGAACGGGTGGGAGCGGATGGACTACATCAAGCCATCGCCCGATTTTCACCCGACCCTTACCTACAACTTTGACGAGGCGTTCGACATCGTCGCCGCCGACGTGAAGAACGTTCAGGAGAATGTTGGCCTGTGCGAAGTCAACGGCTTCAACCGGTTCGAGATCACCGGTACCGATCGCCACAGCTTCCTCGATCGTATGATCTGCGGCACGGTCACGAAGCGCGGCAGCCGCGTGGGTCTGGGCTACCTTCTGAACCACCACGGCATGGTCAAAGCTGAAGCCACCGTGGCAAACCTGCCTGCCTCGGATCGGGGGCCAGAGCGTGTGTGGTACGGCTCGGCTGCGGCCAGCGAATATCACGACATGGATTGGCTGACCCAGCACATTCGCAAGGATGAGGATGTTCAGATCCGCTCCTTGACCAATGACCAGACCATTCTGGTTCTGGCTGGCCCCAAGGCCCGCGATGTCCTGTCCTCCTGCGCGCGCGGCGACTGGTCGAAAGAGGCCTTCCCCTGGCTGTCCGTGCGCGAATGTTTCGTCGGGTTCGCCCCGGCCACGGTCATGGGTGTCAGCTTCTCGGGCGAGTTGGCCTATGAAATCCACGTCCCCAACGCCTCACTCTACGCGGCCTTTCTTGCCTTGCGCGCGGCGGGCGAGGCCCATGACATGAAGCTGTTTGGCGCGCGCGCGGTGGAATCCATGCGGATGGAAAAGGGTTTTCTGCATTGGAAATCCGACATTCTCACGGAATTCGACCCATATGAGACCGGCTTGGATCGGTTCGTAAACCTGAACAAAGGCGAGTTCATCGGCAAGGAGGCCCTGTCTGAACGCCACGCCAGCGGAAAGCGCAAGCAACTCGTGACGCTGCAGATCGACGCCACCCAAGCACCGGCTCATGGCGGGGCCTCATTGATGCAGGGCGACACTGTGGTGGGCACCGTCACCTCGGGCGATTGGGGTCATCGGGTCGGGCAGAACCTGGCCTACGCGTTCATTGATCCAGCGCTGGCGGGCGAAGGCACCCGTGTGCAGATCGACATGTGCGGCGATTTGATCGACGCGCAGGTCATCCCTGCCTCACCCTATGATCCTGAACACGTACGGATGCGCGCCTAGGCCGTTTCAACCCCGGCCAACAACTCACGAGCGAGGCGCATCTCAACCGTTTCATCCCCGCCCGAGATCGCCTCAGCCGCCGCCTGAAGCTCTGTTTTTGCAATCGCCGCGCAGTGAAACCGCTCGCAGGTTCGGGCGAAATCTATGGCCGTATGCAGGGCAAACATCCGCGCCCTCTGGTCCTGTGCGCGAGACAAAGCCTGCCGGAACTCCGCCTCGGCTGGACTGGTCGAGGATTTCGCCAGCGCAAAAACCCGGTCGGTTTCTGCCTGTGCCCACCCCTCGTTGGTCAAACGCTGATATTCACGCGCTTCCGCCAAAGCGGTCAACGCACCTTCATGGTCGCCCATGGCAAGCGTGACTTCGGCAATCAGTGTCATGAAGAACGGTTTGTGATTACCCGCTCCGCTGGCCCACCATGCTTCAGACGCCTTTCTCAGGTCGCGGATCGTTTCCGGGCCGGGGGATGCATAGGCCTTGACCCAGCTTCTCCAGACATTGGCTGTCAGTGTCATAAAGGTGAACGCGTGCTTGTTCGACAGCTCTTCCAGTTGCTCCACGGCCTGCGTCACAGCGTCCGGATCGCGGCGCAGTAGGTGCAGCATGCACAGGTAAGTCAGAGCCTGCGCAACGCTATGGGCATGTTCAAGGTCGCGGGCAGCCTCAACCGCCCGAGTCTGAATCTCCAACGCCTTGTCCGGCTCACCACGTATCCAGGTTGCGAGGCTCAGGAAGCAAGAGGTTATGGCCGCGTGGTCGGACCCATAGACATAGGCCAGATGCGCATCGCGTTCGGGGCGGTACAGCGCCAGCGCCTGTTCGAGATGCGTGTGGGCGGGGTCCAGCTCTCCGATATGAAACAGCACCGCGCCCATCGCCCGATGGGCTACCATCTGATGTTGCGTTTCGCCTGATGTGTCCGCCAAGTCCAGAAGTTGCCGCGCCACGACCCGCGCCAAATCATACTCACCCCGAACCAAGTGAAAGGAATAGAGGCCGTTGAGGACCGGGAACAAGTTCTCTGTCTCATCCATGCGTTCGCACAAGTCCCGTATCCGGGCATAGGTCGAACCGGTCTCATCTGCGGCGATACCTGCCGTCGAGCGCAGAACCCCTGCGCGCAGGGTCTGTATCTCGATCTCTCGCTTGTCACGCTCAGGACTGGTCGTCTGGTCGCCCAGCAGATCAAGCGCCAGGGACAGCTGCGTATTCGCCTCGGTATTGGCCGAGCGTTTGACGGCGCGCTGACCGGCCAGATAGCGACAGTCAATCGCCTCATCCACCATACCTGCAAGGGTATAGTGATGGGCCAGAACTTCGGGGCCTGCATCCTCGACCGCTGAGGTTTTCTGGTCCAGCGTCTTGGCGACCCGCGCGTGCAGAACCCGGCGTTCGGTTTTCAGAAGACTGTTATAGGCGGTGTCGCGGATCAGGGCGTGGCGATAGCTGAAGATCTGCAACGCATCATCGCCCGAGGTCGTGACGATGCCAGCCTCAACCAACAGTTCCAAACCGGACCGCAACACGGTGTCGCTAAAACGCGACACTTTCGAGATCAGCGGGTACGAGAATTGAGGCCCGATCACAGCCCCGATCTGCGCCACTTCCTTGGCCGAGCTCAGGCGGTCCAAACGTGCCATCAGCGCATCATGCAAGGCACTGGGAACCGAGCTTGCAGCAGAGGCCCCTCCGCTGGCGCGGGCGATTGGAGCATCGGGCATATCGCCGGATTCCAACAGATCCTTCGTCACCTCTTCTACGTAAAGCGGCACGCCATCGGATCGGGCCGCCACCAGTTCATACATGGCGTCGGGGATGTCCTGCCCTCGCGCTACCTCATTTGCGATGCGTTTAACGTCCTGAAAATCAAGCTGCCTGAGAACCACTTTTGTCAGGTTGGATTGCAACGCCCAACCTGGGTCAAACTCGGGCCGGAAGGTCATCACGACCATCACCGGAAGATCCCTAAGACGGTCCACAAGCCGATCCATTAGCGCCTTTGTCGTCGGATCGAGCCAATGCGCGTCCTCAAACAACAGCAAAACCGGCTTTTCCGATGCATGGGCTAGCAAATGGTCCAACAACATCTCATGTGTCTGATCCATGATCTGCTGCGGCGTCAGGGTCAGTGGCCCCAACCGATCCTCGAACGGGACCGACAATAGGGACGCAGCCAATCGCAGAACCTGATCTGAAGGGTCTTTCAAAACCGACGATATCTTCTCCAGCTTTGCCTCATCCGAGTCCTCAGATCGCAGGTCGGCAACATGGTGAAGCCGCCGGATGATCGGATAAAACGAGCTGGCAAAATGGTACGGCGAACACTGCAGTCGGATTTGCTCATGCGCGCCTTGAGGGGCTTTCTGCCGCAACTCCTCGATCAGTCGCGATTTCCCGATCCCCGGCTCTCCGGACACCAGCACGATTTGACCTTCGCCCTCACTGGCCAGCTTCCACTTGTCGCTCAGCGTCTCATATTCTGTCATGCGACCGATCAGAGGGCCGAGCGAGGCACCCTCAATGCGCCTGAAACGACTGTCCGTGTCGCGCGCGCCGATCACTTGCCACGCCTCAACTTCTTTCGTGAACCCCTTCAACTTGAAAGACCCTTGCAGCACATAGTCGAAGGCCCCACCGGCCAACTGATGGGTCCGAGGTGACACGATCATGGTGCCGGGTTCCGCCATCGCCTGAAGACGGGCGGCCAGATTGGGTGTCTCACCCATCGCGGTGCCGTCTTCGAACATCTTCTCACCGCGCAAATCGCCAACCACGACCAGACCGGTGGCGATCCCGATCCGCACCTGGAGTTTTGCGTGAGTGCGGATCTCAGGCACTTCACGGATGATACGCAACCCGGCGCGGATGGCACGCTCGGGGTCTTCTTCATGGGCGAGCGGAAACCCGAAGAACACCATGATCCCGTCGCCGTAATAGCTTGCAATCTGACCATCAAAATCCGCAACGGATGCCGCGCAGGTCTCTTTGAACAGCCGGAGAACCTCGGCCAGATCTTCGGGATCGACCCGCTGCGAAATCTCGGTCGAGCCGACCAGATCAATGAACATGACCGTCAGCTGACGGCGTTCGGCCACGATCGACGCGCCCAGTGCCGTGTTTTGAGGTCGGGGGGTGCCGTCAGTGGTTGCGCGCACCGCTTTCATGAACCGCCGCCGTGGCCCCAGAGGCAACCCAATGGTCACCAGATCTTCGTCGGTCAGCTCTGTCAGGTCGCCCAGCTCAATCTCATTGTCGGCGAAGGCGCTGGCGTATTTGGCCAGTCCGTGCTTGTTCAGCCAACGTTCGATTTCGGCCATACCATCCCTTCCACGGCTGCGGGCGTTCCCTCAGTGCAGGTGAGAGTTGCCCATCGCTCGACCCTACGAAAACAAGGGGCCAGGGATTGGTCAAGGGTCTAGGCACCTGAAGGCATAGCCGTCACGCCCCGGCGTTGCAGATCAAGTCATCGCTTGCCAGATGGTCAATCAACGCGCGGACCCGCGTGGTCAGCCTGCGGTTTTGCGGGAAAAGGGCGGCCACGACGTAAGGCGTGACGCGGTGTTCGGCGAACAGCTCGACCAATTCCCCGGAGCTAAGGGCATCGGCCACCGTGTAGGCCGGGCATCTGGCAACGGCCACTCCTGCAGCGGCCAGCCGCGCCGAAGCCGCAGGCGCATTGGCCTGAAGGCGACCATTGACGTGCACCGCCACCTCGTTGCCTTCGACATCAAAGCGCCAGACTGCTGGGTCGCTCATGTTGCCGTCCAGGATGCACTCATGCGTGGCCAGGGCACTTGGATGCGCGGGCACACCTGCACGTTCGAGATAGTCAGGAGACGCGCACACAATCAGCGGCATCGGCCCCAACCGGCGCATCTTAAGCGAACTGTCCCGCGTTGGCCCGATCCGGATCGCCAAATCCAGACCCTCTTCGATGATCGACACCCGGCGGTCTGAAAGGTTGAGATCAATCTCGACCTCAGCATGCTTTTCGACAAAAGCCGCCAGCGACGGGGCCAGCCGTAGTGAGCCGAACCCTGTCGGCGCGGAAATCCGTATCACACCGCGCAAAGAGGTCTGCGCATTGCGCACCGCCTCTTCCATTTCGTCAAACCCGTCCAAAAGCGGTTCGCACATCGCCAAGTAGGTCGTCCCCGCATCCGTCAGGGATACACTGCGGGTGGTTCGGTTCAGAAGCTGAACGCCCAGCGCCTCCTCCAGATCGGCCACGTATTTGCTGACCAAGCGAGACGACCGCCCAAGCCGCTGGGCTGCCAAAGTGAACGAGGCATTCTGCGCCACCAGCGCAAAGGCGCGCATTCGGTCGATCTTGTCCATACGTATTACGCCCTCCTAGGGCTTAATGATCCGCTGAAAGTGCCCATTATCGCCCCTGATGGCAAGCTGTATTTATAGCCGCAGAAGCAATTCCGCGCATGACAGGAGCTGACAAATGTCGAACGCAGTACGTATCCACCACTTCCCGAAATCCGGCCACGCGCACCGCGCTCTGGTCTTTGCCAAGCTAGCTGGTATCGCCCATGAGGCCGTTTTCGTCGATCTCGTCGCAGGCGAACACAAATCGCCCGAGTTTCTGGCGATGAACCCCAACGGGCAAGTCCCGGTGCTTGAGGATGGCGATGTTGTGGTCTCGGATTCCAACGCGATCCTCGTGTACCTCGCCCGGCAATACGCGCCCGACTGGATGCCGACCGATGCGATGAGCGAAGCGGCGGTGCAGCGCTGGCTGACCCTCGCCGCAGGAGAGATCGCGTTCGGATCCGCCGCGGCGCGGTTGATCACGGTGTTTGGTGCACCTCTGGACGTCGATTTCGCCGCCGCAACCGCAGCCAAGGCGATGCAAAAGCTTGAAAAGGGATTGGAAGGCCGCGACTGGCTGGTTGGCGACCGACCGACCATCGCAGATGTCGCGGCCTACTCCTACACTGCCCACGCACCCGAGGGGAACGTCTCGCTCGACCCCTATCCGAATGTGCGGGCATGGATCGCCCGGTTCGAGGCGCTGGACGGATTCGAGCCGATGCCAGCCACGGCCGTGGGCCTCGTCGCTTAAACGTCTGCGCCAAACACCCAATCGGAGACGTGCAATGACACTCGAAGAACCTCGCCACCCTCTGCCGCCCTTCACCCGCGAAACCGCGATTGAAAAGGTCCGTCTGGCCGAAGACGGCTGGAATGGCCGCACCCCGGCCAAGGTCGCGCTGGCCTACACGCCGGACAGCAAATGGCGCAACCGGGCCGAATTCCCTGTTGGCCGCGCCGAGATCGAGGCGTTTCTGACCCGCAAGTGGAACAAGGAACTGGACTATCGCCTGATCAAGGAACTCTGGGCCTATGACGGCAACCGCATCGCGGTACGATACGCCTATGAATACCGTGATGACAGTGGTCATTGGTTCAGGGCCTACGGCAACGAAAATTGGGAATTCGACGAGAGTGGCTACATGGCCAACCGGTTTGCCAGCATCAACGAAATGCCGATCACAGAGGGTGAGCGCAAGTTCCATTGGCCTCTGGGCCGTCGCCCGGACAACCATCCGGGGCTGAGCGATCTGGGCTTTTAAACACATACTAAGGAGGTAAGACGATGTCTGGCACGGATACTCCGTTTCACGCGGGCGAACTGGCGGCGCAGGTGCGGGCGGGTGCGGGCGATATAGCCCGGAGGGCCGCTCCGTACATTCGCGACCACTTGCCGGACCAGCATCGCGCCTTCTATCAGGCGCAGCCGTTTCTGGTGGCTGCGTCCAGCGATGCAGAAGGCCGCATATGGGCGACAATCATTGAAGGCGAAAACGGGTTCGTTCATTCGCCTGATCCCCGCAGACTGACGGTTGATACCGTGATCGACCCGCGTGATCCGCTGGCAGAAAGCCTGCGAAAAGGGGCCGATATCGGCGTTGTCGGCATCGAGCTGGCGACGCGGCGACGCAATCGGTTCAGCGGTCGGACCCGTCCAACCGACACCGGTTTCGCAATCGACATTCGCCAGAGCTTCGGCAACTGCCCTCAGTATATCAATGAACGCGACTGGCGGCGGGCGGCCGGCAATAAACCGGCAGAGGCGCTGGTATCGGACCACCTCAACCCCGAACAGATCGCACGTATAAGCGCCTCGGATACCTTGTTCATCGGGTCCGGTCGACATGGTCCGCAACAGGCGGCGTCGAACGGGTTTGATGCCTCTCACCGCGGAGGGACACCCGGTTTTGTCCGCGTCGTCGCTCCAAACCGTCTGCGTATTCCCGACTATTCCGGAAACAATTTCTTCAATACGATTGGCAACCTGTTGGAGAACCCCCGCATCGGGCTGCTATTCGTCGATTTCGCGACCGGAGGACTGCTGCATCTGTCCGGGCGGGCCGAGATCGACTGGGCTCCGGCCGAGGCGCGTGACCCCAATATTCTGCGCATGATAGACGTACAGGTCGATGCCGTGATCGACCGACCAAACGCGCTGTCGTTGCGATGGTCGACTGAGCCGACCCCATCGAGACAGCTGGTGGTTACGGATAAGATTGCCGAGGCCGAGGGGATCACCTCATTTCACTTGCGACACGCAAACGGAGGTCCACTTGCCGCCTTTGAGGCGGGGCAGCACCTGCCGATTGCGCTCAACGTTCCGACGCATGAAACTAAACTGCGGAGGACATACACCCTGTCCGGCAACCCGGCCGAGGACCACTACAGGATCACGGTCAAACGCGAGCCTAATGGTGCTGCGTCCCGCTTTCTGCACGACAAGGTGCAAGTGGGTGACATGATTGAGGCCAAGCCGCCAGCCGGAGATTTCCTGATCCCTTCCGGTGACAGCCCCCTTGTCCTTGTCAGCGCCGGGGTTGGCGCGACCCCGATGATCGCAATGCTGCATCAGGCTGTGGCACAGCACCCTGATCGTCCGGTCTGGTTCATTCACGCCGCGCGCAACGGACGATTTCACGCGCTGCGCGGCGAAGTTGACGACCTGATTGCCACAAGCCCGACCGCACGGAAACGGATCTACTACAGCGCGCCTAAGGCCCAGGATGTGGCGGGGCAGGATTTTGACGTCAAAGGCCGGATCACAGCGCAGGCGTTGGTCGCATTGAATGCCGGTCCCAACGCTCAGTATTTGCTCTGCGGTCCGTTGGATTTCATGACCGACCTGAAATCCGGTCTTGAAGCGTTAGGGCTTGCGGAAAACCAGATCCATTTCGAGGTCTTTACCACCTGAGCGCGTCAGCGCCCACACTCTGATCCGACCATCCTGCAAGGCGTATTGATCGTTGTCACTGCCACGATTATCTATTTCAGATGATTGATAAAAACGGTAAACGTGTTGTTTTTTCGCGGTTCAAGGTCCTGGCGCTCTTCATAGCGGTGCTTTGGGTGATACAGGTTCTCAATTGGACGGTTGGGTACCGCCTGAACCTCGCGTTCGGGCTGATCCCAAGGCAGATCACCGGGTTGGACGGGATTTTTGGCATGCCACTCCTGCATGCCAGCTTTCCGCATCTCATTTCAAACACGCCTCCGCTGATCCTGATGGGGGCTTTGCTGGCGGCAACAGCAACACGGGCGCTGTTGGTCTTGAACGCCGTGATCATTGCCTTGGGCGGAGCGCTGGTCTGGCTGTTCGGAAATACGGCCATCCATATCGGCGCATCCGGGCTGGTGTTCGGGTGGTTCGGCTTTCTGGTCGCGCGGGGATTGGTTGATCGGTCGCCCGTGACCCTTGCCGTTGCCATGGTGGTTGGGGTGCTTTACGGATCAATCCTTTGGGGCGTTCTGCCCGGCCAGCCCGGCATCTCGTGGGAGGCGCATCTGTTCGGCGCAATCGCAGGCGTCGCTGCGGCCTTGCTCGTCCGAACCCATGTGCACGCCCCGCGGATTTTGAACGTGGACCAACCTTAAACAAGCACAGTGAGGCAAGGGGCCGATTGCGGATCGCTGACACCCCCTTGACGATAGGAATTGTCCGCACCAAAGGGTTTGTCACTAGCCCCTACGATATCTAAGTCTTCGAACAGGTCACGCAGAGCACCGGTCTGCGCGGCACCCGATCATAGTTCCTGCTATCGAAGCGCTGGAAAAAACCGCGGGCGATCCATGCGCCCGCGGAATAGGTCAGCCAGACCTACTGTGTTTTTGTCATCGCCGCACGTAGCAATTCCGGGCGATCCGATTGTGATGGCAGGAACACGGCCTGAGATCCGGCATCCAGCGCGGACAGGCTCGCATCATACCATTGCATCGCCAGATCGCGACGCTCTTGCACGCCGAAACCTTCGCGCAGGTGGTGGCCAATCAGCTCTCCATATGCTGGTTCACCCATGGCAACCAGCATCAAGGCCGAGCCTACGGCGCTGTCCATATTATCCTGACGGTAGCCCATCGCCAGACAGACCTTGCTGGTCGCGGCAAGGTCTTCAGGGCTGAGGCCAGAATCCAGAGCCAGCTTGCGCATCTGCGTTTCGGCATCGGCTTTCGACGTCAACGACAGCGATACAACCTGTGGCGCTAGCATCTCACCATAGGACTCGCATTGCGCCGCTACTTGATCCGGTGTCAGGCCTTGAATGTCCTGCATCAAATCTTCACCCCGTGCCATGGCGTAGCTCCGCGCAAGACAGAACTGCTCGCTGAGGGCGAAATCGGGGTCCGACATGTTCGCCAGCGTGGTATAGCCGCCATTGGTCGAGGTTTGCAGCATCACCGCGCTACAACGGTTGGCCAGCGACGGGCCACCGGTACCGCCTGCAAACAGGCTCGGCAGGGCTGCAGTGGCCGTTTCGGTCACTTCAGGCTCGGGCGCCGGTTCAGCAGGTGCCGCCGTCGCAGTCACAGGCGCTACAGGTTGCGGCGCGGGTTGCGGAGCAGCGGCCACAGCCGTGCCAGTTTGGACTTGCCGACGATAGGCCATCAACAAAGGCTGACCGGAGAGCTGAGTGCTGGCCTGCCCGCCACTTGTGCCCCAGTAATAAGCCTGCATCAGGAAATCGCGCTGATAGGGTTGGAAATCATACCCGTTGACCGGGTACCCCATGGACGCCTGATACCGTTGGATTGCAGCTCGCGTGCCGCCGCCCACCTGACCATCAACCCGTCCGGCATTGTAGCCGAAATAGTTGAGCGCCGTTTGCGTCTGCGCCCCTTCCGAAGTAGATGGAATGCTTGGCCGATATGTCCGGGTGGTCGAGCGCTGCGCTTTCTTCTTTTGCTGATCTTTGCCGATTGCGTAGCCAACCACGCCTCCGACAACCGCGCCGCCAATGAAATCACCCGCATCTGCCCTGGCAATCTGAGGATTCGCGGTCGACAAAGCGAAGGTCAAACAAAGTGTTGCCAATAAACGAAAAATCATAAGTTACCTCCAAAACACAACAACAATTGGAGGAAATTATACCACAACGCCGTAAAGCATGCGCAAAAAAGGCGGATCAGTATCCTTGCAGATCGACCCGCCAGTAGATGCCGCCTCTGGATTCATGAAACCAGAGGCGGCACGCGTTGGTATCAGCCCCGTTGCCCCACATGGCGGCCCGCCCCTTGAGGGGTCGGCAGCTTGGCGTGATCTTCGGCAAAAGCGGTCAGTTTCGCGGCCACACCCTCGGTCGGCAGAGAGGTCTTGCGCGCGTTCAAATCCATATGCAGCAGCAGGGTTTCGACGGTGGCCGCGACCTCTCCATCCGGTCCGTACAGACGGTGGAACAGGTGCATTTTCTTGCCTTCGCCCCGCAGAACCTGCGTTGTGACGGTCAGACGATCCCCCGCATGCAATTCCGCGTGGTACTGCACGAAATTCTCGACCGTGAAATAGCTGTTGCCCGCCGCGATATAGTCTGCATCCGCGTCGATCATCAGCATGAAATTGTCCGTCGCCTGGGCCGAGACCTCGATATAGTGGGCCTCGTTCATGTGGCCATTATAGTCTGTCCAGCTTTGCGGGATGACACGATCCACGGTGATCGGCAGATCATCACCTTCGGGGTCAGGCAACATCGCTTCATGCGCGTTCAGAACGCCGCCCGCACCGCTGCCGGTTTTCTTCAGCGCTCGCATCATCCCGATCAGGTTGTCATCGCGCAGACGCTCCAGTTCGCGGATCGACATATGGCCGGATTGCGCGTCCGACTGACCGGCGATCAGGTCGACCAGTTCATCGGTAAATTCCGGCACATCCATCAGCTTAGTCCAAGGCCATTGCAGGGCCGGGCCGAATTGCGCCATGAAGTGTTTCATCCCTGCCTCGCCACCCGCGACGCGGTAGGTTTCGAACAGACCCATCTGCGCCCAGCGGATACCAAACCCCATGCGGATCGCTTCGTCGATTTCTTCGGTCGTGGCGACGCCATCCTTGACGAGCCAAAGCGCCTCACGCCAGACAGCCTCGAGGAAACGGTCTGCGATATGCGCATCGATCTCTTTGCGGACGGTCAGCGGATACATACCGATGGACCGCAGGATATCAGACGCCTTGGCGCATGTGTCGGCAACCCCCACCAGCTCGACCAGAGGCAGCAGGTAGACGGGATTGAACGGGTGCGCGACGACGACACGACCGCCGTGTTCGTTCAGTTCAGAGGGTTTGAACCCCGAGGTCGAAGACCCGATCACCGCATCGGCAGGCGACAGCTTGTCGATCTGCGCGTGGATCTTGTGCTTGAGGTCCAAACGCTCGGGCACGCTTTCCTGAACCCACGCGGCGCCGGCCAAAGCCTCGCCCATATCGTCATGAAAAGTCAGAGTGCCCTCGGCTGGCAGCGCCTTGTCATAAAGGGCGGGCAAGGCGCGGCGGGCATTGGCCAACACCTCGCCGATTTTGCGCTCGGCTTCTGGGTCCGGGTCAAAGACCGATACGTTCCAGCCGTTCAGCAGAAAGCGGGCGACCCAGCCCCCGCCGATCACGCCGCCGCCGATGATGGTTGCTTTTTGTGTCATGGCGCGAGTGTCTCCGTATGGCCATCAATGGACAGAACCTGCCCCGAGATTTTGGTTCCCGCCTCTGAGGCAAGGAAATGAATGCTGTTCGCCACGTCCTGCGCCGTGACCCATGTTTTCATGGACACGCCGGTCACATAGGCGGCGCGCATGGTCTCAATGCTCTGACCATGGGCTGCAGCCTCGTTGGCCAACACACGCTCCATCCGGTCGCCTTCGACAGCACCGGGGCAGATCGCGTTGACGCGGATGCCAAAGGGACCAAGCTCCATCGCGAGGGTTTTGGTCAGACCGATCAGGGCCCATTTCGCCGCCGCATAGGGCGACCGCATCGGATAGCCCATGATCCCAGCAGTGGACGAGGTCATGACGATCAGGCCACTTTTTTGCGCCTTCATGACCCGCGCCGCCCAGCGGCAGGTCAGATACGAACCATTCACGTTGGTGGCGAGGCATTGCTGCCACGCGTCATAGGCAAGGTCTTCGATCGGCCCGGCGGGGCCGCCGGTACCGGCATTGGCGCAGACCACATCAATGCCGCCCCATTCCGCCTCAACGGAACTCAGGAAGGCGTCCATGGCGGACTCCGAGGTGACATCGGCCACCACGGCGATACTGCCGGGATGCGCTTCGGCAAAGCTCTGAACCGCGGCAGGGTCTGCATCGCAGACCGCGACCCGTGATCCGTCTTGAATGAATTGCTCCGCAATGACGCGGCCAATGCCAGCCGCGCCTGCGGTTACAAGAACGCGCCTGTTCATTTCGCGACGGGAGCGCGCTTGGTCAAGCCCAGTTTCTCGCGCACGGCGTCCGGGCCGATGATCTTGGCGCCCATGTTCTCGATCACCGTCACGGCACGTTCGACCAGTTGCGCATTGGTGGCTAGAACGCCTTTTTCCAGAAACAGGTTGTCCTCAAGCCCGACGCGGACATTGCCGCCCGCCAGAACCGATTGCGCAACGTAGGGCATCTGATCGCGACCCAGCGAGAAGGCCGACCATGTCCAATCAGACGGCACCGCATTGACCATCGCCATGAAGGTGTTGATGTCGTTGGGGGCACCCCACGGGACACCCATACACAGTTGGACCAGAGCGTTGGGCTCCAGAATACCCTCTTTCACCAATTGCTTGGCGAACCATAGGTGGCCGGTGTCGAAGGCTTCGATCTCTGGTTTCACGCCAAGATCGGTCATCATCTGACCCATCGCCCGCAACATGCCGGGGGTGTTGGTCATCACATAGTCTGCCTCGGCGAAGTTCATTGTGCCACAGTCGAGCGTGCAGATCTCGGGCAGGCATTCGGCGATATGCGCCATCCGCTCTGTCGCGCCGATCATGTCAGTGGCCGCTTCATTGACCGGAAATGGGCTCTCGGTCGGGCCAAATACAATATCACCGCCCATACCGGCCGTCAGGTTCAGCACCACGTCGACCTCAGCATCGCGAATGCGGTCTGTCACCTCGCGGTACAGGCCCAAATCGCGCGACGGCACACCGGTTTCCGGGTCGCGTACGTGGCAATGCACAACGGCAGCCCCCGCCTTGGCCGCATCAATCGCCGAGTTGGCAATCTGCTCGGGCGAGCGCGGCACATGCGGAGACTTGTCCTGCGTCCCACCCGATCCGGTGATGGCACAGGTGATGAAAACTTCGCGGTTCATGGCAAGGGGCATAACTTTGTCCTTCGATCAGCAGGAATCGCGCCTTGGAAGGCGACTGAATGCGGCAACGCTACTTTCAAAACCTCGGAACAAACGATACATTTCTCGTCAGGAGGAATACTTTTGTCGTCATCCCCTCATGAGCATTTCGAGTTCCTGTTGCTGGACGGGTTTTCCAACATGGTTCTGGCCAGCGCGCTGGAGCCATTGCGAGACGTCAAGATGCGCGCGCTCTACGCCAGTCCGGGTTGGGAGATCACCAGCCTGAACGGCGAACCCGTGGAAAGCTCGAGCGAAATACAAGTTTCTCCCAATCGGGTCTTCGACCCAGCAAAATCGACCGGAACGCTGGTCATCGTGGCCGGTTACCGCGTCCGGCAGCAGATCAATAGAGAGCTTCTAGTTGCGATCCGACAGGCTGTTCGGACTGCCAAGCGCGTTCTGGCCCTTGATACCGCGGCTTGGATTTTAGCCGAAGCCGGAGTTCTGGACGGGCACCAAGCCACGATCCACTGGCAAGAGTTTGATGCCTTTCGCGAAAGCTTTCCCAAAGTGAACGTGTCCAGCGCCCGGTTTGTCCATTCTGGTCCGTTTCTAACCTGCGGAGGGGCCAGCACGGCGCTGGAACTAACCCTCGACCTGATACAGAGCCTGTTCGGGCCTGCTGCCGCATTTGATGCATCGAACATGTTCATCTACGACCCCGCCCGCCAATCCGAGCTGAAGCGCGGTTCTCAACAATTGCAAGATCGTGGGTCGCCCAAACTGCTGGACGCCCTGAATGTCATTGCTGAAAACGTCGAGACGCCGCTGACGACATTTGAGCTGGCCGAACGCGTCTCGCTCTCCGAGCGCAGCCTCAGCCGCGCGTTTGCGGATGAACTGGGGATGACGACCGGCAAGTACTACAAGCTCTATCGTTTGCAACATGCACGCTATCTGGCGCAGGAAACACGCCTGAGTGTCGAACAGATCGCCCTGCGATGCGGGTTTTCCTGTTCGTCGGCCCTCGGGCGGTCGTTCACCCGTGAATTCGGCCGCCCGATCAGCGCCTTTCGCCCGCAAAACCGAAACGGGCCGTCCGATGGGACAGCCCGCTCCGTCTAACGTTTGGCAGATCACGCAGCAGCGATCTGACCTGCCTTTTCAACCAGCACCTCCGCCTGCCGGATCGAGGCATAGTCAATCAGCCGACCGTCCAGCGAGACAGCGCCCTTGCCTGCCGCCTCTGCATCGGCCATCGCGACGAGAATCCGCTTGGCCTTGTCCACCTCGGCATCCGAAGGCGACATGACCTCATTGGCCAGCGCGATCTGGCTGGGGTGAATGGCCCACTTGCCCTCACACCCCAGAACCGCTGCACGCTTTGCCGCCGCGCGATAGCCAGCGGGGTCTTGAAAATCACCGAACGGGCCGTCGATCGGGCGCAGGCCGTTTGCGCGCGCCGCAACAACCATACGCGCCAGCGCGTAGTGCCACATATCACCCCAATGGGTCATGCGGCCGCCCTCAGGATCCGCATCCGTCAGGACCGAATAATCCGGGTTCACACCGCCAATGATGGTTGTCCGCGCACGGGTCGAGGCCGCGTAGTCGGCAACGCCGAAATGCAGGCTTTCGTTGCGTTTCGACGCGGCAGCAATCTCGCTGACATTCTGCATGCCGAGCGCCGTTTCGATGATATGTTCGAACCCGATCCGCTTTTTGTAGCCTTTGGCGTCCTCGATCTGGGTGACCAGCATGTCGACGGCGTAAACATCCGCGGCGGTGCCGACCTTGGGGATCATGATCAGGTCCAGACGTTGACCGGCCTGTTCGACCACATCCACCACGTCGCGATACATGTAATGAGTATCCAGCCCGTTGATCCGTACCGACATGGTCTTGTTGCCCCAGTCGATGTCATTCAGGGCCTCGATGATGTTCGCTCTAGCCTGTTCTTTTTCGTCGGGCGCGACGGCGTCTTCCAGATCCAGGAAGATCACATCCACATCCGACTTGGCCGCTTTTTCAAACATGCCGGGCTGGCTGCCCGGAACAGCCAGTTCGCTGCGGTTCAGACGGGCCGGAGCCTGTTCGATTGGGTGAAAGCTCATGGTTTAGGGTCCTTGGTTTTACAGGTTCGGGTAGATAGGGAAGCGGGCGCAGAGGTCTGCGACTTCGGCTTTGACCTTGGCCTCGACGTCGGCATTGCCGTCTTCGCCATTGGCGGCGAGACCGTCGACCACTTCAATGATCCAATCCGCGATCTGGCGGAACTCGACCTCGCCGAAGCCGCGCGTGGTGCCAGCGGGTGAGCCCAGACGGATGCCCGAAGTGATGGTCGGCTTCTCAGGATCAAACGGCACGCCGTTCTTGTTGCAGGTGATATGCGCGCGGCCCAAGGCCTTCTCGGTCGCGTTGCCCTTCACGCCTTTGGGGCGCAGGT